>JAFZTV010000011.1 GCA_017618625.1 Bacteroidales bacterium | reverse complement strand
TGAATGTGCAACGACCGCTTCCCCGAAGAATAGTATTCTCAATCCGGACATCGAATTGGCTCTCCGGTTCAAGCTGCGAGAGAATAAATAAAATGCTCTGTCGCGAACATTCGCATTGCTCAGGATTGGTTCTCAGTCCACTTTTTACCTTTGGGCACGAACACTCCAAATAGCTCAATTCATATTCCTTCCCGGGTTCAATCACTTTGCCCCTATAGGAGGCATTATTGTACGCTTTGGTATAGATTCTGTCAAAATCCCCATTATACTCGGTATATATTTGCTTATGCATCTGGAGGACGTTGCCCTTGACGCACTCTATTGCTTCCTCTTTATAATCCATATTCTGTTTAATATTTAATGATTTCCTCTCTTACCTCTCTATAATAGGGACAAACTCATCCGTTTTTGTGAAGCAGTTATAGGTTCTTGTTAAAGAAGTCGGCCAGCGTGTCCCAAGGAATGTAGTTGCCCGTGCCGCCATCGTAAAGATCACAATGGGTGGCTCCAGGGATGATGAGCAGCTGCTTGTTCTCGGGGTTGGGATTAGGCTTGCCGACGAAGTTGTAGCCTTCGGTTTTGCCCTCCACCATGTAATGATAGGCGGCCTCGCCAAAGTAGCGTGAGTGGGCCTCCGCGCCATGCATCACAAGGACAGCAGAGCGAATCTCGTTGATGTAGTATAGGAAGCGGGCGTTAGCGTAGGCCTGAGTGCCGATGGCGCGCCAGCCGTCGTTGCTGTTGCCGCTGCGGGCGTGGTAGCCACGTGGGGTCTTGTAGTAGGCATGGTAGTCTTTGACGAACTGCGGGGCGTCTTCGGGCAGCGGGTCGATGACGCCGCCAGCCATTGCCGTCGGGTCGGCGAGGCGTTGCATGCCCATTGCCTCGCGAGCAGCGTGGCGCGACTCCTCTTTGTTCTCGCTGTCGAAGTAGCCGTTTCCATTGATGCGGCTCATATCGTACATCGTACTGGCGACGGTGGCCTTGATGCGGGTGTCGGCAGCGGCAGCATTGAGGGCGATGCCTCCCCAACCACAGATGCCGATGATGCCGATGCGCTCGGGGTCGACATTCTCCAGCTGCGACAGGTAGTCGACGGCAGCCATGAAATCTTCGGTGTTGATGTCGGGCGACGCCGTGCGACGGGGCTCGCCGCTGCTCTCGCCGGTGTACGACGGGTCGAAGGCCAGCGCCACGAAGCCACGCTCCGCCATTCGCATGGCATAGAGACCGCTGCTCTGCTCCTTGACGGCGCCAAAGGGACCGCTCACAGCGATAGCTGCCAGTTTGCCTTGGGCATCCTTGGGCGTATAGAGGTCGGCCGCCAGCGTCAGCCCATATTGTGTCTCGAAGGTCACCTTGCGGTGATCCACTTTCTCGCTCAGCGGGAACACCTTGTCCCACTCTTGAGTTAATGATAGTTCCTGTTTCATATTGTCAGTGTTGTTAGTTTCTTGTTTGCTGTTGCAGGCGACCATCATCAGTGCCGCAGCTGCGAGGAGGATTACTTTCTTCATTATTGTATTATTGTTTTATCTTTCGCACTACTTTAGCAGGCGTTCCGGCAACGACCATGTTGGCGGGCACGTCCTTGGTGACAACTGAGCCTGCGGCGACGATGGCGTTGTCGCCGATGGTGACACCTGCCAGCACCTTGACGTCGGCACCAAGCCAGGCGTTACGGCCAATGATGATGGGTTTGGTGAGCAGTGTGTGGCGCGTGGCGGGGTCCTCGGGATGGTACTCTGTGGCCAGCACACAGTGTGGGCCGATGAAGGCACCGTCGCCGAGGGTGATGCCGCCGAGGGCCAGCAGCGTGCATCCGAAGTTGAGGAAGCAGTCGTTGCCGAAGCGCACGCCAGGGCCGTAGTTGATGTTAATCGGTGTGAAGACACGCACGGTGTCGGGCACCTCGCTGCGGGTAATCTCACGCAGGCATTCACGCACCTCGGCCTCGGTGTGCCATCCGCTGTTCATCTCGGCGCAGAGCCGCATGGTGCGCTGCACCTGGGCGTAGAGTTCGTTGCTGCCGACATAAGTCTTACCTGTAGGTTCCATGTTGTTTATAACGTCAATTCGCCAAAAATAATGCCCTGTTACCTTGGATTTACAGACTCTTCAGCCAGCGTTCCACCTTGACCTTTTCGGATCGCACCTCGTGTCCATAGATGCTGAAGGCCTTGGTGACGGAGGCCTTCGGGAAGGCTTTCTTCATGTCGCTGACGCAGTTGGCCAAGCCGCTGCCCTCGTGGGTGGTGAAGGGGATGACGGTCTTGCCCGTGAGGTCGATGTCCTTGAAGAGGGTGAACATCACCTGCGGGTAGGTGCCCCACCACACGGGGCCGCCGATGAAGACGGTGTCGTACTTGCTGAGGTCGGGGGCGGCACCCTCGTATGGCGGCAGCTCGCCGTCGGCAGCCTCTTTCTTGGCCAAGTCAATAAGCGGCATATAGGCCATTCCGTCGTACTTGTGGGTGACGATTTCATATTGGTCGGCACCCGTGATTTCGCTGATGTAGTCGGCCACAATCTTGGTGTTGCCGACCTCGATGTTGCCCACGCTGTAATTATCACCCGCGTGGGAGAAGAAAATGACTATCTTGTTCATTGTGTTATTGTTTGATTGCGTCATCTGTGGTTCAAAAAGTCACCTCACGACGAATCTGGTTATTTCAGGGTGTTTGCCGCCTTCGACCCGTAACAGATAGACGCCCTTGCCCAACCTTGCGACAGGTATGATGCCTTCAGTGATGCCTGACGCCATCTTTTTACCCATCACATTGAAGATAGTATATTCGACCGCAGCATCAGGACAGTTCTTCAAACAGATGACGTCTGTGGCCGGATTTGGATAGACCTCAAGCCTCTGCGGGCGAACTGCTTCCAGAATAGCCTCCGGCTCGCTTGAGGGTATGATATTCACGATAAGTCCCTCAACCTTTGTCAATCCATAAGAGAAGCCATCGGGGTCGGGTATCGCGTACCAATCGTCCATCGAACCTCCCCAGCCAAAGTTGACGTGGAATTTACCATCGCTTTCGCGATAGCCGTCAACCACGACATTGTGCCCAGACATTCCGTCCTGGCTTTCGACAGCCAGATGGGCGGGATATCCTGCTTGCAGGTTGGATATCAATATGGCATACATCGCAGAGTCGGGTTCGCGAATCAGTTGACAATCGGTGAAACCGAAACGCTGATAAGCCTCAAACGCCTGATCGACGCCAAAAGTGCCTGAACCGTATGATGAAGAGGCTGAATAGACCTGCTTGCACGCCACTCCGCAAGCGAACACCACTGCTGCCATCAACGAGTTCGAGAGTTCCTCGCCACGCTGAAAAGCGGCGTCAACCGAATCGAGCATCTCGTTGAGTTGCGGGAACGACGGGAAACCATAATCTTCCCAGTCGTCGTCGATATCGAACTGCCGTCCGATATAATTGCCTGTGTT
The DNA here is from genome assembly GCA_017618625.1 of Bacteroidales bacterium. Next base: position 90,811 of record JAFZTV010000011.1, on the reverse strand, counting down.
ATAGTCATCGCCATCGTCGAACCGGGTGCCCTGCGTCGTCTGAAGATAATTGAGTATCTGCCCCATCACAATGGCGGGACACCCTGCATAGCTATGCTTGTTGTTCTCCAACGGATCGGTCGGACAATGTTGGTTGTAAGGATAGCTCTGCGTCCATTGCGTGGAGACGAGCGGCTGCTGCGCCCAACTGGACATAGCACAGAACAGAAACAAAACTGAAAATACCTTGTTCATTGATTTATTATAGTTTGATAAACAATACAAAAGTACACTTTTCCCAAAAATACGACATGATACGCACCAATCAGTCACCTACCCTCCCCACAGGATTACCCCCGAAATGTCTTGTCTGAAAACACTTAAACCATATAGTATATCATTGGTTTGTACCCTATCCCGTCATCTTTTCTATTATTTTGCTTTTCCTGCCAGCTGCATACGGACGTTGACCGGTGTCGTCTTGGAGGAGATGACGGAAGTGTTTACGGGATACTGCTCGCCGTCGATATTGAACTGTAGTGTAGCGCCGTCGCTATGTACATCGATGGTTACGGGAGCCCCCATGACCAGCGGAAGGTTTACATCGCCGTGTCCACCAGGAAAGCCACATAGCATCGGGATGCCGTAAGGTTCTATGATTTGACGGATCATGGCCTCAACATTCTCATAGGTGAACTCCGTTCCGCAGTCGCTGAATTCGCCAAGAACGATACCACGACAACGGTCAAGCACTCCGTTCATCTTCAAAATACGCATCTGGCGGTCGATGTTGTGCATCGACTCCCCGACCTCTTCAATAAACAATATAAGTCCCTGACCCATAGTAGCGTCAGCCTGCGTACCGATGTTGGGAGTGAAAGTGCAGAGGTTGCCACCCACCAATGTACCGCTGGCCTGCCCAGTGATGTTTTGCGGGTGGGCGGGCATCTGGTATCGAGGCACCCGACCAAGCAACAGGTCACGCATCATAGTGCTCGTCTCGTCGGTTCCGCCACGAGCCAGGAAAGAGCTCATGGTGCCGTGTATGCTCATCACTCCGGCACGGCAAAGCAAACCATGCAGCGTGCTGATATCGCTGAATCCCACAAACCATTTCGGCGATGCCGCCAGCATCGTAAGCGGGAGACGATCGATGAGCTGGATAGTACCGTATCCACCGCGATTGCAGATTATGGCCTTGATGCTCGGCTCGCGAAACGCCCACAGGATGTCGCCCGCACGTTCTTCTACAGTTCCGGCATATTGTCCATCAACAATGCTCCCCACGTGGGGCCCTATGACAGGCACCAATCCCCACGACCGCAGCAACTCGGCTGTCAGTTCTACGTTCTCCATAGAGGTGGCGTATGACGGAGAGATAAGCGCCACCGTATCGCCTGCCTTAAGATAGGCCGGCTTCACACACCGAAGCGTCACCGTTCCATCGTCTGTCGGGTCGGGCTTGATTTCCTCCTTTTTGCACGAAGTAAACAACAACGTCACAACTGCCATCAGAATGATTGTTCTTTTCATATTTTCAATATTGATTCTACACCATTGTCCTGTCGTCTTTCCCTGTCATCTTGGTTTCGTTGGTAGGGTAAATAATGATTCGTGATTAGACGACATGGGCATTCATTTAAAGTACACCTCCACAGCACCAACGCCGTACTTGCGCATCGGTGCGTCCATCACGGCTATGTCGTCGTACTTTTTCAGTTCCGCCATAATCTCGTCACGCAGTATGCCCCTTCCTACACCGTGGATGAAGGTCACTTTCTTCAGGTGGTTTTCGAAGGCGTGGTTGAGGCAGGTGCGGAAATAGCGCATCTGCGTCTGGAAGGCCTCGTGCGGTGCCAACTCCCCAGGGTTCTCGCACAGCATGTCGATATGCAGATCCACCTCGGCCTCGCCGTCCGCCACCATGTGCTGCAGCAGTACGTTGCCCGCCAGTTCCTTGGCACCCTGTTTCTGTGCCGCCGCCAGCTGACGTTTCAGCTTGTTCACCTGGTCTTTGAGGTTCGCGACCTGCGACTGCAACTGTTTCACCGTCTCCTGCAACGACTCCACGCTGTCGGGTTTCTTGGGCGTGAACACTTTTTCTGTTTCGTCGTCCACCGACTGCTGACTGCCGCCCGACACCCGCTGGTTGAACATCTTGCCCGCACCGTTCATGTCGGCCATGCGTATCAACTCCGTCGCCTGCATCGGCATATCGAAGCCCGTCTCGTCCTGTACAAACACGAAATCGTCGGTGATTTTGGTCACCACTCCCCCGCCAATCTGGTTGAGGAACTTAACCTTGTCGCCTATCTGGAATTTTGACATGATTTCTGTAATGTTGATAGGTTGATAAGTCTTATAGGTCTTATAGGTCGCTACGCTTTAACCCTTAATCACTTAAAACTAAAACAGTATTTCTTCTGCCAGTTTATTGAAGCCTATACCGTCGAAGTTGCCGCTGCTCATCATCAGCAGGTTCGCATCATTCCACTGCATCTTTTTCAATTCGGCGACCATCACGTTGCTGTCGGTGAACACCTGCACTCCGTCGCCGAAAGCTGCCTGCACCTGCGACGGGTCGAGGTCGGGCAGTTTCTTCAGCTGCAGGGCGTGCTTGCTGTAATATACAAACCGGATGTCAGCCTCATCCATCGTTCCGTGATACTGTTTCAAAAAATCCTGCGTCAGCGAACTGAAGGTGTGCAGCTCCATGCAGGCCACCAGCTTGCGCTCGGGATACTGCTCACGCATAGCGTGTATCGTGGCGCGCAGTTTCGACGGCGCATGGGCGAAGTCTTTGTAAACAGCGCATCGGTCGTTCTTCTTCACCAGTTCCAGACGTTTGCTTGCGCCTCCGAAAGTCGATATCGCCTCGTTGAACACCTCGTCGCTCACCCCGAGCGTGCGGCACACGAGCCGCGCGGCAGTCATGTTCAAAAGGTTGTGACGGCCAAACACCTTCAACGGCGTACGCTCACCGTTGCCTCCAATCAGCGATGTCACGCCGTCCTTCACCTCATACTGCGGCACATCGTATGGCAGCTTGACAATGTCCGTACGTTTGTTCGCCTCGGCCACCTCTCTCACCACCGCGTCGTCGGCGCAGTAAATCAAAGTCCCCTCGGGACGTATGAGGTTCATGAATTGGGCGAACTGGTCTTTGTAGATGTCGAATGTCGGGAACACATTCACATGGTCCCACTCAATGCCCGTCACGACAGCGATATTGGGCAGATAGACGTGGAACTTAGGCCTGCGGTCGATGGGCGAAGTCAGGTATTCGTCGCCCTCTATGACCATCACCTTCGCCGTCTCGCTGAGCCGCACCATCACCTCGAAACCTTCCAGCTGCGCCCCGACCATATAGTCGGCCTCGATGCCGGCATGAGCCAGCGCGTGCAGAATCATCGCCGTCGTAGTGGTCTTGCCGTGCGAACCGCCAATCACCACACGCGTCTTGTCTTTCGACTGCTCGTACAGGTATTCGGGATAGCTGTATATTCTCAAACCCAACTCCTGCGCTTTCAGCAGTTCGGGGTTGTCGGCACGGGCATGCATACCCAGCACTATCGCGTCGAGGTTGTCGGTTATCCTCTCGGGATGCCATCCTTCTTCCTTGGGCAGCAGGCCGTATTTCGCCAGACGGCTTTTGGCCGGGTCGAATATCTCGTCGTCCGACCCCGTGACGTTGTAACCTTTCAGATGAAGCGCGATGGCCAGATTGTGCATCGCGGCACCGCCTATAGCAATAAAATGTACGTTCATTATTTATTTGTTGATATGTTGATACGTTGATATGTTTAATTGTTTTTGACCTGTGATCTGTGACCAGAAACTGACTACTGACCACTAATCACTCCCCTTTCGGCTCATAACGGAAGTATTTAGTCACCTGCTTTTCGAGGAAATGGCGGTCCAACTGGTCGCTGGCCTCGCTGATGCTCACACAGCGGCCGTCTTTGTACAGCACTTTTATCTCCTGGTCGTTGAAGTCATACGAGCGGTTTTTCAGCTTGCCCGTACCGGTAAAATAGGACTTCTCCTGTTCCGGGAACGGCTCGTTGCTGATACGTATCGCCGGCAGATGCCTGTTCACGAGGTTGCGGCACAGCGTGCTCAGCACCTCGTCGTCCGAATGTTGCCAGCGTTTTACCGCCACCATGATATCATCGTCGTCGAGTTCCGCAAAGCGGTCGATGAAATCGACGGAAGATGTATCAAGACGGAACACCGACGGGTCAAGCTCGCGGGCACGGCGGATGCTGCCCAGCAGCAGCTGGTCGGCGGCTATCACCGTCTTATGCATATACACCTGCCAATACATCAGACGGCGGCTTATGATAAACTTCTCCACGCTATATATCCCCTTCTCATCCACCACCAGCTCGTCGCCGTGGACGTTCAGCATCGAGATGATGCGGTCGGTACCCACAATGCCCTCGCTCACGCCCGTGAAGAACGAGTCGCGGCTCAAGTAGTCGAGTCTGTCCATATCCAGCTGGCTGCTCACCAGTTGGTGCAGGAAATGTTTCGGGTAAGTGTTTGAGAATATGGCGATGGCCGTATCCAGCGCCCCGTGCATCTCTTCGTTGATGCGCTGCATCATAAGCAGCGTTATCTGCTCGTGCTCAACATCCACCAGCACGCGCTCCGAGGTGTGCGAGAATGGCCCGTGACCGATATCGTGCAGCAGTATCGCCAACTTAGCGCCGCGACATTCCTCGTCGGTTATCTCCACCCCTTTCTGCCGCAGCACCTCCAACGCACGCCCCATCAGGTTCAACGCTCCCAGCATGTGGCTGAAGCGGGTGTGCATGGCGCCGGGATACACCAGAAAGGTAAGCCCCAGCTGCTTGATGCGCCGTTGCCTCTGGAAGAACGGATGCTCGATTACAGCGAGTATCACCGGGTCGTCAATACTGAGAAACCCGTCATAAACCGGGTCGTTTATAATCTTGCGTTTCGTCATAACAATTAGTCGTATAGGTTTTCTGCCAGCAGGCCGGCGGCGTAGGCCACCATCTCGGGGCAGGGTCTCTTGCCCATCTGGAGGAGGCGGGCGCAGACGATGTCACCGTTGTCCTCGCGGAATTTCTCTATCAGCGGACGCACCATCTCTGTATTGCCCGTCAAACCGCACACCATCGCCATGCCGCTCACGCAGCCGCACACCTCTCGCGTGCCGGCGAGGCCGCGACCGAAAGGGGCGGCCACATTCATGGCGTGATTTTTATCTATCGGCAGCTTGTCGGCCCATGCCATCACCACCGCCTGGCAGCAGTTGCACCCTTGTTTGTGCAGCCCGCGCGCCGCATCCATTCTTTCTTCCTTAGTCATTTATACGTTGATATGTTCGAAAGGTTTGAAGGGTTTTAGGTTTTAAAGGTTTCAGATATGTTTACAGACCACTGACTACCGACCGCTGACTGACAGCAACTGTTTTGATGCTTCCCATATGACTATGGCGGCGGCGCAGCTTACGTTCAGCGAGTGTTTCGAACCATACTGCGGTATCTCCAGAAATCCGTCGCACAGCGCCATCACCTCCTCCTGCACGCCGTCAATCTCGTTGCCGAGCACCAATGCAATCGGTCGGTCAGTCGCGATATTGTCCTTGTCAAGTTTCAGACTTCCGTGCGCCAGTTCAACGGCGTACACCCTGTAGCCGCGCGCCTTCAACGATTTCACACATTCGGCCGTATCCTCGTGGTACGACCACGCCACGGTCTCCTCCGCGCCCAGCGCCGTCTTGTGAATCTCTCGGTGCGGCGGCGTGGCGGTGATGCCGCAGAGCGATATATGCTCCACGCGGAAGGCGTCGGATGTGCGGAACACGGAACCTATGTTGTTCAAGCTCCTCACATTGTCCAGCACTACCGTAAGCGGCAACTTCTCCGCTTCGCGGAACTCCTCCACCGACAGTCGGTGCATTTCCTCTGTCGTAAGCTTCTTCATCCTACGCTGCCTTCGAGGGTGATGCTAAGGAGTTTCTGGGCTTCGACGGCGAACTCCATGGGGAGTTTCTTGAGCACGTCTTTGGCATAGCCGTTGACGATGAGGCCCACGGCGCTCTCGGCCGAGATGCCGCGCTGCTGGCAATAGAAGAGCTGGTCCTCGGAGATTTTGCTGGTGGTGGCCTCGTGCTCGATGGTCGAAGATGAGTTGTCGGCCTTGATGTAGGGCCAGGTGTGGGCTCCGCAGGTGTCGGTGAGCAGGAGCGAGTCGCACTGCGAGTAGTTGCGTGCGTTCTCGGCGGCGCGGCTCACCTGCACAAGTCCTCGGTAGCTGTTCTGGCTGTGTCCGGCCGATATGCCTTTCGAAATGATGGTGCTGTGGGTGTTGCGCCCTATGTGTATCATCTTGGTGCCGGTGTCGGCCTGCTGGTAGTTGTTGGTGACGGCCACGGAGTAGAACTCAGCGGTCGAGTCGTCGCCCTGCAGTATGCAGCTGGGGTATTTCCAGGTCACAGCCGATCCGGTCTCGACCTGGGTCCACGACAGTTTGGCGTGGCTGCCCTTGCAGATGCCGCGCTTGGTGACGAAGTTGTAGATGCCGCCCTTGCCGTCCTTGTCACCGGGGTACCAGTTCTGGACGGTGGAGTATTTCACCTCGGCGTCTTTCATGACCACGATTTCGACGATGGCGGCATGCAGCTGGTTCTCGTCGCGCTGGGGAGCGGTGCAGCCTTCCATGTAGCTCACGTAGGCACCTTCGTCGGCGACGATGAGCGTGCGCTCGAACTGGCCCGTGCCCTTGGCGTTGATGCGGAAGTAGCTCGACAGCTCCACGGGGCAGCGCACCCCTTTGGGGATGTAGCAGAACGAGCCGTCGCTGAACACGGCCGAGTTCAACGCCGCGAAGAAGTTGTCGGATGCGGGCACCACCGTGCCGAGATATTGCTTCACCAGTTCGGGGTATTTCTGCACCGCCTCGCTGATGGACATGAAGATGATGCCTTTCTCCTCGAGGTGCTTCTGCGAGGTGGTCTTGACCGACACCGAGTCCATGATGGCGTCGTAGGCCACGCCAGCCAGCTGTTTCTGTTCGCGCAGCGGGATGCCCAGCTTGTCGAAGGTAGCCAGCAGCTCGGGGTCAACCTCGTCGAGGCTTTTCTTCGGCTGCTGCTTGGGTGCCGCGAAATATATGATGTCCTGGTAGTTCGGGGTCTCGTATTCGAGGTGCGCCCAGTCGGGCTCCTTCATCGCCTGCCAGCGGCGGAACGCTTTCAGACGGAAGTCAAGCAGCCAATCGGGTTCGTTCTTCTTCTTCGAAATCAGACGCACCACATCCTCGTTGAGTCCCTTGCCTATCGTCTCCGTCTCCACGTCGGTGGTAAATCCCCACTTGTACTCCTCGTTGGTAACTTCGTTTATGATATTGTTGTTGTCTGCCATTGTGAATAGTGAATCGACAAATATTTTTGTTGAATGCTCTTTAACCCTTAATCATTATTGCCCTGTCCGGGCACGGACCTAGTTTCCTTTCACGGTGCGGTAGCCGTCTGCCTGGAGCAGTTCTATCACCTTGTCGCGGAAGTCACCCTGAATGATTATCTCGCCCTCTTTAGCCGAACCACCGACACCACAGCGGCTTTTGAGTTTCTTACCCAATTCGGCTAAGTCGTAGTCAGTACCCACGAAGCCAGTCACCAGCGTCACCTGCTTGCCACCGCGCGCATGGCGGTCGATACGCACCGTCAGTTTCTGCTTCGAAGGCTCAAGCGTCTCCACCGCCGAATCGTCCTCGTACTCGTATTGGAAATCGGGATTCGTCGAGAAAACCACTCCAACCTTATTTTTTTTCTTTCCCATATTTGCTAACCGTTCCTTACTTTTATTCGCCCAGTCCACCTATTTCTTCAGCCTTCCTCCTTTATAGAAATGCTGTTTCCAATAGCTGTTGTCGAGCTTGCTTATCATCACCCCGCGCGAGGTGGACGAGTGTGCGAACATACCGTCCTTCAGGTAGATGCCCACATGCGACACCCTCTTGTTATTGTTCGTGAAGAACACGAAATCGCCCTCTTTCAGCTTGTCTTTCGACACCGGGGTGCAGTTGTTCTCGTAGATGTCGTGCGCCGAACGTTTCAGCGCGACGCCATAGACGGTCTTGAACACGTTGCCCACAAAGCATGAGCAATCGACGCCCTGTTTCGAGCATCCGCCGTATTTATAAGGAGTGCCGTACCAGTCCTCGATGGCGTCGTAGAGTTTCTTGTTGTCCGATTTCGTCACCTCGATGCCGAGCTTGCCCACCTTTCCGTTGCTGGTGACCGTACCCACAGGTTTCTGCGGCACAAACGGCTTCTCCTCGACATACTCGTCAGCATAAAGTTGGCTGATGATGAAATCCTCGTCCTCGACATCCTTGTTGACGAATTTCTTTAACGATGTACACGAACTGAACGTCAGCGCAACCAGAGCGGATGCAAGAATAATCGTTATGTAATGTCTCATAGTTTGATGGTCTTTTTGATTTGTGCTATGTTATATTCATGGGCATCGACAACAGTATGCTGTCCGATAACCCTCAATGATGCGTGATGGTTCACGAATTGCAGTTCCGTACCGACGTTGATTCCCTCTCCGTCTATATTCACCCAGTGATCGACATTGCCTTTCACCACAATCTCCCTCGCCTTGAACATCTCAACATGCTGGCTCAGTTCGAAGTGGTTGGCATACACCAAAGGTCCTGTTATCGCAACATGCTCAATCGGGATTTTATCCACTATGCTTACGTCTATCAATCCGTCGTTAAGTTTGGCCTGCGGTGCAATGGTGGCGTTGTATCCGAACTGGTTCGAATTGGCGAAGGTGATGAACCAAGCGTTGCGTTCCAATTCCTTTCCGTCGAATATCAGTTTGTAGTCTTTGCACTCGTATGTAGGGTATTCCCTCAATATCAAGTTCAAATATGCCGGGAATCCGCGTGTCTTTGCCGCCTTCATCAAACGTGCTATGAATGCATCGAAGCCAACCCCTGCGATACTTGCTATCTTATATTGCTCATTCAGCAGAATGGTGTCTATGCTCATCTCATGCCAGTAGTTGAGGTTTCTCACCGCAAACGCCGGAATGAGCGAGAGTTTCATGTTTCTTGCCAACCCGTTGCCACTGCCACAGGGGATGATGCCCAGCACCTTTCCGCTGCCGAACATCCCGCTCACCACGTCGTTCACACTCCCGTCGCCACCCACAGCCACGATAGCGTCATAGTCTTTCTGGCTCGCCTCTCGCGCTATTTCCGTACCATGGTGAATATACTCAGTATATCGTATTTCATGCTCAATCAAATCATGGTTCAGATTGTCTTTAAGCAGTTTTTCTATCCGCTTCTGCTTTCCGACTCCTGATATGGGGTTGACTATAAAAAGAGCTTTCTTCTTCATCATTCAACTATTATTTTTCTGCCCGTTCGCGGTCTTTCAACACATCTCTGTACTGTTTCAGATAGGCCTTCAGGAAATTCAGGTCTTCCTCTCTTCCCTCCTCGTACCTGCCGCAGATTGTCGCCGTCACGGTATCGCAGGTGTTCAACTGGTAGTATCCGTTTCCGAAAGCCACCTGGTATCCGTCTTCATCACGGAACACACTGCTGCCGAAACAGACACAACGATCCTTGTATCCCAGATAGTCAAGTATGGTAGGCATCACATCGGGTTGCTGCACTATGCGTTCACTTTTCTGCCCAAACTCTCTCGACGGATCATATATCATCACCGGTATGCGGTATAATCCCGAGAGGGTGCTGAACGGCTTGCTCAGCACATAACCCGGATGGTCGGCCATGATGACGAACAAGGTATTCTTGAACCACTCTTCCTTCGATGCCGCTTTAAAGAACTGTCCAAGCGAATAGTCGGTATATCTGATGCACTTCAACAGAGGGCTCTCGCCCTTGGCGGCCTTGAAAACATCCTTATACTGCTCCGGCACAGGGAACGGATGGTGCGACGTAACAGTGAATATCATCGAGAAGAAAGGTTCTTTCGTAGCCGACATTTTCCCGTTCGTATATCTCAAGAACGGTTCGTCGAATATACCCCATGCTCCGTCGTAATCGGCATCGCTGCCAATTCCTTCTGCCATATACTCGTCCTTGCCGTAATAGTTGTCGAATCCGGCATGGCGACAGTAGCTGTCGAAATTCATCACCCCGTTGTAGGTGCCATGATAGAAAGCCGTGTTGTAGCCGTGCCTGTGCAGTATCGACGGCAGCGTCGCCGCCGTGCTGTCATAGTAATCCGAGAGCGTGTATGCCGTATATGTCAGCGTCGGTATCGAACCCGTGATTGCCGCTATGCCTTCTATCGATTTCTTGCCGTTGCTGCGCCCATTGTAGAGGTAGCACACCTTTGCCAGCGAGTCGAGGAACGGAGTATATGACTTCTCCGCTCCATAGCATCCCATATATTCCTGCGAGAAACTCTCAAGCACTATAACCACCACGTTTTTCTGCCTTTCTGTTTCCGACAGCAACGTGTCGCCAGCATAAACACGGCTCACATAGCGTCCAGCTCCTGGTCTCCATCCGTCGCAACCGAGCGTGCTGTCTATCGGCGTCTTGCGGAAATCGGTTGAGAAGTGGTGCATTGCCTCGTTCCTGTCCATAATGTCTTCCTTCGGCAGTTCGTCGGTCCACATCGTGCGAATCACGCTGTACAAGCTGTTCGACACCAGCACGGTGTTCTTCGGCTCGGCATACTTTGCAGCATCGCTCAGCTGCAAGCAGTAGCGTCCGAATCCACCTCGCACCATTATCGCCAACAGAATCATACAAACTGCGAATCCCACCCAGTCATTGGCCGTATGGTTACGCCAGCTGTCTCTCTCGGGCAGTTTCATTCTGACTCCGATGATAAGGTCAACAATGAGCAGCACCACGCCTGTCAGCGTCACCGGCCAGAAGTCGGTAAGGAACATCCAGGTCAGGGTACCCATCTGTCCTCCAACTGTCAGATAGTGGAAGATGTCTGCCGAAAGCAACCTGAGCGTATGCTGGTAGTATATCGCATCGCAGAAGGCCGGCACTATCATAAGCAGCAGCACGGCATAGTATATGATTTCACAAATCACCCTGTACCAACGTTTCCACCTCAACTCGGTGGGGATAAGCATCAGCACAAAATAGGGCAGGAACGCCGTGCTCACCGTTGCCAGGCCGAACACCACATTGCCCCAAATCAGACGCCACCAGTCATGCGAAGTCTCCACATGGCACATATCCATGTTGACAATGACAAACACCGCCTGAGCCACAAGCAGTGCAAAGAACGCCAGCAAGAACTTTATCAGCAGATAGGCATATATATTCGGTATTCTGTTTTTCTTCTTGGCCATGAGTGTTTCGTTGTTTGTATGTTTGATTGATTTTCTATTGTCAATTCACTTTTCAGGACTCACCATCATTTCGGTTTGAATCCCGACTTCTGCAGTATTGCCTGCGAGTCGGTATTGGCAAAGAGTTCGTCGAGGCTTGCACCGCTTCGTTTCATATATGCACGCACAATCTGCAGGCCCAGATAATCGGTGGTTCGGGGCGCCGAGTTGCGAAATGCGTTGGTCTTCGGTGCCTCGTCTATGAAATTGTGTATGCGAGCCATATCCCGTTCATACAACAGATTGTTTTGCAGGAAATAACCCCATACATCTTTTTCGCTATGCTGCATCCAGTCGAGCTGACCCTTGGTATAACGCAAACGGATGGTGTCGGGTGTCGAAGGCATCGTCTGCTCAAGAAAATACTGCACCTTGCCCTCCATCACAATATAGTCGAGCAGCATCGGTTCGCCCTCTGGCATCGCTATGCGGCTCCTGGCCATGGCAGCCATACAGTCCGCGGCAATATAGCGGCAGTCCGACAGGTTGACGATATACATCGGACAGTTGCAATAACCTATATGCTGCGTGTAGGGCAAAACATAGTGGTCTATCGACAGCACCAGGTCGCCACCGTAGCAGAACACTCGGTTGCGGTAGTCCTCAAGGTCTCCCGTAATCATCGTGAAATAGCGTTTCGGGGCCACACTGTCCGACATCTTCTGTGCCTTTCCAACTGCCGCTGAAAGCTCCTTCTCAAGCCATGAAAGATTGCCGTAGCAACTGTCGGTGAGGCGATAAATCTCCTTCACGAACGGGTCGCTCACAAACGCCGTCAGCTGCTGCATATACACCGGGTTTTCTGGGGCGCAGTTGATAAGCGGCGAGGCGAAATCGCTTCGCACAGCCTCCAACTTGCCCTGCAGCTGGTCGGTCTGTGTATCGAAAAGCACCTTCTCAAATCGAGCGAACTTCACTTCGGCACCCTTGTTCCGACACGAAGCCGTCACAAGCAACAATGCAGCTAATATCAATAGCCAACGCAACTTCATCATTTGTCGTCCCTCTTTTCGTCAGCCTTCTGAGAACCATTCTCTTTCTCGCTCTCTCTCAAAATCTTCAGCTTTGCCTCCAGCAAGGCGATTTGCTGACGCGTGTGCTGCATTTTTTTCTCAAACTCTTCTTTCAGCAGGTCGGCCTGACGGCTGTTCGAGAAGAAGCCAAGATTGTTGTCCCACAGGCTTATCTCGCCCTTGAGTTTCTCTATCTTGCTCATTATCTCCTCTCGCTCGCCGTTGACGAACTTCTTCACATCGCCGCCTATGTTCTTGAGGCGCATACGGTAGTTGTTCTCCTCGGCTTCGATTGCCGATATCTTGAGTTTCTCGAAATGCTCGTCTATCACCCTGCGGAACTCCTTCTGCAAGCGCTCCTTGTCGGCAATTGGCACATATCCTATCTCCATCCACTGACGCTGGAAGTCTTTAATCACACGCAGGTTTTCCTCCTTGCTCTCGCCAAACTCGAACGCTTTCAGTTGCTCGATGATAGCCTCTTTCTTCTGCAAATTTTCTTGCTCCGAGCCGTGTATCGAATTGAAATACTCGGTCTTGCGTTTGAAAAACTCGTCGCAGGCTCCTCTGAATCTGTGCCATATCTTCTCGCTCACCTTGCGGCTCACAGGGCCTATCTCTTTCCACTCCTTCTGCAGTTGCAGCAGCTCGTCGGTAGCCTTGCGCCAGTCGTCGCGTTTGGCTATAGCCTCGGCCTTCAGGCAGAGGTCTATCTTCTTGTTGTAGTTGTTGTTCTGCTCGTCGCGCAGCTGACCGAAATGCTCTTTCTTCTGTTCGTAGTGGCGGTCTATGATGCCTTTGAACTTGCTCCATATCTCCTCGTTCACCTCGCGCGGCACAGGGCCTATGGCTTTCCACATCTTCAGCAGCCCGTCCAGTTCGGCGCTGGTGTCGTTCCAGTCCTTGGTGCTCTCCATCGGCTTGGCCGTCAGCTCCTCGGCTTTCTCTATAAGGGCCTGCTTGGCCAGGTGGTTCTTCTCAAGTTCCTCTTTGCGCTGCTCGTAGTATTCTTTGCGGCGTTCCTCAATCTTGTTCATAGCGTTGCAGAACCTCTGCCATATCTCCTCGTTCTGCTCAACAGGCACCGGCCCAGTCTCTTTCCAGCGACGGCGCAAATCCTGCAATGCCTTGAATGCCTTATCCATCGAAGTCTCCACTATCAGCTCCTCTGCCTTTTCGCACAGCTGAAGTTTCTGCTCCAGATTGCGCTTCATGTCAAGGTCTCGCAGTTCCCTGTTGATTCGCATCTTGTTGAAGAACTGCTCAATGAGGAAATGATACTGCTGCCACAGGTCGTTCATCTTATCTCTTGGCACTTCTCCTATCTGTTTCCAGCGCTCCTGCAGCTCCTTGAACTCGTCATTGGCCTTGCGCATGTTTTCTTCGCCACGCTCAACCAACTGCTTGAGGCTTTCCAGCACTGCCTCCTTTGCGGTAAGGTTCTGCTGCTTTGCAGCTTCGATTGCGTCTATATGTTCCTGACGGCGACGGCGGTATGTGGCATACAGTTTGCCGTATGTCTCCGACGTCTGGTCTTCCTGGCGGTTATACTCCTCCTTGTTGCCACCCTCCTTTATGAACTTCTCGAACTCCGCCTCATAATGTTCTTTTTCAAGGTCGTTGAAGCGCATCTTCAACGCCGATACGCGGTTCTTTACATGTGTGATGTCCTCCTCCTTCAGCAATTCCTCAAGTGCCGACACAAGTTCTTCTCTACCCATTGCCGAATAATCTGCTTCGGGTTCCACAAACGCCGTTTCAGGCTCCTTTGCGTTGTCTTCGTCTATCGGCTCGCCAGCCTGAGCCTCCACCGCAGGCTGCTGCCCACCGTCCTCCGACCTCTGACCGATGCTCTCAGTCTGCTGACTGCTGACCGCTGACTGCTGACCGCTGACCGCAGACTGCTGACTACCATTTTCAGTTGCGAGAGTCTTGCTCTCTTCGTTGTCCGACGGCTGGGGTGCAATAGGCTGCTCCATTGCCGTCTCATTCAGGTTCTGTTCTTCCATTAGAAGTGTTGTTTTGTTAGAATTACCTCACATTCAATGTGATATAGAATTGATTAACCCACAGGTACACACCCGTGCGAATAGCAAAAATACAAAAAATAAGTGAATTATCACAAACCTCATAAAAGTTCGCACATCACTCACAAAATGACACTCCAAAAAATCCCGTGAACTCGGACTTGATACGGACTTGATACGGACCCGGCACAGAGGTTTGGCTGACACCTACCGCAAGTCTGCATCATATAATTCCCTGCCGTTCAACTCAAAATGAACGAATAAACCACCAACCCTGCTATACCACTGGCTATCAAGAGTGTTATTGGGCTGGGACGTAGGGCGTGGAGATGTAATTTCTGTTGAGTTCCAGCGTCTTTCGCGTGTTTTCTGCGGCGGGGGAGCAGCGAGCATACAAACACAACCGTGAAGATGATACAGCTGGTCACGAAGTGGGTGTTGAGTCCTGCCGTGCCAAAGGACTCCTCGTTGAAAAGCGAGAGTGCTGCGGCAGCAATAAGGCCGATGATGGCAATGCGCAAGGCTCGAAACACGTTCTCCACATCGCGGTTGTGACGATGCTTAAACAAGAATCGCGTGACTATTAGCATCAGCGTCACAGGCACCAGCAGTACAGCGAATGAGGCAAGCAGGGCTCCGAGGACAGCCTCGAACGGGTTATAGCCTGCATCGAGTATGGCGGTATAACCGGTATAGGTGGCCGTGTTAATTCCGATTGGCCCTGGTGTTGTCTGGCTGACGGCAAGGATGTCTGTGAACTCCTCAGCAGTGAGCCACTTGTGCTTCTCGACCACCTCGTTCTCTATAAGCGAAATCATGGCGTAGCCTCCGCCGAAGGTGAAGGCACCGATTTTCAAGAATACAAGGAATAGCCGAAGGTAGAGCACGCAGTATTTTATTTTGTTAATGAATTAGTGTTTTCGCCTGACTGGTCCGCCTTGTCCAACCCGTCGGACTTGTCAGACTTACCGGACATCTTTCCCCAGACAAAGCCACCCACAGCGGCTACAAGTATCACTATCACGGGGCTGACGCCGAATAGCCAAATCAGCAAGGCGGCGAGGATGGGAATCCACACATTGCGCCACGAAAGTTTCAGTCGCCGCGCCATATTGAACACAGGTGCGGCAATCAACGCCACCACCGCAGGCCGCAGGCCGAGAAATATGCTGTTGACGTATGGGTTGTGGCGGAAGGTGCGGAAGAACATGGCAAGCAGAACTATGAAAACGACTGGAAGAATTATGTTGCCAACGATGGCTACGACGCTGCCACGCACACCGCAGAGCTTGTAGCCCACAAGGGTGGCCATGTTGACTGCGAAGACGCCGGGCATGGCCTGCGCAAGCGAGAGGTAGTCGAGAAACTCGTCGTGCGAGAGCCAGCCGCGACGCTCGACGAATTCTCGCTCCATCAGCGGCACCATGGCATAGCCACCCCCGACGGTGAAGCCGCCAATCTTGAGAAATGAATAAAAAAGTGTGCAATATTTCAACACCTTCCGTCGTTATTATTTTTTGCAAAATTACAATTTTAACAGCAGATGGCATCTAATTACATCTTTTTTATTGGATTCATGGTATTCATCATCCTGATGCTGGCCATGGATTTGGGCTTGTTCCACCGCAAAGACCACGTGATAGGACTGAAAGAGGCCGCCACATGGACAGGCATCTGGATAGTACTCGCCATGGCGTTCGGCCTGTTGATACTGTTCAAAGCCGAGTGGGTGCACGGCATCTCGAATCTCGAAGACCTACTGGCCTACTCGAAAGGCACGGCGCTGGAGGGCAAGCTGGCAGGGGCTCAGGATTTCGGCGCGGCACTCGGCATATACCGCAAGGAGATGTTCACCCAATACCTCGCAGGCTATTTCCTTGAAGAGTCGCTCAGTATCGACAACATCTTCGTGATGATAATGATTTTCACCAGCTTCGGCATCGAAAAACAGTACTACCACCGCGTTCTTTTCTGGGGCATACTCGGCGCCATAGTGCTGAGGTTCATCTTCATCTTCGCACTTGGCGCATTGGTCACCAAGGTGTCGTGGATTCTCGCCGTCTTTGGTGTAATCCTGATATACAGCGGCATAAAGATGATTGCTAAGAAGAACGATGACAAAATCGACACAGCCAAGCACCCCATAGTGCGTTTCTGCAGCAAGTATTTCCGCGCCACACCCAACTGCGACGGACACAACTTCTTCACCAAGATTGACGGCAAACGGTTCATCACACCTCTTTTCATAGTGCTGCTGGTCATCGAATTCTCAGACATCATCTTCGCAGTCGATTCGATACCCGCCGTGTTCTCGGTGACGACCGACCCGATGATAGTCTATACCTCGAACATCTTCGCCATCATGGGCTTGCGCTCGCTCTTCTTCCTTATGGACGGCATAGCCGACAAATTCTGGGCTCTGAAATACGGACTCGGGCTCCTGCTCAGTTTCATAGGAGTCAAGATGATAGGACACGAATTCCTCCACTGGGAGATCTCCACACTAACCTCTTTACTCGTGATACTCGGAGTCCTCGTCGGCAGCATTGCCGTATCTCTGATCTTCAAGAAGAAAGCATGTTAGTAGTCAGTAGTTAATTTCACTTTTCAATTCGCACAATCAACATACAACATATCAACATTAAACACATCCCACCATGCTCGATTTCATCCTTAACAACGTCCTGATGGACATTCCCCGATGGGCCAAGACCACCATCATGGTGGTACTTATGATACTGGTATTCTATTTCTTCTTAATACGACCGCAAACTCAGAAAGCCAAGAAAGAACGCGAATACCTTGAAAGCCTGCAGAAAGGCGACCGCGTGATGACCGCCGGCGGCGTACATGTGACGGTTGTGAGCGTAAACGGAGCGAAAGCCACCGTAGAGATAGCCCCTGGACATCAAATAAAGGTGCAGACTGCCAGCCTGCAACCGCTACCCGTCCGCAAAGAGAAAGATTCAAAACCAATAGAGCGTCCATAATGAAAAAAATTTATGCTGTTTGTCTTGCAGCCCTGCTGGAACTGCTTGTAAAGCCTGCCTTGGGCGGCAATGTGAGCCAACTGCCATCGGACAACTCACTGCGCAGCCCCGACGGAAAGATGGAGCTGAGGTTTGCTGTAGTTGACGGAGTGCCATACTACCAGCTGAACCGCGACGGTAAGGCGGTGGTGAAGCCGTCAAAGATGGGATTCACGCTGGAATGGCGTGATGATTTGGCACACGCCTTCGTGGTGCGCAACACCGAACGCAGCACCTTCAACGAGACGTGGCAGCCCGTATGGGGCGAGGAGGCAAACATCCGCAACCACTACAACGAAATGCTGGTAACCCTGGAACAGCCCATCGGCAGCGTGGAGAGCATGGACCACAGCACCGAAAGCCGTCCCACGGTGATGCAGATACGCTTCCGTCTTTATGACGACGGACTGGGCTTCAGATACGAATTTCCCGACCAAATCAAAAAAGGGCAACCATTCAACGCGCTCGTTTGCTTTTGGATTAAGGAGGAGCTGACCGAGTTTGCAATGGCTGGAGACCACACAGCATGGTGGATTCCAGGCGACTACGACACACAGGAGTACAACTACACCGAATGCCGCCTGTCGGAAATCCGCGGACTGTATGAAGAGGGTCACAAAGACGGCGGATGGCCATGGACAGACTTCTCGAGGACCGGAGTGCAGACAGCGCTGCAGATGAAAAGCGCCGACGGACTGTATATCAACATTCACGAAGCCGCAACACTTGACTTCCCGACCATGCACCTCAACCTCAACGACACGACGCTGACCTTCCGTGCATGGCTTTGCCCCGACGCCACGGGATACAAAGGTCGCATACAGACACCCTGCGTCACGCCGTGGAGAACCGTCATGGTTTGCGAGAAAGCCACCGACGCACTGCGTTCGCGCCTGATACTCAACCTCAACGAGCCCTGCGCGCTGAAAGATGTGAGCTGGATACACCCAGTGAAATACATGGGTGTTTGGTGGGAGATGATTAGCGGCAAAAGCAGCTGGAGCTACACTAACGACTTTCCGTCGGTGAAACTCGGACATACCGATTTCGCACACGCTACCCCCAACTCAAACCACGGAGCCAACAACGCCAATGTGCGCAGATATATCGACTTTGCCGCCAAGCACGGCTTCGACGCCCTGCTCATCGAGGGATGGAACGTAGGCTGGGAGGACTGGTACGGCAAGCAGAAAGAGTTCGTGTTCGACTTTGTCACCCCCTACCCCGACTTCGACCTGCCCGCATTGAACAAATACGCCCACGAGAAGGGCATACGCCTTATCATGCACCACGAGAGCAGCGCCTCGACCGTAAACTACGAGCACTGGATGGACACGGCATACAACCTGATGAACAAATACGGCTACGACGCGGTGAAGAGCGGCTATGTGGGCACCATCATCCCCTTTGGCGAAGGGCATTACAGCCAACCCATCAACAACCACTACCACTACGCCATCGTAGAGGCCGCCAAACACCATATAATGGTGAACGCGCACGAGGCGGTGCGACCCACCGGACTCTGCCGCACATGGCCGAACATGATTGGCAACGAGAGTGCGATGGGCACAGAGTTTCGCGAGCGCATCAAACCAGGACACACCACCATACTGCCGTTCACACGTCTGCAAGGCGGCCCGATGGACTACACCCCTGGAATATTCGAGACCGACATGGGCAAGATAGTCTCGTGGGGCAAGAAAATGCGGCACACGATATGCAACCAGCTGGGACTTTATGTCACCTTCTACTCGCCACTGCAGATGGCCGCGGACTTCCCCGAGCACTACGAGCCTTTCATGGATGCCTTCCAATTCATCAAGGATGTGGCTGTCGATTGGGACACAAGCATATACATCGCTGCCGAGCCTGGCGCCTATATCGTCACCGCCCGCAAGCCCAAGATTTCATCGCTGAACAAAGCAGCCGAAGGCTTGGGAAAACTGGAAGACGGCAAGAAAGACGTAATCTCCAACGCGACACGCTTCGTATATGCCATTCCAGACAACCAAAATGTCAAGCAATCGGACATCCAGAGAATGGAACCGCGTGACGTGTGGTATGTGGGCGGCATTACCGACGAGAGCGCCCGCGAGTTCTCAGTCAAGCTCGACTTCCTCGAGAAAGGCAAGACCTATGACGCCATCATCTATGCCGATGCAAAGGACGCCTCGGGCCTGCCCGACGAAGGCTACAAGCCACAGGCCTACACCATCACACAGAAGAAGGTGACAGCCAAGAGCGTGTTGAAACTGCGCATGGCACCCTGCGGAGGCTTCGCCATCTCGATAAGAGAGAGAAAATAAGCGCGAACCTGCAGGCTGGTTGTGTTATACATCAATTAAATAGGATAATCCCAAACGGACACAAACAAAAAAAACAAGCCCCGGCATAATGCTAGGGCTTATCATTTTTGCAGATGCCTAGATAGGAATTAAATTTGAACTTTGTTGAAACAAAAAGAAAACTTTTAAAACCGAATGAGTTTTTTTAGTATCTTTGCAAATCGTTTCGGGAGGATATTCCCGCAAAACAGGGTATATTTCAATCATTTAAGCAAAACGCATGGCAATAACAAAGAGCGACATAGTGGCAAAAGCGTCGGAGAAATTTGTAAGAGAAGGGTGTCGCCGCGTGACTATGGACGACATATCGAAGGAGTTGCGCATATCGAAACGCACTCTCTACGAGACCTTTGCCAACAAGGAGGTGCTGCTGGAGGCTGTGCTCCTTGAGATAAAGGAGCAGACGCGCAGGGGTCAGGAGGCTTATATGGACAAGGTGCGCGAAAAAGGTGCTACCCCACTGTACGCCATGCTGTTCACGATAAACAACTATGGTCACTTCCACGAACACTATTCGCTGCTGGTCAACGACGTGTCGCGGACTTATCCTGAACTGATTGAGAAGCTGTTCCTGCCGAGGGAGATTATCCTGAAAGAGAACCTGAAGCCGCATCTGGAACAACTGTACCGCGACGGATACCTGAGGGAGAACACAGACCTGGAACTCGCGGCGGCGACGCTGGCGATGTTCGTCACCCGGACACTGCAAAACACCCACGAGACTTTCGACAGGAACGCCTCTGTGGCCTGCGAGCTGTCGTTTACCTACATTCGCGGACTTCTCAAGACCGAACATATAGCACGATACGAACAAGAGGAGGCTTGGATGAGGGAGAACTTGACGAACTGAGAATCCTCACCCCCTAGCCCCCTCTCCTCAAGGCGAGGGGGAATTAAGAATCAAAAAAAATGACACGATAACACATTTACGAAATAACACACTCATAATAATGAAGACTAAAGTTTTATTGATTGGATTGGCGATGGTGTGCGGCGTGAGCGTGGCACGGGGACAGGAGACTATGAACCTCTCGCTGGTGGAGGCGCAACAGTATGCCGTGGAGCACAACTACGCGATGCAGAACGCCACCCTGGACGTGAAGAAGGCCGAAGCCGAAAAATGGACCACGATAACCACGATGTTCCCGCAGGTGAAGGCTTCGTTCGACTACCAGAACATGTGCGGATATGAGATGAACTTCGGCGTGATGAACATCCCGATGAACCCATACGGCACCCTCGGCATCACCGCATCGGTGGCCCTCACCGCACAGCAGATAATGGGAAGCGTGATAGGTAAGATCTCGCAGGATATGAGCGACATCACGCGCAAAAAGACGATGCAGACGACGATGTCGAACGTGAAAAGCGTGTATGTTTCGATACTAGTGATGGAAGACATAGTGAAGCTGCTGGATTCGAGTTTGGTAAACCTGCAGTCGATAGAAAGCACGACGCAGGCGTCGGTGGATGCCGGGGCGGCGGAGCAGGTGAGCGCCGACAAGGTGAGCGTGCAGGTGGCCTCGCTGAAAAGCACCATCAACTCGAACAAGCGGTCGCTGCAGGTGCTTTACAACACGCTGCTGCTGCAACTGGGCGCAGACGTGAACTCGAAGCTGGTGCTCACCACGCCGCTTGACAACATCATGAACGTGGATGAGGCGGCACGGCTGACGATGAACGGATTCAACATGGAGAACAACTACGACTACCAGACGCTGGTGCAGAGCGAGAAGATAGCCAAAGATCAGGTGACGCTGGCGTGGCTGGACTTCGCCCCTACCCTCTCGGCTTACTACCAGTACAGTTACAAGACATACTTCGGCAAAGACGAAGGCATGAACATGACGCCACCCAACGTCGTTGGCGCCGGCATAAGTGTGCCGTTGTGGAAGTCGGGCAACCGCGTGGCATCCATCAAGAAAGCCAAAATCGAATACCGCGAGATGCTGAACAGCAAGAAGCAGGCGGAAGACGGCCTGCAGGTGCAATACAACCAGCTGTGCTACGACTTGATAACCGCTATCGAGACCTACCACATACAGAAAGAGAACCTCGACGTAACAATGAGGGTGATGAAGAACGTGTCGGAGAAGTTCAAATACGGACACGCCTCGAACCTGGAAGTGACGACGGCTTCGACAGACATCATAACAGCCCAGAGCAACTACATACAGGCAGTGATGAGCGTGCTGAACGCACAGGTGTCGCTGGAGAACCTGCTGGGGGAAGAGAGATGAGAGGTCTGACTTGTCAGACGGGTCAGACTTGTCGGACAAAAATGAACAATAACGAAAAACAACATAAAAGAAATATGAACAACTTATTCAAAGCAACCGTTATCATGCTTGCCGCTGCCATCGTTACCGCATGCGGCGGACAGAAGAAAGAACAGCAGGAAGTAGAGAAAGCCCCTGAAAAAGTGAAGGTGCAGACCCTGCAAACCGAGCGAATAGCCAAAAGTCTTGAACTCTCGACCACCCTCGAAGGGTACGAGACGATGAATGTGTCGCCCTCGATCACAGGACATATCGAACACATATACGTGGAGGTGGGCAGCCGTGTGAGCGCAGGACAGATGCTCGTGCGCATGGATCAGACGCAGCTCAACACCACCCGCATCAACCTGAATAGCACCAAGGTGGAACTGGACCGCGTGGAGGCATTGAAAGCCAGCGGAAGCGTGAGCCAGCAGGTGTATGACCAGACAAAAGCGGGATATGACCAGCTGGTGGAGACAGAGAAATTCCAGAGTCAGAACACTTTTGTGAGAGCCAAGTTCTCGGGCGTGATAAGCGCGAAGAACTTCGAGGACGGCGAGATGTACACTGGTGCACCGATACTGACGCTGACGCAGATAAACCGCCTGAAAGCCATCATCAACATACCAGAGACCTACTACCCGATGGTGCAGAAAGGGATGAAGATAGACATTCGCAGCGACATATATCCTGACGAGGTGTTCCCCGCCACAATAGAGATTGTGTATCCCACCATCGACCGTGCCAGCCACACCTTCCAGGCCAAGCTGAACATACCCAACGCAAAGGAGAAAATACGTCCGGGAATGTACGTAAAGACCGACCTGGCCGTGGGTGAGGTGGATGCCATCGTAGTGCCTTACCAGTGCGTGCTGAAGCTCACGGGATCGAACGACCGCTATGTGTTCACCAACAAGAACGGTGTGGCACACAGAGTGCCGGTGCTGCTGGGCCAGCGTTTCGACGACCGCATAGAGATTATGCCTATCACCGAAGGCGACCTGAAAGAGGGCGACGAGCTGGTGGTTACAGGCCAGGCAAGACTGGTGGACAAGTGCAAACTGGAGATAATAAAATGAATGTGAGAATTGTCGGACTTGTCAGACTATCCACTAACGCAATCAAGCAATAAATCATGGCAATCTATAAAACAGCTATTAACAAACCCATCACCACGGGTTTGGTATTTGTGGCGGTCATCATACTGGGTCTTTTCTCGCTCTCGCGTCTGCCTATCGACCAGATGCCTGAGATGGACCCACCCTACATCACCGTGATGACCACCTATGCCGGCGCCAACGGATCGGAAATAGAGACCAACATCACCAAGATAATTGAGAACTCGCTCAACTCGGTTGACGGATTGAAGAACATAACCTCCAGCTCGCGAGACAATATCTCGGTGGTGACGCTGGAGTTTGAATGGGGAAGCAACCTCGACGAGTCGATGAACGACATACGCTCGTATATCGACCTCATCTACGACAACCTGCCCGACGGTGTGAGCCGCCCGATGATATTGAAAATCAACAGTTCGTCGTTCCCCATCATACAGTTCGGATTCACTGCCGACGAAAGTTATTCTGGTCTTGACAAAATCATAGACGACCAGGTGACCAACGAGCTGAACCGTATCGACGGCATCGGTAACATCACCGTCAGCGGCGCCCCCGAGCGTTACGTCTATATCGACCTCGACGCCAAGCAGCTCGACGCCTACAACCTCAGCGTGGAGATGGTGGGCAACGCCATAAGCACAAACAACCTGGACATGGCGAGCGGCACCGTGAAGATGGGCAAAGAGCAGTATCAGATGCGCGTCAAGGGCGAATATGTGGAGAGTTCGGACATCAACGACATAGTGGTTACCACCACACAAACCGGAAAGCAGATATTCGTGCGCGACCTCGCCACGGTTAAAGATACCATCAAAGACCTCTCGCTCGACGAGAAAATCAACGGACGCGACGGAGCCCGCCTCATCATCACCAAGCAGACCGGCGCCAACACGGTGGCCATAGCCAAGGAGGTGCGCAAGAAGATGGCAGAGATAAAGAAACAGCTGCCGCCCGACATCAACATCACCATGATTTACGACTCGTCGGAAGGCATCCAGAACTCCATCAACGGATTGTCAGAATCCATCTTCTACGCCCTGCTGTTCGTGGTGCTCGTGGTGTTTGTGTTCCTCGGCGAATGGCGAAGCACCATCATCATCGGCCTGACAATACCTATATCTTTGGTCACCTCGTTCATATACCTGCTTGTCACCGACAGCTCGCTGAACATCGTGTCGATGGCATCGCTGACGATAGCCATCGGTATGGTTGTGGACGACGCCATCGTGGTGTTGGAGAATATCACCAAACACATAGAACGAGGCGAGAATCCGCGCGAGGCGGCCATCTGCGCCACCAACGAGGTGTGGATTTCGGTTATCGCAACCACTCTCGTCATAGTGGCTGTGTTCGTGCCGCTGACGATGCTCACCGGAATGGCGGGTATCATGTTCAAAGAACTCGGCTGGATTGTCACCATAGTGGTGTGCGTTTCGACCACGACGGCTATCACGCTTATCCCTATGCTGGCCAGCAAGATGCTGAAAGAGAAGAAATTCTTCGTAAACAAAGACGAAGAAGCAGCATACAAGGCCAAGCAAGCCAAGAAGAAGCTCACCTTCGACAAAACATTTGGACGAATCTTCCGATCTATCGAACACGCTTACGCCAACCTCCTGCGCTGGTGTCTGCACCACAAGGTACCCACCCTGCTCTTCGCCCTCGTTCTTTTCGCTGTGTCCATGATACCGTTTGCCACAGGCATGATTGGCATGGACTTCATGAAAGAGCAGGACAACGGACGAATCAGCGTCACTGTTGAGCTGCAGCGCGGCACGCGTATTGAAGAGACACTTAAGACGGCCCGCAATATCGAGAAAGACCTTCAGGACGCCCTCGGCGACGACCTGCTGGTTTACTCCACCTCGGCCGGCTCGAACGACGACGCAGGCTTCGCAGCCCTCTTCAACTCCACCACCAACAACAAGATAAGCATCACCGTCCGCACAACCAAGAAATACGAGCGCAAACGTTCGCTCAACGACATGCAAGAGGCTATACGTCAGAAGCTGGCGCAGTACCCCGAAATCATAACCTACCAGGTGACGCGCGGAAGCATGGGCGGCGGAGCCAGCAACCAGCTTGACCTGGAAATCTACGGCTACGACTTCGACCAGACCAACATCTACGCCCACGACCTCAAAAAACTTATCGACGACAACGTGAAAGGCGCCCGCGACACCAAGATAAGCCGCGATGAAGACCGCGCCGAGCTGAAGATAACTTTCGACAAACAGAAACTGGCCCTCCACGGACTCAACGACGCAGCGGTGGCCGCCTACGTACGCTACCGCGTCAACGGAATGCCCTGCGGCTACCTGAAGGAAGACGGCGAGGAATACGACATCGTATGCCGCCTCAAAGAGGAATACCGCAACAGCATCACCGACATCGAAGAGCTCTCCATCATGACCGCCACCGGCCAGATCGTGAAGCTCAACGAGCTGGCAAAAATCGAAGAGTACTGGTGCCCGCCCAACATCGAGCGCAAAAACCGCCAGCGTTACCTCACCCTCACCGTCATGCCCTACAAGACTTCTCTTAAAGAGTTGGCCGTGCAGGTTCAGGAACAAATCGACCAACTGGATATGCCGTCAGACATCCATGTGCACCTCGGCGGAAGCTACGAAGACCAACAGGAGACCTTCGGCGACATGGGACTCCTCGGACTTCTCATCCTGCTGCTCGTCTATATCGTGATGGCGTCGCAGTTCGAGTCGTTCTCCAAACCTTTCATCATCATGATGTCTATCCCGTTTGCACTAACCGGCGTCATCATCGCCTTGCTGATAACCGGCACCAACCTCGACATGATCGGCGCGTTGGGTATAATACTGCTTATCGGTATCGTGGTGAAGAACGGAATCGTGCTGGTTGACTATATCAACCTCATGCGCGAACGCGGATACGAGCTGAACGAAGCTATCGCCATGTCGGGAGAATCGCGTATGCGACCCGTTATGATGACTGCACTCACCACCATCCTCGGCATGATACCAATGGCCACCTCGGCCAGCGAAGGTTCTGAGATGTGGACCACGATGGGTATCGTCGTCATCGGCGGTCTGCTCATCTCCACACTCATCACCCTCATCGTGGTGCCAGTCCTCTACGGACTCATGGAGCGCAAAGGCGATATTGAGAAGCAGGCCAAACTGCGCAAGAAATTCATATTTATGAATATCGACTTGGATAACGCCGCCGAGAACAAAAAAGAGGAGAGTTTGTAGTCCTATCTAACATCGGACTCTACAACCTAAAACTTACAGCTTTAATATTAAAACTTACAACTCGATTATGAAATCCGTAATGATAGTCTTCAACCAGGCAAATACCGAACGTGTTGAATATATGCTCGACAAACTCGAAATCCGCGGTTTCACCTTCTGGGAGAACGTGCAAGGTCGAGGCACCGTGGACGGAGACCCCCATCGCGGCACCCACACATGGCCCGAGCTCAACAATGCAGTACTCTGTGTGGTGGACGACGAAAAGGTGGAACCATTGCTGACCACCGTCCGCAAGCTCGACCTCCGAAACAAGGAAGTCGGTGTGAAAGCTTTTGTCTGGGCGATAGAGCAGATGGTATAACCACCTCTCCTACCCCGACACATACAAAATCCGCCCTCTGCATTTACAGGGGGCGGATTTCATTTTTACTTGATTATCTCAAACGACCCTCGGCGTTCCATCTTGTCCTCGAAACCGTAGCCGTCGAAGCGGTAGAAATAAGTGCCTTCCGGCATATCGACAGGGTCCCAGAACTCATCGTCGCTCTTTATATTCTCCCGCTCGTAAAGCAGGTAGCCCCAGCGGTTGAATATAGAGAGGTGGTTGTGAGGATAGCACCCGCCCTCCAGCAGATTTATTACCACAAACCTGTCGTTAATGCCGTCGCCATTGGGTGTCACCACACTCGGAAACTGTATGAACTCGTCACACTTCCATATCGGCTGCAAGTAATAGTGCACCGTCGAGTCGCAACCATACTGATTCTGTAGCTCAAACAAATCATCCTCCGTCTTGTATTCATATACACGGTCGTTGTAACTCCACGGCAAATCTCTGTAGCCGCAGGTGTCATACACATACACCTGGTTTGTGTCCTTGGTAATAAGCGTGAACAAGATTACCGAATCACAGCCATACTGGTTGCTGTACACCTGTGTATAGGTGCCGGCCACGGCATATTCCGTGTCATTCCACTCGTAACTTTGGTTTTCGCATATCGTCACCGTGTCATCCACCACCGAGTCACTATAGTTAATAACCAGATTCAACGTAACCGTGCTGTCGCATCCGACAGCGTTTGCCGCTTCCAAAACAACCGTCGGCACATCCGTCGAAGCCGTGTATGTCGAGTCATCCGTAGGCCATGTGTAGAAATCGCATTGTTCCTGCGTGTCTATGCCCGATGTGCTGTACCGTATGGTCAGGTTTAACCTCACCGTGCTGTCGCATCCTTCAGCGTTCGCTCCCGAAAGCACAATCTGTGGTTCATCGGTTGACTCGGTATAAACCTGCGTGTTGAGCGGCCAGGTATATACATCGCACGTATCGTGCACATCCACGCTCTCACTACTGTATTTCACAACCAACGCCAGATAAACCACAGAGTCACATCCCGCAGCGTTGTCAAAGGTCATCGACGGCATCGAATCCACTGTTGACTCATAGTACCACTGGGCATTGCCCGAAGTCCACTGCATCGAATCGCATACCGTATCTCTGTAAACGCTGTCGCTACTATATCTTATGGTAAGGTCGAGCGTCACCGCGCTGTCGCAGCCCGCCACATTAAGTGTATGGTAAACATCCGTGTTGTTCGAGGCGGTATAAACCACCTCTGTCCCATCATCCCTGCTCCATGTGTAGCTATCGCAGGCCATCTCCGTGAACACACCCGTACTACTGCGGTGTATGCTAAGTTCCAACACTATGGTTGAGTCACAATGATTTGAATTGGCATTTCTCAACACCGTACTCGTTGTGTACGAATCCTGCGTGAGGTCCAGCGAGCACCACGACCTTGAGACATCCCAATAATACTGACTTCCATGCTCTTCGCAATAGTCTCTGGCATCGACACTTTGTGTCGGGTAGTTAATTGTCAGCCTTACACTGTCAGTCATATCGCAGCCGTCCGCCAAATCCGTGACCATAATCAAATACACCTGCGATTCGCTTGGTCTCGACAACGATATTGACGACGTCGTGCCTCCGTTAGACCAATAGTAGCTGTACGAACCGCTGCCGCCCGTAACTCCAACCGAAAATACGATTGTCTGATTACCCACCAGACGCTTACAGATAGTCGTGTCGTTCGAAACACTGAGCGTCATACCATCTGGCTCCTCTATCGTGTCGTTCACCACGACGCTGCAACCGTTCGAATCTGTAATGCTAACCGAATACACTCCTGCCTGCAGGTTTGACAGGTTCTGCGTAGTTTCGCCGTTCGACCAATGGAAGGCATATCCGCCTCCTGCAAACGTAGTTCCGCCTCCGACAGTCAAGGTTATACTTCCCGAACCATCTCCCTTGCAATGCAGGTCTGTTGACACCTTCGTCACTGTCAATTCTGATGGTTGCGTAAGCGTCGTTGACGCCGTTGCCTGGCATCCCGCCGCATCAGTCACAATGACATCGTAACTTCCCTGCGGCACATGCGTGAGGTCCTCCACGCTGTATTCGTTGCTGTTCCAGTTATATCTGTATGGCCGTGTTCCGCCTTCAACCAAAAGACCTATATACCCAGTACTGTCGCCATGGCACAATGGCTTTCGCGTGGAATCTATCGTTGCAGTGAGCAGTGCTGGCTGGGTAAGCCTTATGAACAGTGAAGTCTTACACCCTGCCGCATCTATCACAAAAGCGGTGTCTTCCATCGCCGGCAGATTTTCAAACTCTCCCGTCGTATTCGTATCTCCGGCAAACACATACGTGTAACCTGGCGTTCCGCCCGCCTCATCCGACACTTCAATCCTTATACTGCCCGTTGAATTGCCAAAACAGTCGATGTTGGTATGCGTTCCTGGGCGTTCGTGTGCCTCCAGCGGGTCGGGGCCATCAACTTCGGCATAGATATTGGTACCCGTGCATCCGTTCACGTCCGTCACCACCATCGGCGTAAAGCCTGTCACCGGCATGTTATAGAACTCTCCCGTGGTGTTGGTTTGCCCATAGAACGTGTATGTATAAGGTCCTGTGCCACCCGACACATTCGTCACCACTATCGAGCCGTCGGTGTCTCCATAGCAGGTCACCGGCGTCCTCGTCATGGTAAATGTAATGGGGTCTGGAACCGTCAACACAATCGGCACCACGCTGGCGTTGCCGCATTTGTCAGTCAGTTGCAGTTCTGCCGTAATCAATCCTGTCACAGTGTCGCCTGCCGCAGGCACCTGCACCACACTCTGTAACCCACAGTTGTCCCACGCTCTTTCTGTCAAATCGGGAACAACGAATTTACACAACAGACCTGTGGTTTCCAGCGGTTGTGGCATGTTCGACGCCTGCGGTGGTTGATTGTCCATAACCGAGAACGTCCCGTTCTTCTGAACCACACAACCCTGGGCATCGGTAATCTTGACGTTCACATTCCATTCATGGCAGTTACCGTCTGACACTATCGTGAACAGAGAATCTGTCGAGTTATGCGTCCGGCTGCCGTCTGTGGCGCGCCACTGATAGGTGTACGGCCACTCTCCGCCGCCAACGCCAACTCCGATTTCATATACATTTCCGATGGCTTCAGGGCATGAGCCTGAAAGGGGTATATCCAGCATAACCGACATCGTGGTCGGAACTTCTACAAACACACTTATCGAGTCCTTGTTGCCACATCCGTCCGCAACAACAATCTTCACGTATGTATCGTCATCTATCACCGTGTTTGCCGCCGGCGTCTGCACCTGCGACACTATTCCGCAATTGTCCCTTGCCTGCACCACCTCCACAAGATTCGGCACCACATATCTGCAATTACCCACCATCTCGGCCACAGTGCTCGTTATCGGGTTGTCGAATGTCGGTGCATCTGCATCTGAAGCCGAGAAACCAATGTCGTTCGTATCCGTGCAGCCGTTGGCATCCGCCACAATCACCTCAACCGAATAGCTGCCGCAGCCTCCGTTGCTTGGTATTGTGGCGTTGGCATTAGTTCCCGTATAAGCTCCCGTCCATGTGTAGCTATATGGTTCTGTGCCGCCTGTCACAGTGCTTGCCACCGTATAGTTGCCTCCCGCCACTATCGGGCACTGGCCTGCCTCCGCCGGGGCGCCAAGCGTCACCTCTGGCTTTGGAAGTGTTGTGACATTATAAATCGTCACACTGTCACACCCATCCACCGAAAGCAGATAAACCGTGTCGGTACCCGCTGCATCATAGTGTCTTCCGTTCCAGTCAAACGGGTATGCATTCTGACACACCCCAGTGTCTAAATCCGTTGTCAAAACAGTCCGTATCGACAGATTGAGTGTAATAATGCTGTCGCAGTTTGCCGACGTCTTCAGTGTGTCGCTGACTACGGTGTCATTCGAATAGGTTTCGCCCGTCACCGTCCACGTAAAACTTGTGCACGACTGCTTCGTCACCGTGTCCGACGTCGTCTTGGCCACCTCCAGCACAAGCGTGTCTATATCATCGCACCCAAACGCCGTAAGCCTGTTATCCACGTAAGTTCCAGTTTCATAGTATGCCTGCCCCGTCCGTGCCCACACAAACGAGTCACACACCGCTCCGACGGTTTCTGTATGATAAACTGGCTCATGCACCTCCATAGACACCGGCACCCTATCACTATAGCAGTCAAATGTTGCGTTGTATGTCTCCACATAATATGTCGTGGTGGCCGTAACCGTTGCTGTGTACGTATCTCCCGTCCACATCGGGACTGTCGAATTCTCAGCTTCATACCACCTAATTTCTCCCGTTCCGTCCGCCGTCGCGGTCAAATCCACCGTCGTGTCCGAACATACCGACATATCGCTCACCGTCGGCACCTTGGCCGGACATACCACCT
Source organism: Bacteroidales bacterium (assembly GCA_017618625.1). The sequence continues at coordinate 59,632 of JAFZTV010000011.1, read as the reverse complement.
CCAGTTCATAGCTAGCCTTGGATGGGCAGTAGTTCCCGTCCAATCCTATTATGGCCGTGATGGTAGTCGTTCCCAATGCCAACGGCGTCACCGCTCCTGTAAGCTCGTCAACCGTCGCCACCGTCTCGTCCGACGAGTAGTAGTGTGCCGTCGCTGTCGAGTTGTTCTCAACCATCAAGCCGCAGCTCGTCCCCGACTGGCATATCGACGTTCCGTCCTCAAACCTGAACGTCGGCTCCACCTCGCACGGCTCTATGCATATCTTCGTGTTCGGCCTCACGCTCGAAACCGCCTTGGATCCTCTGTATGTACCTATTGTCGCCGGATCCGCGTCGTATGTGTCGCTATACGCATATATCACGCTGTTGCCAGTCGTCGAACTGCCCACAAACGACATCGACGACGAAGCCGTCGCACCGCAATCCACGGCCACAACCAAATTGTTCAATGCTGAGTACGGGAAATCCACGCTGAACTCGTTCCATCCAGCATCCCACGTTTGCGTCGTCGAGCTGTAAACCAGCTGCAACACCCCCGATTCTATCCAATCCGCCGTTGTCGCAAACTCTGTTCTCTCCGTCTCGCCCATGTATATATCCAGCCTCCTCGGCTGCGTGTTCGCTCCCGTGGCGTTCCACCCCACCTTCGTGATTCGGCCTGCCGCGCCAACCTCATCCGGGGTAAACAGCATCTGGGCATAGCTGTTTTTGAACGACCCGTATATCGGTGCCGTGCTCATCGTCACCGTCCCATCTCCTATCACAGGACATCCGTCATACACCGTTATCATATACCGCGCCTTCACAGGGCAGTAATCTCCGTATATCGCCGTCGCCGTAATTATAACCGTCCCGTATCCTCCCACGAACGTCACCTCTCCAGTGTTCACATCCACCGTCACGATGCTTTCGTCACTCGACGCATACGACACCGTTCCCGTATATGGATGAAGGCTCGCCGACGTAGATGTGTCCAGCGTAGGCTCCACAAAATCACCGCTACCCACAACATACATGAAACTCTCTCCGCTGAACAGCAGTTTTCCTGTCCGCTTGCTGCAGTTCTCGTCTATGCAGAACTGCGTGTTCGGCCTCCGTGTTGACAGCGTTCCCATCCTGCTGGCCACGCTGTTGGCGTCCGTACCCGATATCGCGTAGTTGTTCTCCTCGCTCTGAATCCTCAACACCCTCGAAGCCTGTGTCTCCGAGCAGTACCACGTAAAATCTCGTCCATCGTAGTTACCCGAGTTGTCGTCCAACACCACCAGCAGGTTGCCACCCGTCCATTCAAATCCCGCTCCGTTCAGCTGGAATGTGTTCCATCCCCTCTGGCAGTTCAATATTCCGCTATACACCTGTGTCAGCCCCGTCACCACCCAGTCGGTCGTACCAGAGAACTCCTCCTGCGTCACGTTCGCCATATATATCACCACACTGCTCTTCTTCGACATCGTGGTTCCGTACGCATACTCGAAACCTATCGACGTTATCGTTCCCGGCTGCGCGTCTATCTCCGCCGCCGTATATAGCATCTCCGTGACACTGTACTTGTAATAGTTGTTAACAGGCACCTCGAAAGTCGTCGTTCTGCTGCCCCCAACCACAAAATTAGAGCACTGGCAACGCACTCCCTCCACCGCCAGCATCGAAACCGCCAGCATCAAACTCACTATATATCGCCGAGTTGCCATAATTCTACCTTTTTTACAGATAAATAAATAATCTACAAAGATACAAATAAAAAACCAATTACAGACAAACAAACCCAAAGTCGGCTTTGTCATGACTTTGATATGACTTTGATATGGCTTTGATACGGAGAAAAACACCTAACAGCCTAACAATCTTATAATTCCACCACCTCAAAACGTCAATCAAAACACACAACAACCTCATAATCAACACAACTCTGTGTCGAGTCTGCATAAAGCCTGAATACCTAGCGGGAAATAATTAATGCGTAAAAAACTCCTGCCTACGGAGTACTCAAAATCTCAAACGACCCCAGCCTCTCCATCTTGTCGCTGAACCCGTAGCCCTCGAACCTGAAGAAATATGTGCCGGGCAGAGCGTTCTCAGGGCTCCAGAATTCCTCGTCGTCGCTTATGTTCTCCTTGTCATACATCAGCCAGCCCCAGCGGTTATATATGCTCAAACGGTTGTGCGGATAGCAACCCTCTTCCACCAAGTTGTATATTACAAACCTATCGTTTATGCCGTCCCCGTTGGGTGTAACCACACTTGGGAACTGCAAGAATGCATCGCACCTCCAAACCACAGTCAGATTGTAGTGCACCGTCGAGTCGCACCCATACTGGTTCTTCAGCTCGAATATATCGTTCCTTACCGAATCCTCATACACCCTCTCGCCATACGTCCACGGCAATTCCTGATATGCGCAAGTGTCGTCAACCGTCACGTCGTTGGTGTCGTGTACTATCAGCGTCATCATCCACAGCGAGTCGCACCCTACAGCGTTCGGCACCGTCCTCCGATAAGTCCCCGACTCCGTCAACGTCGAGTCACCCCATTGGTGCGAATTCCCAATACACACCTCCGCCGAATCCGATTCTATCGTATCCGAATAGTTTATTGTCAGCACCAGCGTAACCACACTGTCGCATCCATCCGCATTTGTCAGCACTGCCGTTGACGTACTGCTAACCCTATACACCGCGTTGTTCGCCTCCCAAAGATAGCTATCGCACGCCGTCTGCGTGTCCCTTGCCGAATTCGATGAGAGGATTACCAAATGCAACGTAACCACGCTGTCCGACCCGTCTGAAGCCGCACCCGCAAGGGTATGCGTCGCTTCGCACGAAGCAGTGTATGTCGTGCCATACCACTCAAACTCATCGCACGCCACAGCCATCGTATCTCCAACACGTGGACCATCGTCCATCGGCTTCTTTGCCTCGACCGACACTGCGGCAAAAACAACCACCACAACGACTGCCAGCCGCCTCAAAAAACGTCTTACTATCTCGCATTTAACACTTAACGTCATTCCTCGTTATATCTTAAACAGCCGCAAAGATAGTTAAAATGATGAACAATGAATGTTAAAACCGTTTCGACTTGTTATTCCTCCGTATTACTTGACCACTTCCACCACACCTTTTCTCTCCACATGTCCTTTGAATCCATCACCGTCAAAGCGGAAGTAGTATGTTCCGGCAGGTGTACGTTCAGCCGCAGGATCCCAGAAGTCGCTTTCCTCGTCAATGTTGTCAACCTCATACACCTTAGCGCCCCATCTGTTGTAAATAGTCAGCTTGTTCAACGGGTAGCATTCCTCCTCTATCAGTCCTACAATGTGGAACACATCGTTCAATCCGTCTCCGTTCGGCGTCACCACACTCGGGAACTGCAGGAACTCCGAGCAGTCGAATATCGCCTCAAGGTTATAATACACCAGCGAGTCGCATCCATACACGTTCAGGAAACTGAACAGGTCGTCGGTGACAGGCGTCGGATATGTCCGTCCGCCCCATTCCCACGGCAACTGTTTCACCATACATGTGTCATAGATATACGTATGGTTCGTGTCATGCACCGTAAGTGTAAACCACACCAGCGAGTCGCAATCGTTCACCGTACGCAGGTGTATCTCGTAACGTCCGTTTTCGGTGAAAAACGCCCCGTTCCATATATATGGATCGTCGTTTTCGCATATCACCACGTCTGAGTCATGCGTGGTGACACTGTTGTTTATCGTCAAATCAAGCGTTATAGTACTGTCGCACCCCACGCTATTGCCTCCCTGAAGCACCACGCTGGGCGTATTCGTCGACTCATAGTACGTCTGTCCGTTGTGCAGCCACTTATAGCTGTCGCACGCCGTCTGTCTATCAACACCCTCCGAACTGTAAACTATCACTAGATGCAGTATCGCCGTCGAGTCGCATCCCGCCACATTGGTCATCGTGCTTACCATCGGTGCACTTGTACTTTCCGTATATTCAGCACCGTTCGTAGGCCACACATAGCTATCGCACGCCCTCTGGTTGTCTATTCCTGTGGTCGGATAGTTCACCGTCACAGTCACCTGTCCTGTCATCGGGCAGTCTCCCGCGTCAAGCACATTCACCGTGTATATCGTAGTGGTGTTCGGCGTTACAGTCTGCTGGTCAGTGGACACTCCGTTGTTGGTATGTCCATTGTCCCACGTGAAACGATATGGCGGTGTACCCGTGCCGTCCTGTATCGTCGCCGAGATATCAGCCGACTCATATAGACATATTGCTACCGCCGGACTCATAGTCAACACCATACCCTCTGGCTCCGTTACCGTAATAGTAGTGTCATGCGGACAACCGTTGGCATCAGTCACCGTCACCATATACTCACCCGCCATTATCCCTGAGACATCCTGACTTGTGGCATAGTTGGTGTTATTATAGCGCCACTGGTATGAATACGGCGTGGTTCCGCCCCATACCGTCAAGTCGATTGAACCCGAGCCATCCATTTTGCAACGCAAATCTTCATGCGTGGCGCTTATCTGCAGAAGCGTGGGTTGCGTAATGGTGACCGTCGTCTGCGCCGTACAGTTGTTATTGTCCGTAACATTGACAGTATAGGTTCCCTCTGCCAGCTGGTTTGCAAATACACCCGTGTTGTTTGTAACACCGTTGAGTTCGTATGTATATTGCGGAGTACCACCATAGGCGGCAACCGTCACACCGCCTGTCGAATTGCCGAAGCAATCCACATTCTGGTGTGCCGACATGGTTTCCTGTAGCTGCAGCAACGCGGGCTGCCCAACCGTAATGGTGGTTGTGTTCGTACACCCCTTTGCATCTATCACCTGTACCTGATAGCTACCAGCCGCCAACGACGTAAATGTACCGGTTGTGTTCGTGTCGGTGTTCGATCTTACAAATGTATAAGGTGTTACGCCGCCCACCGCCGAGACCGACGCCGAGCCGTCTGCCGAACCATAACACAGAGTGTTAACACTGCCTGCCGGCGATACCACTAGCTGAGTGCGGTTAGCCACAGTTGCCGAAGCCGTGACGCGACAGTTTGCATCGTCTATGACCGTAAGAGTATATTGACCAGGCATTATATTTTCTATACCTGTGGAAGAGTGTTCTCCATTACTCCAGTTGTATTCACTGTACACACCAGTACCGCCTGTCAGCGTCGTGATGGTGATTCGTCCTGTGGCAGTATTATAGCACTGCACCGTGTCGGCAGTCAACACCAGGACCATATCGCTCGACTCATTAATCGTATCGTTCAGCGTTACCGAGCATCCGTTAGCATCCGACACAACCACTGCATAGAATCCAGCCGTACAACCTGTAATGGTAGCCACATCTCCCATACTACTACTGCTACCACCGCCAGTGGCCGACCATGAGTAGTGATAGCCACCGCTACCACCTGTGACATTGAACACATTCACAACTCCGTCATTTCCTCCGTTGCACGCCACATCTGTGTGTTCTATTTCAGCCTCTACTGTGGCAGGCACCGTCAGGTGTACAGTTATGGAATCCACATTGCCACAGGCGTCGGTAACAACCACCGTAACATCCGTCTCTCCCGTTATCTGCGAGTTGGCCGTCGGGGTCTGCACTTGCGACACTATGCCGCAGTTATCCTGCGGTTGCACCATTGCTATAATGTCCGGCACCAGATACACACAGTTGTTTCCCGACAATATTGCCGCCGTAGTCGTTATCGGGCTGTTGAATGTGGGGGCTTCCACATCTATAGCCGAGAAACTGGTGTTGTTGGTGTCCATACAACCATTGGCATCGGTGACAATGACCTCTACCGAGAAGTCACCGCAGGTACCAGTCCCAGGTATTGTTGCATTGGCATCGGTACCCGTATAACTGCCCGTCCATGCGTATGTAAACGGTCCTGTACCGCCTGTAACATTCGTTGTCACCACATAGTTCTGCGTAGTTGGAATCGGACATCCGTTGGCTGTAGCAGGATTGGCCAGATTAACCACGGGCTTCGATAAGGCCGTCACTGTCAGCGTAACAATGCTGTCACACCCTCCAGCCGTCAGCAAGTCCAGTTCCTGTGTCCCAGCCGTCGTAAAGTGCGCTCCGTTCCAATCAAACGGGAACGTTATCGGGCACACCGCCGTATCCTTCGTCGTCGTCAGTTCGGGCAGTATTTCTAGTATGAGCGTGATATTCGAGTCGCAGCCCATGGCGCTTTGCAGCGTCGCATCGTAGGTGCCAGACGATGTGTAGTCTTGGCCGTTTACGTCCCAGTGATACGACTGGCAGGCCTGCGCCGTAACGGTGTCGTATGTAGCACCGTCAACCAGCAAGTTGAGAGTGTCACGTTTGGGACAGCCATGGTCAGTCAAGCCTTGGGCATAGTATTCACCGCTCACATTATATGTTTCTCCGCTCAGATCCCAATAATATGGTTCGCACTGCGGTCCCACGTTGGTGTAACTGCTTTCTGTATTGTTCATCGTAACCGTTACAATATTATTGTAGTGGCTAATGCAACCATATTCGTCACGAAGGTTCAAATCACAATTGGTGGTACCCACAAAATCTTCCGGAGGGGTGATTTCCATATACACACCAGCCTTAGATGTAGGCCATCCGCAATCCACCCACGCCGAATCCACATCAACCGAATACGTCCAACTGTCTGGCAGCAGTTCCTCGTTAAGACCAAGTTCCCAGTTGAATATATTACCATCGTCAATACTCCATCCATCGACGACCTCAATACACCATGTACCATTCAACGGGCAACCCACCAGATTGGCGAACGACTCCATTGGATGATAAATCTGAGACATATCTGCATAGTGGGAAGAATCGATTGATGAAGAATTATCGTGCCCAACATTTGCCGACTCATAGATATATCCATACGTACCGCCGGCGTACTCATAGCCACGGACAGTATTATTCGACCAGATATAGTTCCAACCTGTACCTATCGTACTTTGCGAGTTACAATCCGATGAATATCCCGATCCTGAAATACCGAAATCATAACTTGTGTTGGAGGTTTCTCCTGGCCAAGAATCGTATCCTGTCGGAATCTCACTACGACAGTTAGCAGAACCGTTACCGCTCTGTGGCAAGATCACAACTCGCTGACCATTAGGACATGACAAGGCAATGTATATATCTCCTATAAATGAGTGCTCAATATTAAGCAAGACATACAGCAGGTCGTTTTCATCTCGAATAGTTGCTCCTGTCGAGAAATCAGAGAAAGTCACACATGAACGGAAGAAGCAGGTTCCATTGCAAGGTACACCATCGGGAAGCCACACTGTGTCAGGCACACCCAATGTAGTAGCCGATCCTCCGTTAGGTCTCACCACATCTACCGATCCGATACCATCTGACGACACATATATATTAAAGGGCTCTCCCTTGCACAAATCGAACGAAGGTCGAGTGGCGACCTGGAACACTCCAGCCACCCTAATACGGATTGGAAAGGCTACAGTACATGAGTTGGGATTGCCCTTGTTGATCGTCAGGGTCATATTGTATCCCATCGCACGGTCGTATGTGTAGGTGAAAGTTGCACCTGTTACTTCAACCAACAAACCGCCTGTTGACGAAGCCAATCTCCAGTTGTATGTGTAACCTGAACAGTTGGCAAGAGGCTGGATTCTGAATGTTGCAGGCTCATCTTTACACACATTTATATAATAGAAACCGTCATCGTCCTTACGTATAGGCAACGGGTCTCCATTTTTGAACAGATAGAAAGCATCGGGGTCGCAACAAGTCAGGTTGTTTGCCACAACCGTCCAGTTTATTGTAATGGTCTTTGAACAACTTCCGTTTGTGGCTGTTATCGTAAACGAGCCGCTGCCAGCGGCAGTTGGAGTGCCATTGAACGAACCGTCGGGGTTAAGTGTCATCCACGCAGGCATTCCCGTTGCCGTATATGAGGTACCAGAGGTGCTTCCCGTAGGAGGATAGCCATACATCGCAACTCCAACATATCCCGATATGTTTTGTGTAGTACTCTCGTATGCCAAGTCAAACACATTGATGTATGCTGGTACACGAGAACTGGCGCAGTCATATTCATCATTGTATGTTGCAACGAAATAGGTGGTTGAGTGGTCGGCATTGATAGTATATGAGTCCCCGGTATGAACAGGTGTCGTCGCATCGACAGCATCGAACCATTCCAAATCGCCTCCGCCTGCTGTAGAGGCGTTGAGCGTTACAGTGCCCCCCTCACACATGGAGACACTCTCTGCCGAAGGAATAAGGGCCGGACAGACCACCTGCAACACATACGACGCTTTCGCAGGGCATACATTGCCATCCATCTCTACGAAGACTTCTATAGTTGTCTCGCCTCTTTCCAAAGTTGTGATATTACCATCGTTATCTATAGTTGCTATCGTTTCGTCGGAAGATGTATAATGTACAGTACCAGAGGAGGTGTTTGTCAGAGGAAGCATCGGACAGTTGCTACCCTGATAGCACATTGCCATAGTGTTTTCGAACTCTACAGTCGGACGTATAGTACATGCATCGATACAGATTTTGGTGTTGGGACGATACTGTAGTCGGCTTTTTGAGCCCTGATAACTTTCTATTGTCGCTGGCACCGCATCGTATGTATCGCTGTACGCATATATCGTCATATAATCCGTGGTCGAAGTGTAGCTGAAATACGACGTGGTGTAAGTTGTAGCTCCGCAATCGATTGCAATCACAAGATTACCCATACCTGTGTACAAGAAATTTACAGGGAACATATTCCATCCTGAAGTAATATTCCAAGTACCAGAATAAACATGCGAGAGATTCTCATAAGGCACCCAATCCGTAGTCGAAGCAAATGACGACTGTGTCGTCTCTCCCATGTATATATCTACTTGACGCGCTACAGAGTTCGAACCAGTACTTTGGAATCCAATCATATTAATCATACCGATACCCACCTCTTCTGGCGTGTATATAATCTGGTCGTATGAATTTTTCCAACCCGTTGACAATGGTGTTGATGATGTTGTAGATGTACCTGTTCCAATCTTCACACAGTTGTCACTAACACTGATATTATAGGAGGCCCGCTCGTTACAATAGTTTCCAGATGACGAGACAGCAAAAATTGTCACCTCTCCTTCCAAACCCGTAAAGGTGACAGCTCCAGTGGTGGAACTTACAGTAGCAACCGCTGGGTTTGAAGAAGTGTAAGTCACGGTTCCGGCAGGGGATAGTGTATTTTGGATTGTCGGTTCGGCAAAGTCACCGCTACCTATCACATAGTTGTAGTTTTCCGTTGGTGGGTTGAACGCAAAGGTGCCAGATCGATGTCCAGAACAAGCAGTGATACAGAACCGCGTGTTGCAGCGTTTTTTGTTATAACCGCCGGAACTGGGAGCCGTACCGCCAACATGAGAATAATGGGTGCCGTCGCTTTGCGTCGTAAGTACTGTGTAGCCTGATGTTTCTGTATATCTGAAAACGTATGACGAATTGTTGTAATCCCCAGAATTGTCGTCAATGACCACCAACAAGTTGCCTCCATCATAATCGAAAGGTGTGTTTAGCGTAAAATCGTTCCACGTGCCGTTGCCCGAGCAGTTGAGCGATCCACTATACACCGGTGTGAGTCCTGTCAACACCCAATCATTACCATTAGAGAACGACGACTTCGTAGTGTTGGCCATGTATATTGTCACATTAGTCTTAGCGGTCATCGCCGTACTATAGCCATACTGGAAACCAATCTTCTCAATTGTTCCACCCGTGACATTTATCTCATTTGCCAAAAACAGCAACTGAGTATATGTGTAGTTATAGAAGTTGTTAACAGGGGTACCGTTGTTCGTGGACGACCCTGTTCCACAGGTTTTATTGCTACATGCCGCATTGATTTCAGCCATTTGGCCAAGCATGAACAACGCCAACAATAGCAGCGAACTAAATGATTTACGATTCAGGCAACAAATACTAGTCGTTTCCATAGACTTTATGTTTTGGTGGTGTGTGTTTTCCGTTTTTTTGTCTTATTATATACTCGCGCCCGACCCCATTACCCCCCCCCAACACCGCATTGTCACGCACTTTCACCCTCTTTTCGAACGCTCTCTTTACCTACAATTAGGACATGCCAAAGATATGCACTTTTTTATTAATATGCAAGTTTTTAACAAAAAAAATAAAAAAATGCCCTGCGGAAAACTATCCGCAGGGCATCCATTTTGCCTAGAAAAAACAATTACAATTCAAGTGCCTGCTGAGCTTCTTCTGTCTTATCCTTCTTGCTGTTTTTCTCGTTGTCCTCTTTCACTCTTTCGCCAAATTCTTTTCCTGTCACCTTCTCAACCTCAGGCTTCACCTGCGCCTTAAACAACTCAAACGTCTTGTCAGCATATAGCCTATCCACAATCTGACTCACATTGTTGCGGTCAGAAGCGATACTTTGAGCAGCCTTTTCTATGCGCTCTTCCTTAGCCTCTGCGGTCTCATCAGCCTCACCTCTGTCGTTGCGTTTCAGTATATCTTTCACATAATCGACTATCTCGTTATGTGTAGGCTCTATAGATTTGATTTTGTTCAATGCACCATCAAGTATCTCCCACTTCAAAGCGGGCAGGTACTTCTCTCCCCATTCAGCATCGAGTTTCTCAGCTGTCAGGTCTTTGTCATCGCGCGACAGAATCCAGCGTTTCAAGAACTTTTCAGGCATCTCAGCATCGAAGTTGTCCAACAGCTGGCGTCTTACCTGGTTCACGAACAAAATTCTGCACTGCTCGTCATTGGCCTTCTCAATCTCCTTCTGCACCGCCTTGCGGAACTTAGCCTCGTCCTTTATCTCCTCATTCGGGAACACCTGGGCAAACAGCTCCTCATTAATCTCATGAGGAGTAATGCGCGAACAGCCGCTTATTGAAAACTCTATGTCCGATTTGAATTTCTTGGCGGCGGCAGCCTCCATGCGGAAATTCTTCTCTATGAACGCCGAGCCGAATGCCTTGAATGCGTTGAATACCACCTTCTCGTCATTCTTCTTGCCAATAATGGACTGTTTGATGTCCGCGTCTTTTACATCCTGTAATTCAAAGGACAGGAACACGCTCACACCACCTTCTTTTTCCTTGCCGTCCTTGCCCAATTCCACAGCCTTGCCATAAACATGGTCGTTCTCGCCCACCGCTTCCGGGGTCTCGAACTTGCCATAACGTTTTCTAATCTCCTCTATCTGGGTGTCAATCTCCTTGGCTGGCACCTTAATCTGAAGCAGCTTAGTGTCTATTTTGCTCCAGTCAATCTCAACCTTCGGCATCAAAGCCGCGTCGAAATAGAAAACATAGTCCGCTGGATGGGTAAAATCCGGGCTTCCGCTCTTCTCCTCGTTTGCCAACGGCGAACCGATAATCTCCAGTTTCTCGTCGTCAATATACTTGTAGAGGTTCTGCGACAGGAGGTTGTTCACCTCTTCTGCTACCAGCGTGGGCTTGTACATACGCTCTATCATACCCATCGGCGCCATTCCCTTGCGGAAACCTGGCACCGTCGCCTGCTGGCGGTAACGCTTAAGCTGCTTTGTGACATTTTCTGCGTAGTCGGCGGCTGTCACTTCAACCTTGATGCATAATTCCAAATCGCTTAGATTCTCTCTTGTGACGTTCATTTCGAGTTAATTTTGAATATTTGTTTTTATTTTTTGAGTTTGCAAAGGTACGATATTAATTTTGAAACTTGACACTTGTTTTTCACTCACTCTCCAATTTTCCACACTTCGCAATACCAACCAAAAGATTATCAACCACTTTACTTAACCATACACCCCACCATAAAACTTGGTCATGACTTTACCACGACTTTACCATGACTTTACCATGACTTTACCATGACTTTACTATGACTTTACTAAGACTTTACCATGACTTTACTATGATATAACCATAGCATAACCAAATGGCAGGACTCGACCTCCTTCCATTTGAAACAACCTTACTCCGCGGCCTCGAATCCTATATTCAGATTTTTCAGTTTCGAATGGTATGAGCCCGAACCTGTCTCCGTGTTAGTCTGTACCGTGAAAATCAACACTGGTGATGTTGAACCATCATTATTCTCTATAAGATGTGGAATCCTACGTGCCGCAAATATTCCTACGCCCTTGCCATCGTTGATATTGGTATATACGACCCTATCCTGCACTATTGTGTTCGATGGCTCTGTCGATTTGATATATGCATTCAAATCCTCATTGCACACACTGAGCCTTATATCCACCGAATCGCAGAAGCCTTTGGGTGCATTGTCTCCGTTGCTCCTAATCGCATCCACTAAATCGGCAAAAAACGACGACTCGTATATAGACGTAGTAACCTCATTCGGACTTCCAGACTGTGAAACCGACGGCACTTTTATATCAATATGATATTTCTTTGTGTAGTCATTGTGTCTTTCTCCGTTAGCGTCCGGCTCTGTCAAATGGTAATAATAGAACCGAACAACTGGTTGGTACAAGCGTGCCCGGACAAGCGGTTTCCATGCAATCTCACACTTCGCAGGATTTCCAGCAAATCTAAACTGGCTGTACGCAGGAGTCGCAGGGTTAGGCCTTTCCAACGCCACAAGGTCTCTCGCTCTGGGATTCGACTGGTCTATCTTCTGTCCGACCAGCTGAGTCTCTGCCGACGCAACAACCTCTCCCGTCGTTTTATGACTAACAACGAGACGATAGACATAGTTGGGCTGCAACCAACCCAAAGTAGGAGCGCAGTATAACGGCTGGACACCTCCAGCAAACATTCCCGTGTCCTTATTACGCAGCACGTACTCCAACGTTATCGTCTGACATGGCGCATCACCCGTCTTCGTAAGTATATTGTCCGCACCTTCAGTTGCTTCCCATTTCTCCAATGTCACAGTGATGCTGTCCTTCGGATAATATATCGAATCACTCGCCTGTGTGTAGTTATACAAGTTCTCGTTTCCAAGATAGCACCGCTGCACCCTTACCCACGTCGTGTCGTCATACTGGTCCAAAACACACCACACCACAGGAACCTCTTTCCACTCCGCATTGGGCGAAAAATCGACCTTACATGAAGTAGCAAGTGTTAGAAATAGTAGTGCAACAAAAAACAGTTTTCTCATATCTGCATTATTTTATCAAATCATTTATCACAGTTGCTGCACAATGGCAGCCAAATACTGCTGGCATATACGAAATCACACCCACCGTAGTACGCTTGTTCTGCGACGGTTCTTCTCTCATGGCAGTCTCTATGGCTTTTTCCGTCGAAAACACCACCTTGAAACCATCTCTCACCCCAAGCTTGTGCAGCTTCTTTCTCACCATTGCCGCCAGCGGACATGTGTTACTTTCCGACACATCACAAACTTGCACCATTTCGGGGTTCAGCTTCCCCGCGCTACCCATTGCACTCACCACCGGCAAACCAAGCCGATGCGAATGATACAGCAGAAACACTTTGGGCGACAGCGTGTCTATTGCATCAACGACATAGTCATATTTCTCTGACTCTAGCAACTCTATCATCTCTTCGTCACGAAGAAACACCTCTTTCGCTACAATATCACACTCTGGGTTTATGTCCTTAAAACGTTTCTCAAACAACTCTACCTTCGATTGCCCCACTGTTGAGTTTAACGCTATTATCTGCCTGTTTAAATTCGACTCACTCACCTTGTCCCCATCCACTAGTGTCAATCGACCGACACCTGCTCTGCAAAGCATCTCCGCAGCATAGCCTCCCACACCACCTAACCCCACCACCAACACATGCGCACCTCTCAACCGCTCAACACTGTCAGCGCCAAGCAAGAGTTCAGTACGTGATTGAAACGTGTCCGTCATAAAATAGCAAGCCGAAACTTAAAACTTAAAACCTCCCTCCAATTCTCTCATTCAACTTCACCTCGTCGGTCATCAACCATGGCCTCAACCCTTTGTTTCTATGCCACGACGGTATTCGTCCCATGTTTTTTGCTACAACTTTCACATATCGGACATTCGGTTTATCCACAAACACATTTATAGTCGTCAACTGCGACATATTCATCGACTCCGACTGAGGGTCATACGTTATATTCGCCGCCATCGGCTCAGAATACGACACACCGTCCTGCGACACATACACATCCACTGCCGTAGGCGCAAACGCCCATGCATCCGGGTTATGTGCAAACCTCAGCTCAATACTTTCCAACTCTATCTCTTTTGCCAACTCCAAAACCACTGACATATCGGACGCCGAGAACCCCAACCAACCGTTAGAAAGGTTGTTCACGTCACCATACTCTGCATCAAACAATGCCGTCTGGTACTGCCGATTATACGGCGTGTTTGGCTTGTGTTCAAATGTAGTTGACTTTACATAATCAAAACTGTAATGGCTGCGAGCGACAAACGATGGTGCATAACCCTTCTTGAACGCTCTTGCCGACACTATGGTTGACGACGATATTTTTACAGGAGACTTATACAGTGGCGACGACTCTGTCGGCTCACTGCCGTCCAACGTGTAGCGAATCTCTGCGTCTGGCGTTGCAGACTTCATCGTTATAAACATCGGCGCATTAAATCGCTCTCTGTCCTTCTCCATCTCTGGCATCGGTAACACACCTGACTCCGCCGACGGATAGGAAATTCTCCGAAAATCCTCAGCATTATGGTCGCCCAAGTCATAACCGCGCAGATGCACTTTGAAATTCACCTTGTGATCCTTTACCAATGCCGCATCTGACATTTCGTAAGCTGCCAAAGCACTTCCCACACCAGACATCTTGAAGTCAATATGAATAGTGTTGCGGTTCGATGTTTTCAGCGCAGAGCGGTTCTTTGCCGCAGATATCTGATGGTCTGTATATCTGCTCACAGTAAAGTTGAACGTCGTGTCTATCATATCCACAAACAACCCCTTCTGTCCATTCGAGAGGGCAAACCATCGTACCTCCGCACGGTTGCCGCTTGCCTGTGGAATATCATAGTCGTATGACATTTTCTCCGCCTTTTCTTTGTGGCTTCCCATATCGGCCCATGAGCAGCGGTCCACATACGTTTCTCCCTTTCGCCCAAACCAGCTCACATCACTCAAACCATTCGGCACCTGCGCCTCGAAGCCTATACGTGCAACGCTCTTGACAGATGACGAAATCGAGACACTATTATCCATTATAACATCTCCTGACGAGTGTATCGCAATCGTCTGCTTAAGGTCATATACCGGACTACCGTCTTTGCTGTAACTCACCATCGCATCTATCACCGCCAACGACTCATCCACCTGTCTAAAGTTCACCGCCTGTACCGAGCGCGTAAGCTCCTCTGGTGTGAGGTGTCCCCAATTGCGAGACCCATTGCGATCCACCATATCGTTCTCGGTTGGCGGACGAGTAATAGTCGAACGCAACGGTGATTCTACCATCACAACCCCATCGTACGAATATTCGCTTATATCCGCTGCGTCTAAATCGTATTTCATTTTAAAACGAGGACCAGCCAAGGTAAGTACTCCTTTTTTGCCGTTTTGGTCACCAGTTACCGAAGCCGACAGCTTTTCCGTACTCTCCAACGTTACATTATCCAGTCGTTTCGTAGGCAATGGCATTTCAACTGTTGCCAAGGTTGTTCCCTGTGGTACAGCCGCCGTGCGTACACGTTGTTTCACCGAAAAACGCACAAACAGCTCCTCTCCTATATACAGATTCAACACAGGCATCTTGAGTCTAAAAGTCTTCGAGTCTCCTGCCGACAACGCCAAGTCTATCTCACCTCCAACAATATTTGGTTTCAGATTCGAGAACATATTGTACTCCAGCACATAATTGCCGGTTGACTGCACACCGCGACGACAACTTATCACAAACTCACATGCATCCTGCGACACACTCACAAGGCGCACATCAAACGGACGGTAAATGTTTGCCAGCTCCTGAAGATACGGCACGCTGTTTTTTGCATCCTCGTAAAGTCCTCTGCTTTTTCTATCGCTTTTCAACGCCTCTGAATATAAGTTTACAGACGCCCACCATTCTACAAAACCACCAAGAAACTTACTATTGTCCGACACAAGCCTCCACAGTGTCTCCATACCTCCAAATCCGTTGCCAGCCAAGATTCCGTACGAGTTCAACAATATCGGTCTCGACTGCTTCTTAACCGCAACCGCCTTCAAGGCATCAGGGGCGGTTTCAGTTATTGCCACAATGTCGGTATTTTCGGAATATCCTGCCCCTGCAAATATCACTGGACGCTCTTTGTCTTTCTGTTTCAACGCTGCGTATGCGCGCTCCATACACACACCGTTGTCCCTACCAGGTCCGAGTGACCACGCTATTATCGACGGGCGGTTCTTCAGCGGCTCATACATATTCTGAACCCTAGCCACAAATAGGTTTTCATAGTCTCCATCTGTGGCGATGGCCTTTTTCGTTGTAGAGTACGGCTGTATATTTGCCTCGCACACCACATAGAATCCATACTTGTCGCAAAGTCTATAGAATTCGTCATCGGCAGGTGAATAGACTGCCGTTCTTATAGCATTGATGTTGTTTTTCTTCATCTGCACAAGATCCTTCTCCATCTGTGCATACGTCGGCTCGCCTCCTGTTGTGACATCATAGTTAGCGTATGCCACTCCACGCAATTTCACTGGTGTTCCGTTCACAAGCAGCTCCGTTCCGTCCACCTCCAACTTGCGAAATCCAAATTGGCTGCCCGTAACCTCTATAAGGTTCATATTATTGTCACGCAAACGGACTATCAGCGTGTAGAGATTTGGCGTCTCCGCCGACCACGGCTCTATACCGGCAAATTCTCGTTTAAGCGTTGCATCGACCTCATTCCTCTTGTCAAAGGCCACCCACTTCGCCATCTTGTCAAGCTGCCTTCCCTGCGGAGTCAATATCTCGGCCTCAAGATAGTAAAGGCCTTTTTTTGACTTGTTTGCCACCGTTGCGGTGAGCTGCACTTCGCCGATTGAGGTTTTCGAATCAAAGTCCGTAACTATTTTGTAGTCATTTATGTTAACCGCGGGCTTCAGCACTATGGCCACATCGTGGGTCAATCCATTAAGCGAATGCGAATAGTCACTTTCCAATAACGAACCATCCGACAATCCCAACACCTGTATCGATATGGTGTTGACCTTACCATATTTCAAATGCTGCGTGATATTGAACTCGCTCAAAGCCCGCGAATCCTCGCTATATCCCGCATACTCGTTGTTTATCCATATATAATACGCCGATTTGCCCTGAATCTGCAAAAATGCCTCGTATTCTTTCCACGTC
This sequence comes from Bacteroidales bacterium, assembly GCA_017618625.1. The sequence continues at coordinate 42,375 of JAFZTV010000011.1, read as the reverse complement.
GTGCTCACGTTGAATTCCCTATGGTAAGTGGCAACATAGTTACCCTTGTCTGGTAAATCCGCCACATTGCTTATTTCTGGCACCTGTGCAGCAGCCCCTTTGTATTGCCATGCATAGTTTGGAACATTGATTTTGCCCCATCCGCTGACATCCAGTTTCTTGTTCTCCATGTCGGGACGCAGGCTGACCGAGTTCTGTAGGTCGAAACTCCACTTGCCTGCAAGTGACACGTAATACGGCGACGAACGGAAATCCCCTTTCGCGATGTCGTTCTCGTACTCGTATCCGACGACATTGACCCTTGGGTATAGCTTGTGTTGTTCAAACACATCCGGGTCACTCCATTCCGACAGCACGGGTGCCGTCGCCACCTTGGCGTTTTTTTGCGAATATAGGCTGATCGGCACCATTATCGCCGTCAGCATGGCTATAGCAAGCGTTTTTCTCATACGAGAGCGGTTTTGTTGTAATTACTAAAACATCACCCCTAGTCCAAATCGGAAACAGTGTGCCGCCCAGGCATCCTGCGCTATGGGCAGCTTGTCCGCCGTAAACACTCTAAACTCGTTTATCATGAAGAAGTGCCATCCGACGTATGCGTTTATAGCTAATCTTCGTGAAATTGAAAATCGTCCTCCCACGTTCACCCCTGCTGTCACTCCTCCCTGGTCTATGCACATCTTGTTGCCATCGCTGTTTGTTCCCGTTTTCTTTAGCGGTAGCGCATAACCAGCGAAAAGTTCCGTCATAGGTGTAAGTCTTGTATTCAAATAGTGTGTGCGGAGGGCCACAGTGAACGGTATCTGCGTATAAATGCCATTCCCATCGGCCAAGAAACCCACTCCGAGTTCCACACACGTTTTGGGTCTTATCTGGAATCCACCTGACAGTGTCACCCCGTTCAGCACGAAATTATATTCCGCGCGGTTTACATTGGTTAGCAAAGTATAGCTGGCTGTGCCGTAAAATCCATACTCTCTGAAAAGTGTGTGTTGACTGAATGCTGTCTGCATGAAGCACAGCATCACAGCCAAGAGCGCTATCTTTTTCATATTCAATTAAACACATACACTACCGACATCCTATTCTGTCGGTAGTGTATGCAACGTATGTGTTTATTCCATGTTCTTCAGGTTCGGCGACACGATGAGTTTAGCCTCGGTGGCTGCCTGTACCTGTTCAACGGTGAATTCGGGGTTGATTTCCGTCAGCACGATACCCTCTTTAGTGATTTCCATCACGCCCATCTCGGTGATAATCATGTTCACCTGGCCTTTAGCGGTGAGGGGAAGTGTGCATTTCTTCAAAATCTTCGGGTTGCCCTTTGCCGTGTGCTCCATAGCAAGGATAACCTTCTTGGCACCCACGAGGAGGTCCATAGCGCCACCCATACCTGGGGTCTTTTTTCCTGGAATCATCCAGTTGGCGAGGTCGCCTTCTTCGTCAACCTGCATGGCACCAAGAACCGACACATCGACGTGGCCTCCGCGGATTATACCGAACGAGGTAGCGCTGTCAAATGTCGAAGCACCGGGCACATGGGTGATATATCCACCGCCAGCGTTAATGAACCAAGGGTCTTCTTTACCCTCTTCGGGAGTCGGACCCATGCCAATCATGCCGTTCTCCGACTGGAGGACCACATGCACGCCTTCGGGCAAAAAATTCGGGATAAGTGTCGGCAATCCGATACCAAGATTCACAACATCGCCGTCGTGCAGCTCCTTGGCGGCACGTTTTGCGATAAAGGGTTTAATCTGTTCTTTTTCCATAACTTATTTTATTGTGTTATTTTGTTATTTACTTCCAGCCTCTCTTCACCATCTCCTGGGCTATGTACGATGCCTCGTCGTCGGCGAAGGTATTGGGGCCAAAGCCTGCATCATAACCCAGTTCCTTGGCCAACTCATGGCTGATACGCGGACCTCCGCATATCAGTATCACCTTGTCGCGCAAACCTTCCGCCTCGAGCATCTCAACCAACTCTGTGAGGTTCTTGATATGCACGTCTTTCTGGGTGACAGTCTGGCTGACGATAAGTGCGTCGGCATGAAGTTCAATGCCCTTTGCAATGAACTCCTCGTTGGGCACCTGGCTTCCAAGGTTGTACGCTTCAATCATGTCGTAGCGCTCCAGTCCATAATGGCCTGCATAGCCCTTCATATTCATGATTGCGTCGATACCCACCGTGTGGGCGTCGGTGCCTGTCGAAGCCCCCACGATGACAATCTTACGGCCGATATTCTGACGTATATACTCATCGCACTCATGCATATCCATCTTGTCGCTCTCCACCTTCGGCACGTGAATGGACGTGTAGTCCACCGTGTGCGTCAGGCTTCCGTAGCAGTTCATAAAGCAGAACCCTTCGGTCAATTCTTTCTGATAAACCACAAGCGGATTCTCAAAACCCATCTTTTTCAGCAGTTGCTTAGCAGCCTCTTCAGCTTCCGCTCCAGCTGGCACCGGCAGCGTGAAGCTCAGCTGCACCTTGCCGTCGTTCATTGTGTCCCCGTAGGGTTTTATCTTGGTCAGGTCTAAGGTTTTGTCGTAATCCTTAGCCTCCATCGAATATAAACCTTCGCTCATATTATTTCTTTCCTTTCATCAATTCTATAAATGGGTTAAAATAATGCTCGCCTTTCATGGTAACGCCGTCGAGGCCCTTACCACCGTTCTTCGGACGCTTTACGTCGCCGAAGATACCTTTCTCCAACGCCGAGAAGAGGCCTTCGCTCTCCATATTCTCCAAGAGTTTGGTAGCTTTGTCCAGCACCTCTTTGGCTCGGTTCCTGATAATGCCACCCTCTTTGAACTCCACCTCTTCTCCGATGTCCTTCATGTTGTTGAAGATATACTTCGCGTTCTCAATCGACAGGTAGCGGTCACTCATAAACGGCGTGTGGATAGCCTCTGTCGGCATACCCAGCAACTGCAGTCCCTGGTGTGTCCACTGTCCGATAATGTTGAACAACGCGTCCTGTATATGTCCACGGAAGATGTTACCAGTCATAAACTTGGTAGGCGGCATGTATTTCAGCGGCGCTTTCGGAAAAATCTCCCTGATCATCTGAGCCTGTGCCAACTCGTAGAGGAATCCGTTCTCCAACATCGGGTCCATCTCGAAGGCATGTCCCAATCCCTGCTGTTCCTCAGGCAGACCTGCCACCAAAGCCAGCTGCTCATTGATAAGGTCAGAAGCAAGAACCGTATGAGCCTCTTCGTATGCGTCAGCTGTCGTAAGGTAGTTGTCCTCGCCAGTATTGATGATAACCCCAGCAAACCCATTTATTATTCTGGAAAAATACTGGTCTATCAGCGTGCGCTGCATGTTGATGTCTCGGAAAAGGATTCCGTAGAGAGCATCGTTAAGCATCACATCAAGTCCTTCCAACGCACCCATAGCAGCAATCTCTGGCATGCAGAGACCCGAGCAATAGTTGCAGAGGCGGATGTAACGGCCCACCTCCTCTCCTACCTCATCCAACGCCTTGCGCATGATGCGGAAGTTCTCCTGAGTGGCGAAGGTTCCTCCGAACCCCTCTGTGGTAGCTCCGTAAGGCACGTAGTCGAGAAGTGACTGTCCCGTTGTACGTATGACAGCGATGATGTCGGCACCCTGACGTGCACCTGCCTGCGCCTGCACCACGTCTTCATAGATATTACCCGTGGCAACGATGATATACAGGTAAGGCTTCGATCCCTCGCCTATGGTTTCTATATAATGCTCACGACGTTTGCGACGACCACGAATTTTTTCGATGGTGGCATCTATGTAAGGCTGTAGGGCAACACGGATTTCCGACTCCTTGTGCATCGGCAGCTTTGTGATGTCGAGCGTCCCGGCGCTTATTGCCTCCGCTATCTCCTGCGGCGACTTGCCGGTCTCCAGCACCGCGTTGCCTACGAAATACATCACACCCTCGCCCAAAAGGCCGTTGCTCTTAAGCGAGTCCACAACCACATTCGGCAGCGGCACCTCGTTCTCGTCTATTCCGTCTATTCCAAGCAGACGGCAAATCGTGCGCTCCACGGCGACCGTGGTGTAGCCGCCCACGAAGTCCTGCACCTGACCCGCAATTCTCTTGGCCACGTCGCGGGCGTGCTCCACTTGATTGAAATCAAGTCCAACTTTACTTTTCTGCATTGCGTATTATATATAATTTAAGACTTGCAAAGATACATATTTTTTTGCAATTAAATATAATTGCCCTGCAAAATAAAAAAAAGCGTGCCAAAAGACACGCTCTATCATTCATTTCCACGCCTCCTGCAAGTCTTTCCGAAGCCCCGTCCCTCCCATGTGTAAAAACCGCATCCGAGTTCAGCGACTTTGCAGTGGCTTTGCAGCGGCTTTGCAGTGGCTTTGCAGTGACTTTGATACCCTCGGCGTCACTCGTCACTTTCCATACGGCTTGTCTTTTTTCACAATCACCGCGTTAGGGTATTTCTTCTGGTCGAGAACAAACACCGCGTCGTTCACCCCGTACTTTATCTTTGTCGCCGTCATCGTGAAGCCGACAACGCCGTCCTTGACTCCCATCTGGTAGAACGTGTAGTCGCTCTTGTTTATCACCATCGTGGTCTTCTTCGGCATCTCCTTGTCCTTTGGGTCCGAGAAAGTTATCTCATACCTGCCGTCTTTCTCCTTCATCTTGGCCTTTTTATACTCCTTCCCCAGCTCGAAGTCCAGGTCGTATTCGCCTTTATTCTTGCCCGACGGCTTGTAAACCAGCACCGAGTCCTTGTCTCCCTCCTCTACCGCAGGCTTGTACACCCACACCTGCTTGCCGTCGTTCCCCGTCTCCGTCTTTATTTCGCGCCCCAACACCTTCATCCGCATCTTCGCCAGCGATTTCTCTCCCTTGCTGTACATCTTTATCGTACCGTTGAACGAAACAACCGCCTTGACACTCAGGTTCATGTCCATCTCCACGCCCGACGGGTTGTGCATCTTTTCGGCACATTTGCTCAACACCTCTTCCACATCGGCTGGAATCTGCGCCTGCAGTGCCATCCCGGCCAGAAGGAATACCAAAATCAGAACTTGCTTTTTCATATCATTGATTTTTTAATTGTCTCATCGGCACTATTTCTTCTTCTCCTTTTTCGGCATCTTTATCTCGCCTATTCCGTGGTTCTTGTGGAACTTGTCCAAATCCACTGCGCCCTTTATCCCTTTTATATGCCCCGTCTGCGAATGCTGCCACAGCGTGAACCGCGTCGAAGGATAGCGGTGATAGTTTGCTATGAATATATGGTAGTTCTTGTATTTCTTTCCGCTGAAATGATCCCAATACACCTTCTCGCTGGTGTATATCAGCGGTTTCGCACCGTACTCTTTCTCCATCAGTTCCAGCAGCTTGTCCACCCTTGCCATATACAGGTCCTTGTTATACCGCTCCTCTATGTCCAGCACAGGCACCAAGTCCTGCTTCGACTTCTTCACCACCGCCTTGAAGTTGTTAAACTGCTGATACGCCGTGGTTTTCTTGCTGTATAGGTGATAACTCCCCACCAATATCCCAGCCGCACGCGCGCTGTCTATGTTCCTCTTGTACATCGGGTCCTGAATTGACGTTCCCTCCGTCGCCTTGATATACGCAAACTTCACCTTCCCACTCGCCTTCACCTTCCGCCAGTCAATAGTTCCCTGAAACTTCGACACATCTATACCCTGCGCACGCACCGTCGCGACGCTGCCTGCCGTCAGCAGCGTCGCCAGGGCGAGCAGTGCAAGCCTCAATCTATTGGGCCTGCTCCTCATCCTTTACTCCGTCAAATTTGAAATCCAACAGGCTCATGTGGCTGTCGGCCTTCACCGTTATCCAACGCTTGTATCTCAGTATCCAGCGCATCCTCTGCGACGGCAGCCCCTTCGTAAGGTACGCCTGCACATACGGGTGCGTCTCTATCACTATGCGCTTCGACACATTCCTCCCCACATGGTACTTTATGTCCGCCTCTATCTCATCCACCACAACCAGGCTCGACTTTATCTTGCCAGTGCCGTCGCACAGCGGGCACTTCTCCTGCACATCCATCACCACCGCCGGACGCAGCCTTTGACGCGTTATCTGCATCAATCCGAACTTGCTCAGCGGCAGTACCGTATGTCGCGTCTTGTCCTTCTTCATCTCCTCGCACATCACGTCATACAGCTTCTTCCGGTTCTCCGCCTTCTGCATATCGACGAAATCCACTATGATTATGCCGCCGATATCGCGCAGACGCAGCTGGCGCGCTATCTCAACCGCCGACTCTATGTTCACCTGCAGCGCCGTGTCCTCCTGTCCGTTGCCCGACTTGATGTGGTTGCCGCTGTTCACGTCTATCACATGCATCGCCTCCGTGTGCTCCACATAAAGGTACACACCCGAACGGATAGTAACAATCTTGCCGAAAGCCCGGCGTATGTCTCTCGTGATGCCGAATTGGTCGAATATAGGCGTCTGCAACTTGTAGAATCTCACTATCGACTCCCTTCCAGGCGCGATGCTCTTCACATAGCTCCGCACCTCCTCATAAACCTCCTCATTGTCCACATACACCGTGTTGAAGTCGTCGCTCAGCACCTCGCGCAACGCCGACGAGGCGGCACTCAGTTCCGACACCAGCTTCTGCGGCGACGTAACCCGCTTCAAGTTGTCGGTCATCTTCGACCACTTGCCCATCAAATCCCGCACATCGGCGTCCAACTCCGCCACTGTCTTGCCCTCGGCATTGGTGCGCACTATCACTCCGAAGTTCTCCGGCTTGATGCTCTGCACCAGCCGTTTCAGGCGGCTCCGCTCCTCCTTCGACTTTATCTTCTGAGAAATAGAGATTCCGTTCTCAAACGGCGTCAGTACTATGAAATGGCCCGCCAGCGACAGGTTGCCTGTCAGCTTCGGTCCCTTCGTCGAAATAGGCTCCTTCGACACCTGCACCAGCAGAAACTGCCCCACAGAAAGCGTGGCGCCTATATTGCCGTCCTTCGACAAGTTCGGCTCCAGCTTGAACGGGCTGAGCGTCCTCATTCCCGCATTGCCGTTCATGGCCTGACGCATATACTTGCTGCACGAGCCGTAGTAAGGCCCCAGGTCGAGATAGTGCATGAATCCGTCCTGCTCCTCGTCACCCAAATCCACAAACACAGCGTTCAAACCCTGCATTATCTTCTTCACCCTCCCGATGAATATGTCACCCACCGAGAACTTGTTCCCGAATTTCTCCGTATGTAGCTCCACCAACTGCTTGTCCTCCGTAAGCGCAATGCGCACCCCAGTCTCATTGGCGGATATTATCAATTCCTTGTTCACGTATTATTTCCTATTGAATTTTAATCCCTTATAACAAGCCATCCCCAACCTCACAAATCCCCCTCACATTGCAACCGTTAATCCCACATCCCGAAAAGAAACACCACCGTATCACCACATCCTCCCCCACATCATCCCAATCATCCCTCACTCCTATCACGCCTCCACTCACCACCACCAACCTCAACCCACATCTGTCACACCCATCTCACATCACAACTCACAGTTTCCGACACACAACCCATTTCAGGTCATTGGTCACCAGTCATTGGTCACTATCCGAGATAGCGGCCTTTAACAACAAAAACAAACTACACACCTGCGGTGAAACCGACGAGGCTGTGTAATTTGTTTTATAAAGTTTGTTAGATCCGAGAGGAACTCCACCCGTGAAGCCTATCTCTTCTTATGTCTATTCTTGCGCAGGCGTTTTTTACGCTTGTGCGTAGACATCTTGTGCCGTTTGTGTTTCTTTCCGTTAGGCATAGTTAAACTGATTTATATTATTATTTTTTACTATTCTTCACGTCGTTCATGAAAGTCTTGGCGGGCTTGAAAGCCGGGATATTGTGAGCCGGGATAAGAATGGTCTGGTTCTTCGAGATATTGCGGCCGGTCTTCTCAGCACGTTTTTTTACGATGAAGCTGCCGAAGCCACGCAGATAAACGTTTTCGCCCTCGGCCAGTGAATCCTTCACCACCGTCATGAATTCCTCAACAGCTGCCTGAATAGCAACTTTCTCGATTCCAGTTTTCTGTGCAATGTCTGCTACAATTTCTGCTTTTGTCATCTCTTTAAGTATTTTTCTGTTTATAAAACTTATTTTTTCAGTCGAAACGAGTTGCAAAAGTACTAATAAAAAATGATTTACCTAACATTTTTCTACTTTTTCAACAATTTTATCAACAAACCGCCTGATTTTCAAGGCGATTTATTATCTTCTATTTTTGCCTTTCCGAATAGATTTAAACAATCCTACATGTTGTGAAAACCTGAAATTCACTTCCGTTCCTTTCTCAAAAAAGTGACATAGAACAGGAAGCCCGCCGCAACCATAAAGACAATGTTCCACAACCAGCCCACCGACGGCAGCTCCTCGGGCGAGAACCCGATTATGTCGCGGTGATACAGGAAAAACAGCACCACTATAAGAGCGTTGTTCAGGAAGTGGGCGCAGATGTTCACCACCACCGAGCGGCCGTAGTAGAACAGGTAGCCAAGTACGACTCCCATCACCACCCTAGGCACAAAGGCATAAATTTCGCCGTGGGCAATGCTGAAAAGAATGGCCGTAACCAATATCGCCACATGTCCGTTCTTGAACCACTTGTGGAATGTCTGCTGCACCACGCAGCGGAAGAACAGCTCCTCGCACACCGCAGGCACCAACGCGATTACCAGTATGTTGAGTATCAAGCCAGTCACCGTGGCGTCGGACATAAACGCCTCTATTATCTTTTGGCTGCGCTCTGTGATTTCGCGCAGTATGCCCTCCAACGGCTCGGAGAAGTGCCAGCCGTCGTTCCACTGCGTCACCACGTCGATGACGGGCACCAGCAGCAGCATTATGGCCATACCCGCAAGCGCCTGCGTCCAGCTGCGCCCGCCGAAGTCAGCCTTCAGGAAACCACGCTCGTCGCTCTCGTAGAAAAGTACGAAAAGCACCACTGGCAGCAGGAACGTGAGCAGCTGAGTGCCGCACTGCACCCACAGAAGGGTGCGCGTAGCAGTTATGTCGCCGCCGAAAATCGGTACGAGCAACGTGAGACACGACGCCACCAGCAGCATGCCGATAAACATGCCCAGAAACGCCAAAAGCTTAAGAACAGGTTTCGTTTGCGGAAAGATAGGTGTATGCATATTCAATATTATTTAGTTAATCCAACTCTTCATTATTTAGTTAATCCAACTCTTCAATCAAAGAGGGAGTCAAAAGCAGGCTTGCCTTCAACTCCCGTATTCCTTGTGACCCCGGCGGGATTCAAACCCACGACTTTCGGAACCGGAATCCGACGTTCTATTCAGCTGAACTACGGGGCCTTTTTCTCTATTCCAACAATAAATAACTTACAAACGCGGGATTTATTGTGTACTCACTTTTCAAAGTTTCGCAGGCATCCGCTCAAGTATGGCACGCAAGTTGGTGAACGACCGCTCGCTCAGCTCCGCCCAAAAGTCCAGGTACTGCTTGAAGTGGTCGGGCGTCGCGCCCGGGGTGTCGCTCACAATCCGCAACGACATGAACGGAACACCCTTCAGATAGCACACCTGCGCTATCGCCGCCGACTCCATATCCACCGCCAAAGCCTCGGGGAAGTCTGCCTTTATCTTGGCCAGAGCCTCTTTCGAAGTGATAAACTGGTCACCCGTGCACGTAAGGCCCCTTTTCACATTCCCTGCCGCACCCGCCATCGCCGCGTCGCACAACCTTGTGTCCGACTCAAACCGTGGCGGCAGCCCCTGCACCTGCCCCTTCTCGTTGCCGTCGCCACACCACACGTCGTGATACGCCGTCTGCTCCGCCACCACGATGTCCATCACATCCAAACATCTGTCAATTCCGCCCGCCACGCCGCTGCTGATAACGCAGTCAGGATGTTCCTTTTCTATCAACCCCACCGTACCCACCGCAGCGTTCACCTTGCCTATGCCGCATTTGTGCAGCACCACTGTGTTCTCGCCCAGCCGTCCGCAGTCACCCCCAATCATCTCCCCGACCTTGCGGTACTCACTCTCCATAGCAATGATAAGTCCGATTTTCATAACCAAATATTTTTTGCAAAAGTACGCAATATTGACCGATTGCGCAACACCAAAAGAAACAACCCTCCAAAAACACCACACAACCCCGACCCGACCACCCAGTCAGAGAAGTCCGCCTTGGCTGCCGTTGCCGCCGTAGCGGAAACATTACCTATGCTGCACAACTAAGTTCCCATACAACCATCCGCAATTGGTCGGGGATAGGCGTTTTTTTATGCAAAAGTCAAAATCTTGGCAATGTGGCGATTAACACTTTTCAACGCAACAAAAAAGGGCAAAATAGGGCTTGTAACGTTTTATAAACCAATAAAATAAATTTACAGGTTTTGCTCACCTTCTGCTCACCTTTTGCTCAACTACTGGGTTGGGCCGATGTAAAGACGACTTTGATATGGCACCGGGCCAACCGTGGGATAAACTTGGACCAACCGTGGGGCAACAGAGGACCAAACTTGGGCCAACCGTGGGCAAACTGAAGGCCAACCGTGGGACAACCGAGGACCAAACTTGGGATAAACTTGGGACAAACGTGGGATAAAGGTGGGATAGAGGTGAGGTTGGGGTGGAAGGAATCATTCCTTTAACATATATACCTAAATCGCACTTTTCACGTTATATAAATTATGAGACGCTGGTTCATTGTCACCATATCCACCATATTCACCGTAGCTGCCACGGCGCTGGTGTCCATTCAGATATGGCAGATTGAGCGCTCCGCTTCCATCAGCGACAGCCTTTTTAACACGAGTGTCACCGATGCGATGGACGAGGTCATACGCAACCTCGCCGCCGACAAACACAGCGAGAACAGCCCGTCGCTAGAAGCTCTCGACTACGACGCACTAGTCACATCGGTCAACGAAGCCCTGCTCGTAAACGGCGTTGACCTGCTGCCCACCGTCGCCGTCAGCGACATCGGCATGACATACTTCTACTTCTGCAGCAAACCCGGCCAGGAAAAGAAAATGGCCGACTCACCTTTTAAGTACAATATCATCCTCGATGACCGCGGAAACCCGGCCGACTATTACATCACTCTCTACTTCTCGGACAAGGCGCTATACCTCATGAAGAACAGCAACGTACTGGTGCTCATGAGTATCATGCTCATCGTCATCATCGCCATGGCCTACCTGACCATCACCCGCAGCATGTACAATCAGCGTAAAGTTGACGAGATGAAGACCAACTTCATCAACAACATGACGCACGAACTGAAAACCCCCATCTCGACCATTCGCCTCGAGACCTGCTACCTGACCGAGAACATGGACACCCCCGAGTGCGATACCAAGCACCACATCGAGGTTATACACGACGAGAATGAGCGCATGCTGCGACTGGTCGAAGCGGTGCTACGCAACTCACGCATGGCGCGGAAGAAATTCACGCTGAAATATACCGAAATAGACATCAACCAACTGATAGCCGACGAGGTGCAGCGCGCACAGGTGCGACTCTCCGACGCCAACGGTTCCTCTTCAGAGGACTACACGGCCGAGAAAGTGACCGTATATGGCGACCAGGACCACCTGTCGAACATGATTAGCAACCTCATTGACAACGCGATAAAATACTCGCCAAAGAATCCGACCGTCAAGGTCGCAACCGCTGTGGAAGGCAAATATGTCCGCATCAGCATAGCCGACAACGGTATCGGCATATCAAAGGAGGACCGCCGCCACATATTCGAGAATTTCTATCGCGTCTCCACCGGCGACCGCCACGACGTCAAAGGTTTCGGCATAGGCCTCAACTACGTCATGCAGGTCGTCAAAGCCCACAAAGGCAAAATCGGCATCGAAAGCGAACTAGGCAAAGGCTCGACCTTCATCATCCGCCTGCCAAGAGCGTAAAACTATTTAACGAGACGGCAATCGGCGCGGTGGCGCAGATAATCACGCCATCCTGCTCCATTTTCATGGCTGAATGAACCACAGCCGTCAGATTTAGCTTTCTTTCTGTTAAGAAAACGGCGCTGCATCTGCTCGATACTGCGATACTGGTAGTGGTCAACAGCTATGCGCTTTTTGGCAACGAGCCCCCAAGGATGCGGGTAACGCCAACGAGAAAGCCAGACAAGGAATGGCGAATGACGCATAAAACGCCTTTCTTCGCGCCGCTCGGGAAGCGCATAACGAATCTTTTCCCTGTCTTCCGAAAAAACGCCAGTCAGAAAGCCCTCGTCAAAATCCTCGTGCGTGAGGACATAGTCGATGCTGCATTTCTTGACGGTACGGCAATACCAAGGAACCTTGGACAAAAAAGCTCGCACATCGCCCGGATAGAACTCATCGGCATCAAGCCTGACACACCACCAGTCACCGATACGCATTTCGTTGCGGAACGCCCTGAAAGCCTGAGCCCGAAGACCTATGTGGAATGGTCCTTCATACCTCAAAAAAGGGACAATCCGAGGTTCGGTGGAAGCCATGCGGTTGATGAGTTCCCATGTGCCGTCGCTGCTGCCGTTGTCGATTACGACGACCTTGTCACTCCAACGGCACGCATCGGCCACCGAGAGTGCAACGACATCGGCCTCGTCCTTGACCACCAACAAACTATAGACTTTCATATACGGTCGCGTTTGTTAACAATCTTGAGCCAATAGTATTTCAGCGGATTGGTGTATTTCAAGAGTTTCCATGGGCGTGACGAGTGAGGGCGATGCAACACCCTGTTGTCCAACATCAAAAGGTTCCGAAAGCCAAGACGAAGAGACTGGTGAGAGATAAAGACATCGTACCACTGCTTGTCGGGGTCGAGAGCATCGAAACTGTAGCGTCCAAGAAATTCATTTGAAACAAGCGTGCAGCAGATACTCAGGCGCTTGCTTGTGGGAACAGTTCCTCCAGTAAGCTTACGTGCGTACAGGTACGGGAAATTAATCTCCCCGTTGGAATCAACCGTGACCGCAGCCACAAGCCCCACACCGTCAACGACTGCGGACGAAAGACGCTCTATGGTGTCGGTTTTTACGGTCACGTCGCTTTCGACTATGACCAAATGGGCCTTTTCCTGCACGGCACGGCGCTGCGCGTCCTGTAGTGTCAGCCGATAGTTGGGCGACGGATGAGACGTAGAGTCCGCCCAGTTGACCAACCGAAAGCCATATTCGGACGACATGGCACTCAACTCCGCGGTTGTTTCCTCTGAACTGAAATCATTGTAAACAGTAAAATCCACGTCATGAAGACTCATCACGGCACGAATGGCGTCCCGAGCAGTTTCCATCGAGTCCTTAACAGGCATTATGACATGCAATTTGCACATTTGGTTGGTCAACAGTTAATGCATCAAGATTGACTTATTCGGTGCAAAATTACACAATAAAACTGAAAGCACAATTGTTTGAACACAGACAACGCTCAGCGAGCGAACACAAAGCCAAAGTAAACCCTTACTCCAGCAGGACATTCCCGGTTGTTAAGCGTTAAAATATAGTCGGCTTTCAAAGTAAGATTAAAAGACTTCGTGACGGAGAACTCCAAGCCAACAAACGGGTCAAAAATCATCACAGCACCGTTGTGCAGCATGACGTCGGTTTCGGAGTGCCAGTCACTTGCATTGCCACTGCGGACCAACAGGGTTGAGAGGGAGCCGCCCCCCACGGTAAAGCCCGCGTATGGTTTCCAGCGCCCAAGTTGCCAATAGCCGTCTATAAGCAGGCCGCCCCAGCCGAGACGAATGTAGCTCCCGTTGTGCAACTGCGGGAGTTTGGACACATAGCCCTCTCCCCCGACGCGGAGGTGGTCGAAGAAATGGAAACGGACCGCACCGCCAAGCCCAAAAGGAGCACCTTTTGCATGGTAGTCAACAGCATTGTAATAGCCCGTCAGGTAACCAGTATGAATCATCATTCCACCGCTGAACCTGGTGTGGCGTGTTGTGTCCTGAGACTTCGACAATGGGCACAAAACAAATAATAACGCAACTATAGTTAAATAGCGACCCATATGATTGGTTTAAAAGCAATGCAAAAGTAGCAATAATCTACCATTCACACATGTTTATGGCTTCAAAATCGCTACAAATCACTATTATTGGACACATAAAAGAACAGCCACTCACCATAAATCGTGAGTGGCTGTCATATCTTTGGCAAGTCTGCTGCAACTATGTGCTACTTGTCAATAACCAGACGCACAGAACGACCCATGGCACGAGTTCCCAAGTCGGAAGCGTTTGCATAGCCACCGAAGAAATACAGATCGTATGCATACGTGCCGTTAATGTGTGTCGATGACCAGTAGTATCCGTGGGTGCCAACGTTTGAGACTGTTGTGCCGTCACGGAAGCCCGCTGCGGGGATGAACACAGCACCTGCATCCTCCATAGCAGACCACTGGGCGGCAGTGTATGCATTGGTACTGTAATCAGACGATACACCAGGCGTGAAGGTCAGGCTTGATGGAAGCACCCAATTGTCGGGCAGGAGAACTATTCCATTGTATGTGCCGTCGATGACCGCCTTGCCAGACTTTCCCTGACGTGCGGCACTGGAACCAAGCAGATAGTTCCACTCCGACGAAGTGAGTGTACGCCATTTACCCACCTGGTCACCGCCTGCAGCGATGGCGTTGAAACGGCCCCAATCGGCGCTGTCGTTGTCACCCAACAAGTCGTTAGAGGCATCGCCTCCCGGATAGTAATCCGCATTGTCGGTGTTGGTGGCGTATGGCAGATAAGCTGTGGCACCGCTGTTCCATCCGCTTGTACCCCATCCGAAAAGGTCTATCCACCCAGTGTAGGCGGCAGCGGCATTGGCATTGTCCGAACCCACAGAGACATACTGCTGCTCAGCAAAACGCCAAGTGTCGGTGGAAGCCTGATACTGCAAGTTACCACGCGAGAAACGCACCTGTTTTCCACTGGCGACAGAGAAAAGGCTGCTCACTGCACCATAGTCGGTAAAACCGCCTTCGGGTTCATCGCCACCGCCCGTCTGCCCGTCAGACAGCACTACCACATGACAGACATCATAGCCATCGCCATAGTAGGCCACGATATTACATTCGCCAACGGCGATAGCGGTAACCAAACCCGATGCGCTCACAGTGGCAACGCTCGTGTCGCTACATTTCCACAAAACACGGGACTCATCGTAGATATAGCCCTGCTGCTGCAGCTCGCGGTCGGAAGAATATTGATGACCGAAGAACGAGTTCCCAGTCGGATAACCCGCATCGTAGCCGAAGGAGAGTTGGTAGGTATCCCCTACTTTCAACTCGATTTTTGACTGCAAAAGACTGTAAGTGTCATAATAGCTGTCCTTGATGCACCCCACAAGGGTGAACACGAGAACCGCTACCAACAACGAGAACAATTTGACGTGCTTATTCATAATTATGTTTTTTAGGTTTCAATCTAATTTATTACCTGCCGAACTCAGCATTTTCTGCCTTTTCACGGTATATCTTTGCCTTTGCCGGCTGCCCCAGCTCATCGTAGATAACGCTCAAATTATGAAAGGCATCCACATAGTTGCCACGCAGCGAAATCGCCTTCTCCAGTTCAGCCGCAGCGCGCAACTTGTCACCAGAAAGGTAATATGCAACACCTAGGTTATAATAAGATTCAGGACGCTTGGGGTCGGCCGAAACAGCAGTGGTGTAACATTCCACAGCATCGGAATATTTTTTTAGGTGTATGTAGAGTGCGCCGAGATTATTGTAGGCATCGACATATTTGGGAGATGCCGCGATGGCTTTCTTGTAGTAGTCAAGAGACTTGGTATAGTCTTTCTGTTCCTGATACACATAGCCGAGGCTGTTATACGCCAAAGCGTGTTTGGGATTGTGCTCCACGGTTTTGAGATACCAGTTTAGCGCCTCCTTGCGGTCACCTTTCATATAGTATGCAATACCACATGCGTAATATGACTGGTCATGATCGGGATCGATAAGCGTGGCCCGCTTGAACCACACAGCCGCAGAGTCGTATTTCTTGCGCTCGTAGTATATCATGCCGATGTTGTGATAGGCATCGACATACTTGGGTGCCTTGTTAACCGAAGTTCGGAAACATTCAATCGCCTTGTCATACTCGTGTATAGCAGCATAGACATTGCCCATGTCGTTATAAACCGTAATGAGTCTAGGCTCCAATTCCACCGACTTCTTATAGCAACGTATGGCATCGTCGGGCATATCCAGTTTCGAATAAGCCAGACCCATACTATAATAGGCAGAGGCATATTGCGGTTGGATGGTCACGGCACGATTCAAGTAGGATATGCCGAGATTATACTGACCAAGATAGTTGTAGGCGTTGCCAAGGTTGTTATAGGTGATTGCGGAAGTGCTGTCAAGCACAAGCGACTTGAGGTAGCATTTTATCGCATCATCGTAGCGACCAAGGCCTCCATAGGCAACACCCATATTAGTATATGCATTGGCAAGTGTACTATCGATTGACAGGGCACGGCCGCACCACTCAACTGACTCGTCATATTGCTTCTTGTGATTGCACACAAGGCCGACATTGACATAAGCATCAGCGTAAGAGCTGTCGATTTGTATGGTCTTCTTGTACCACTGCATCGCATCGTCGTAACGACTCATGCAATAATATGCGAAGCCCATATTGAAATAGGACTCGGCATAGCGCGGAGACGCCTTGATAGCCTGGGTAAGAGTCGATACAGCATCCTCATAGTTCTCCTGACGTATATAATCTATAGCCTTCTCATTGAGAGACTCAACAGTTTGGGCTTGAGACCGCAAAACCAAAAGTCCAAAGAGCAGAAGAACAAATGCTTTACGCAGACACATACGCTCTACTGGGCAAGGAGGTTGTCAATGGCTGTACGTATTGCGTCACCACGAAGGTCTCTGGCAACAATTTTACCGTCGCGATCAATCAGGATAATTTGAGGGATTGACATAAGACCATAGATTTCACCCGCCACTTTTTTTGAATCGAGCAGCTGCGGATATTCAATTTTCAACTCCTTTACGACCCTGTCGTGATCCTCGGGGGTATCGGACACATCGACACCTACGACAATGACACCCTTGTCTTTATAATCGTTGTAAACACCTTTCAGAGTGCTTTCAATCTCTTCACGGCAGGGACGGCACCAAGATGCCCAAAAATCAACGACAGCCACCTTCCCCTCTATCATTTTTGAGAGCGTTGTGGGCTGACTTGTTGCATAGTCAGTACCCTCAATATCGACAAATTTGTGTCCCGGCTGGGTTGCTTCACTCGATTTGATTCCAGCGTAAATCTCTGCAAGCGGAGGGAAGTTTTTGATTATAGGCTCTGCTTCCGAAAAAATATTTTCTATCTCATCATAAGAAAGGCTCTGTGCGGCAATAGTCAGGACGTATGCTCCGAGAAGGTCTTTTTTGTGAGCCTCGTAGACCTCCATGCAAACCTCTTTCAATTTGCTTTCCATTTTTTTGTTAGCCTCATCGTAACGGTTGACAATATCCAATTGATCCTCTTCGGCTTCGGCCATATAGATTTCGTTTCTTATGTTATCACACTCTTCGGCTAACGCCTGCAATTCGTCATTTTTGACAAACTTGTTGAAATCGTCGTTAAGTTTGGTGCCAGTGACAACATTGCTGTCTGCATCAATTTTTATTTTTCCCGGCTCCAGGAAGAAGACAACTGGAGTGTAACTTGCCCCAACGAGGGCAACAATGCGAGCAGAATCGGTCTTGCCAGCGAAAACAGCCTTGCCATCAGCCACCACGACAGAGTCAATGGGGGTCTCGGTTATTGCATCAAAGATGTAAGCGGTTTCTCCATTGAAGTCCTCCATTACGATAGCCTCAACATTGTACGAGGTACGTTTGCAACCTACGGTCACAAGAGCAGCCAAAGCCACTCCAAAAAATGCTAAAAAGATTGAAAATGAACGTTTCATATTGTTAATGTTTAATTGTTTACTTTTTTGCAAATGTACGGACAAAAAAGGACTTAATGAAAAAAAACTTTTTTTTATATAAAAGTAGTGAATTTATAAAAAATTGGCGTACCTTTGCACAATTATACAGAACCCGCGCAATGTAGTTTATGTAAAACAAGCAAAGGGCCTAAGCAAGTGGCAATAAATAACAAACAGCGGTTAATCGAGAAAAAACAAAAAATTAGCAATATGTTTACAGACACCACAAAATTCATCGGCGAAGGACTGACATACGACGACGTCCTCCTTGTTCCTTCTTATTCCGAAATCCTTCCACGCGAGGTTACGGTGAGCAGCCGTTTTTCACGCAACATCACGTTGAAGATGCCGTTAGTGTCGGCTGCAATGGACACCGTTACAGAAGCCGCAATGGCAATTGGAATGGCTCAAGAGGGCGGTATCGGTGTGTTGCACAAAAACATGTCGATAGACAGCCAAGCTCACGAGGTTCTGAAAGTGAAACGCTCGGAGAACGGTATGATTGTGGACCCTGTGACGCTGCGCAAAGAGGCACTTGTGAAAGACGCGCTGAACCTGATGCACGAGTATGGCATTGGCGGAATACCCATTGTTGACGAGAACCAGATACTGATAGGCATGGTGACAAACCGAGACCTGAGATTTGAGCGCAACATGGAACGCCCCCTCAGCGAGATTATGATTACCAAGCTGATTACAACCCACGAGGGAACGACTTTTGAGGAAGCGACCGACATACTGCAACAGCACAAGATTGAGAAACTGCCCGTGGTAAACAGCAAAGGACAGTTTGTAGGACTTATCACCTATCGCGACATAATCAAGACCAAAGAGCGCCCCGACGCCTGCAAAGACGAGAAGGGTCGCTTGAGAGTGGCAGCCGGGGTGGGAATCACCGCCGATATGATGGACCGTGTAGATGCACTGGTCAAAGCCGGAGTCGATGCAGTGGTAATAGACACAGCCCACGGACATTCGGTCAGAGTGGTTGAAGCGTTGAAAAAAGTGAAAGCAAAATACCCATCCGTTGACGTAGTGGTAGGAAACATTGCAACAGGCGAAGCAGCCATCATGCTTGCCGAAGCAGGCGCCGACGCAATAAAAGTCGGTATCGGTCCGGGAAGTATCTGCTCAACACGTATCATAGCAGGCATCGGAGTGCCTCAGCTCACGGCAGTATGCGAAGTGGCTGGCGCATTGAAACAGAAAGGATATGATGTTCCTATCATAGCCGACGGAGGAATACGTTATAGTGGAGACATCGTGAAGGCACTGGCAGCAGGAGCCAGCTCGGTGATGATAGGTTCGCTGGTGGCCGGCGTGGATGAAGCCCCAGGCGAGACCATAATATTCGAAGGAAGAAAATTCAAGTCGTACAGAGGCATGGGTTCACTGGAGGCTATGCAGAGCGGTTCGAAGGACCGTTATTTCCAGGACAAGGAGACCGACGTAAAGAAACTTGTACCAGAAGGTGTTGTAGGACGAGTTCCATACAAAGGCACGCTGAACGAGGTCCTATATCAACTTGTGGGAGGATTGAAAGCCGGCATGGGCTATACAGGCAGTCGCGACATACCCACATTACAACAGGCCAAGTTTATCCGCATCACGGCAGCAGGGCGCACTGAAAGCCATCCTCACGACATAGCCATAACTCGCGAGGCTCCAAACTATTCGAGATAACAGACTGATGATTGTTAAAACGTTGTTTTAAAATGAGAAGATTCCTAGTTGCATTAGCACTATTGGCGTTAAGTGCCCCGACATTTTGTCAAAAGACCGACGACCCTGTGATGTTCGAAGTGAACGGGGAGAAAATCCACAGGTCGGAGTTTATGAAAGAGTTTCTTGCTTCTATCGGCAAAGACCCGTCGGCGCCAAAGACAGCCTGTACCTACGAGAAACGGTTGGCCCTGGAGGAATATGTGGAGCTGTTTGCAAACTTCAGAGCAAAACTAGCAGATGCGACGGCACGTGGTTTCGATACGATGCCATCGCTTGTGAACGAACTGCGACAATACCGCAACGACCTCGCGGCTCCTTATCTGCTTGACTCGACGACTTTGCAGGAGCTGTTACGGGAGGCATACGAGCGAAACCACTACATCATACACGCTCACCATATATTGGTACGCTGCAACGAGAATGCAGCGCCGGCAGACACGTTGAAGGCATATAAACGCGCCAGCGATATCTATAATCGCGTGATAAAAGGCGAGGATTTCACCACACTTGCAAAACAGGAGGAGAATCGTGGCGAAGACGGAATTGTACACGACGCTGATGCGGCAAGTACATACGTGCCAGGAGAGCTGGGGTACTTTTCCGTATTCGACATGGTATATCCATTTGAGACAGCAGCCTATAACCTGAAAATCGGTGAGATATCGAAACCAGTCCGTACCCGTTTTGGATACCACATCATCAAGATTGTTGACAGGAAACCATATTATGGACAGACAAAGGTGCAGCATATATGGGTAAGAGGCGGAGCAGACACCACAATCGGCCAGAAAAAGATTAATGAGGCATACAGAAGACTTGTCAACGGAGAATCGTTTGAGTCGGTAGCCAAAAACGTCAGCGACGACCGCACCACCTACGATGACGGCGGACGTCTGCCGATGCTGCCCGTGACTAAACTGCCACCAGAGTATGTTGAGAAGACAGCCGGAGGCATGGCAGAAGGGACATACACCGAGCCATTCCACACACGATTTGGATGGCATATACTGAAACTGCTTCACAAAGATACAATACCACTCTATGAGGACATGGTGTCGATATATAAGCAACGCTTGACCCGAGACCAGCGCAACTCGAAACCCAAAGACCGTTTCATAAGCGATGCAAAGAAACGCTACGGATTCAAGGACTACACACAGGAATATGCCAAAGGTAAGAACGGGAAAAAGAGCAACAAGCCGATAGCAAGCATAGAGCCATTGATTCAGATGGTGAACGACTCCATATTCATGAAGCAATGGAAATACGACGAAGAGCAGCTTGCGGCAAAAGACCAAACCATATTCACACTAAACGGGAAAGACTATAAGCTAACAGAGTTTGCAAAATATGTGAAAGACCGCCAAACCGGAGAATTGAAGAGAGACCACACCGAATACATCAACTCCCGCTATAAGAATTATACTGACGAAATGGTACTGAAATGTGCCAACGAAAATCTGGAACGAGACAACAGCGACTTTGCCGCCATCATAAACGAGTACCGCAACGGACTGATGATTTTTGCCTATAACGAGCAAATGATATGGTCGAAGGCGATGGAGGACACTGCAGGGCTCAAGACTTTCTACTATGTGCAGCGAGCCAAACGCGACATCAACAACCCCGAGGACTCAAACTACTTCTGGAACACACGTGCCAGAACCACAGTTGTGACCATTGCCGACAGTTCATGCATAGCACCGTCGAAAGCGTTGAAACTCGTTGACAAAGCATACAAAAAGAAGATGTCACATAGCGACATGAGAGAGTTAATCACGAAAGCCGTTGACAAGAAATCGACGATTAAAAACCCCGTGACTGTGACTCTGGAAACATTCGAGGAAGACAGACACTCGGAACTGTTGCGCAACGAATGGCGTCCTGGCACATACGCACACACAAATGGACATGGGTATAAGATATATGTGGTGGAACAGGTTACAAATCCCGGATTGAAAACCCTTCAAGAGGCACGTGGATACTACATCACCGACTATCAGAACGAACTGGAGCAAGAGCTCAACAAACGGCTGCGTAAGAAATACAACGTGAAGATACACCAGGACGTGGTGGACGAGACAACGTATTGATTGAGTATCCCTAGTTAAAAGTTCACCTGTCAGCAATGAAGCTAAAGACCATCCTATACAGCACATTATGTTGCATACTTGTTGCAGCCTGCGGAGAAAGGCAGGAGAGTGACGTTGTGGCAGAGGCGTGCGGACACAAGTTGCTTCGAAGCGATTTGGAAGGGGTTGTGGCGGAAGGCCTGTCAAAGGAGGACAGCACGACAATTGCCGACAACTACATCAACCAATGGATTCAACAGACCGTGGTGATGGAACAGGCTCAAAGCGAGATAACCAAAAGTTTTGAGAAAGAGTTGGAGAACTACCGCGCCAGCCTGCTGACATACGAATACGAGCAATTGGTCATCGACCGAACACTCGACACCGTTGTCTCAAACAAAGAGCTGTCGGATTACTACAACACTCATCAAGACAACTTTACCCTTCGCACAAATATTCTGAAAGCAATCTATGTGAAGTTTGACAAGGATGCGCCACCAATTAAGACCGTGACCCGAATGATGGCGGCGACCGAAATCAGCGACAAGGAGATGGACTACATCCAGAAAGCAGCAATGCAGTATGGGAGAGACTATAACTTCGATGGCGACACCTGGATTCCGTTTTTCAGATTCCAAACCATGGTGCCCATCACAACGTACAACGAAGAACTGTACCTGAAGAACAACCGCAACATTGTGATTGAGGACAGTTCGAGCGTGTATATCGCAAAGATATTGGAATACCGACTCAGCGAAGAACTTTCACCTCTCTCCTACGAAACCGAGCGCATCAAGAACATCATCCTAAACCAGCGCCGCATAGAGATTATAAAGAATATGCAGCGAGACTTGCTGTCAAAAGCGGAGCAAGAAGGCAAGATAAAGAAATACAAATGGACTCTTTAACAAGATAACACCATCTAAAAAAGACATGAAAAAAACACTCCTGATACTTCTACTTTCAATTTTTAGTTTTCAATTTTCGATTGCGCAGAACGGCACTGTGGTTGACGGTGTGGTGGCAGTGGTGGGCAAGAGCATCATCAAGATGTCGGACGTGGAGAACAGTTATGTGCAGTACCGCTTAAGACAAGGAGGCGACAACGCACAAGAGACCCGCTGCATGCTATTGGAGAACATGATGTTGTCGAAGCTGCTGTTGCACAAAGGCGAGGTTGACAGTGTGGAGGTGACCGACGAGCAGGTGGAGCAGGAGGTGCAGTACTACTTGAAGAACTATGTGCGCCAGTATGGCAGCCGCGAAGCACTGCGCGACGCTACGGGTTACACATACGACGAGATGCACGACATATTCTTCGATCAACTGAAGAACCGAAAAATAAGCCAGGAGGTGGAATACAAACTCACACAGAATGTCACGGTAACACCGAGAGAGGTGGCCGATTTCTACAATAATATAAAAGACAGTCTGCCAGTGATACCCGAAAGCTACGAGCTGTCGGAGATTGTAATATCGCCTGAAGTGTCAGAGATGGAGCGAGACCGAGTGCGCACGGAACTGTCGGGCCTCAGAGAGAGGGTACTCAAGGGAGAAAAATTCAGCATGTTGGCTACACTCTATTCGCAAGACCCTGGGTCAACCTCAAAAGGTGGAGAATTGGGGTTCTTTACGCGAGGCGACATGGTGAGTGAGTTCGAAGCCGCAGCCTTTGCGCTGAAACCCGGCGAGGTATCGCCCGTTATAGAGACTAAATTCGGATTCCATATCCTCCAACTTATCGAAAGACGCGGCAACACGGTGAATGTGCGTCACATACTGATGATACCAAAGGTGTCGTCGGACGACTTGTTTAAGGCTCGTATGAGACTCGACAGCCTTGCCCAGGAAATTCGCAGCGGGAAGATAAACTTTGCCGATGCTGCAAGGCAGTATTCAGACGGAGCCAACAAATCGCAAGGCGGCGTGGCAACCAACGATATGACCTCATCAAGCCGTTTCACCAAGGACGAGGTGACCGAACAGTTCCCCGGAGTGTCGGTAGTTGGAGTTGAGGTAGGCACAGTAACCAACGCACTATTGTTCAAGACGGAGAACCAACGTGACGCCTACCGCATTGTACGGCTAGACAAGCGTATACCCGAACACAAAGCCAACTTGACAGACGACTATGACCGCATAAGCAATGCAGCCCTGCAAGAGAAGAAGGACAAGAAAATAATGGAGTGGTCGGCAAAGATGATAAAGAACACCTACATTCGCCTTGCCGACGAATACAAAGACTGCGATTTCCGCCTGAACTGGACAGGAAAGTGAATAAAAAAAACGCACAAAAATACCATAAACATCTATAGAACATGTCAGACAAAGCTGCAATAGACAACCTTGTAGAGAAATATAACACACTGAAAGGCGAGATAAACAAAGTGATTATCGGTCAAGACGAAGCAGTAGATAGCCTACTGACAGCTGTATTCTCGGGCGGACACTGCCTGTTGGTGGGAGTGCCCGGACTGGCCAAGACTTTGATGGTGAACACGCTATCGCGAGCACTTGGACTGACATTCAACCGCATACAGTTCACACCCGACCTTATGCCGTCGGATATTACCGGCACAGAGATACTTGACGAGAACAGGCAGTTCAAGTTCATCAAGGGACCCGTGTTTGCAAACATAGTGCTAGCTGACGAGATAAACCGTACCCCGCCCAAAACGCAAGCCGCGCTGCTGGAAGCTATGCAGGAAAAGGTGGTGACGGTGTCGGGCAAAGGATACAAGCTGGATGAGCCGTTCTTTGTGTTGGCAACGCAAAACCCAATAGAGCAAGAGGGTACCTACCCACTACCAGAGGCACAACTTGACCGCTTTATGTTCAACGTGAGACTCGACTACCCCTCGTTTGAGGAGGAGATAAATATAGTGAAAGAGACCACCGTCGATAAAGTTCCCGAAGTGAAAGTGGTGCTTTCGGCGGAGGAGATAACAGACTACCAGCACACAATACGAAGGATGCCGGTGGTTGACAACGTATGCGAATATGCAGTGCGACTGGTGACTGCGACGCGACCGACATGCAAAGGCGAGACGGCGGCAGACAAATACATCTCGTGGGGAGCCGGTCCGAGGGCTTCGCAATACCTAATAATAGGCGCGCGTACGCACGCGGCTTTAAGCGGCAAGTACTCGCCAGACATGGAGGATGTGCGTGCCGTGGCACACAATGTGCTGCGCCACAGAATAGTGCGCAACTACTATGCCGAGGCTGAAAACATATCGACAGACGAACTGATAGACAAACTCATTCGCGAACTTTGACCAGAGAACCAACAAAAGTGTCAATAATACCTCTGCACATGAAAAAGTTCTTATCCATATCTTTACTATTTCTTTATGTCATCCAATTAGCGACAATACAGGCCCAGACAGGACTATATGTGGCAAGTGCAAAACCTGTGAAAGACATGAAGAAGGTGCTGGCGGCGTATCCCGAGACATTCTATCTGGTGATGGAGTTTAGTAAGGACACAACGCTAACGCTGAGCGACCTTGACATGCTGGATTCGGTATATAACTACGCCTTCCAGAATAAGGACAACCCCAACTTCTACACCATGACGGTGGAGGGATATGCTGACGGAGACGAACAGATGATGGAGGCACGCTGCAATGCGGTGTACAACTACTTTTGTCGCCGCAGCTACGCACCGTTCCCTGTACGCATATCGTACAACCCGATACACTGCTCGTGTCACGGCGACACCGTGGAGACGTTACGCTACGAGGTGCCTTCGACAGTGAATGTGCTCAACATGGCAGACTTGCCCGAAAGCCGCCAGACACTGAACAAAACGGTGCAGCTGAAAGGCAACGTACTGGTGACGTTCCGAAACAATCTGGACGAGTGTATCGGAACATCGAGAGGATGCTTCCTGCCCGCCAACGACACTGTGATACACGGATACTATGCATCGCTGGCAATACAGAAAGGTGCAGTTTATGCAGTGCAGAACACAAAAGACACTTGCCCGCCACAACTGGAGATAAAGATAGAGGAACATCTTGACTACAAGGAGATAGTGGAGCGCTACTCGCTGATACCGCACAAAAAATACATTATTCTTCAGGCGGGATACATAGTGCTGCACAGCAACTCGAGCCGTAAGATTGGAGAATGCTCGGCCACACTGCCCGACTCGATATACGTGAGATTCCCGTTCACGCCAGAGCAGTGGGCAGGGAAGCTGCGCATATTCTCGAAGAAGCTGAACAACAAAGGAAAACTGGAATACAAAGCCCTTTCGACAAAGAAACTGAAATCGAAAGACAAGACGAAAATCACAGTGCAGGCGGCCATCAACGCCACACAGCTAGACACTGTTTATTTGGGCAAACGGATACAACCGGACGAGATTGGCAGCTATTTCTATCCAGCCATATCGGAAGTTGAAGAGGGTTCGTTTGAATTCGGAAACAAATACTATAAGGCCTTCAAGGTGAACAAACACGGCGAATATGAGATAAAGCCAGCGATGAGGGACCTGTTCCGCATCGTGGAGCAAGAAGATGAAGAAGACGAGGAGATACCGCAGCCCGTGAGGAAGCCCAAGAAAGGCGAAGACGAAGAAATTTAACAATAAGCCAACGGTTAGGTCATATCAGACCTGTCGGCAAGTTGGAAACAATATCACATTTAAGACATTCACGCAATTCCACAAATAGAATGGCATATTTGCAGACAGATGTGACCAAGGTCACTACGAGAGTGCTTCAGAATATGAAGCTGCACAATGAGAAAATAGCGATGCTGACGGCTTACGACTACTCGATGGCACGCCTGCTGGACGATGCGAAGATAGATATAGTGCTGGTGGGCGACTCGGCGGCCAACGTGATGCAGGGATACCAGACAACGCTGCCCATCACCCTCGACCAGATGATTTTCTACGGAGCCTCCGTGGTTAGGGCGATAAAGAGAGCCTTGGTGGTTGTCGATATGCCGTTCGGAACATATCAGGGCAACTCGAAACAGGCGTTGGCGTCGGCAATACGTATCATGAAAGAGACGGGCGCGGACGCGGTGAAATTAGAGGGAGGCGAAGAGGTGCTGGAGTCGATTTCGAGGATACTCACGGCAGGAATCCCCGTGATGGGACACCTGGGGCTTACGCCACAGAGCATCAACAAATTCGGCACATACGCTGTCAGAGCAACCGAAGCCGAGGAAGCAGAGCGACTGGTGAAAGACGCGCATGTGCTGGAGGAGGCCGGATGTTTCGCAATGGTACTGGAGAAGATACCAGCTGCGTTGGCAGAACAGGTCACAAAGGAGGTCAAGATACCCACTATTGGTATCGGAGCCGGAAGCGCGGTGGACGGGCAGGTGCTGGTGCTGCAGGACATGTTGGGAATCACGCAGCAGTTCTCGCCAAGATACTTGAGGACATACGGGTCGTTCGGTCATGAGATAAGCAACGCCGTGAGACAGTATATCCATGATGTGAAAAGTGTGGAATTTCCAAACGAGAAGGAACAATATTAGTCGAACATAAAAAAACTTACAATCAAGCATAATGCAGCCATATCTGGCTGCATTTTTTTTCTTACATCTCACTAAAAGCGGCAAAAAATCGGATTTAGGAATAATGAGGGATGGGTCTAATAAGTCTGATAAGCCTAATAGGTCTTATCGTGGGCCGGGGTGCATATTCGAAGATCCGCAACAATGGGGACATCATCAGTTCTACTTTTCTCCAATATTTCTTTTACCTTTATTTTACTTTTCTCCTACTTGTGTTTTACTTTTGATTTACTTCGCTTTTACTTTTGTTCTACTTTTCACCTACATTTTATCTACACAGCTTATATACAGAACCTATACAGATTTTGTACTGACCTTACTCTGCTCCTATTTTTTTTCTACACTGCTACCACCTTACTCCCATTTGAGATTGGAATGTATTACTCTGACATAAAATCGGTTTAACGGCCAAAACCGCATATTATCGGCAAAATGGATGGAATCCGAACAGATGTTGATAAAATTTTATCTACAACGACTTGTTTATTTCCTTAATAATTACTACTTTTGTCCTATTGTTTCCGAATGTACTGTATAGTAGTCATATCTATACAAACACCTGTCAAACAGACTTATAAGATTAGAATAAAAACAATAACACACATAAATTTCAAATCCATGAAAAAATTATTACTTGCCGCGCTCTTGTGCCTCTCGTTTGTGGGGTTGCGGGCGCAAACGTTGGATCCCAACTACATTGACGGGCATCTGTACTTCAAGTTCGTGGACAGTTACGATTTCCAGTTCAGAGTGAACGAGGACACTCGTATTGAGCCGCAGGAGATGAAGCAGTACTCGAATCTGTTCGCACAGTATGGTGTGACGCTTATCACGCGTCCGCTGTACGCATTCAACGACCCCGTGACGGAGCGTATCATCCGTCTGGAGTTCACAAACTACAGAAAAATCGATGAGTTCATAGCGGCTCTGGAAGCACTGCCTGAGGTGGAGTATGCGGAGAGAGTGCCGCTGCCGCACCTGCTGGTAACCTACAACGACCCGTATTCAACGGGTTCTTGGGGTAGCGCAGGTCCTTATCAGTGGAACCTTTCTATGATTAACGCACAAGGTGCATGGGATGCTCAAGTTGCAAGTTCGAGCATAAAGGTGGCCGTGGTTGACAACGCTGTTTGGGGCAGTCATCCCGACCTTCAGATTTCCTCAAGCAACCTCTGCTCGTATGGTTCAGGCTATGCCCAGACCGGCAATGCAAATCCTCCAACATCTGTTTCTCAGTCGGAAACCTGCTCCAGTAACTATTTCTATTACGGCAACGGTTCGTGTGAATCGTATGACTGGTCGCATGGAACACACTGCGCCGGCATGGTTGCCGCCAAGAACAACAACGGTGTTGGCATATCCTCCATCGGCGGTGGCGACGGTTCCTCGGGCAGCGGTCTTACCCTGATGGGTGTGCGTGCCGCGAACAACAGCGGCTATCTCTACTACACCTCCAATGGCGTGACCTGGGCTGCAAATAACGGAGCCAAGGTCATCAGCATGTCCTTCGGCGGTTCAAGCTCAAGCCAGTCAGAGCAGCGTTCCTACACCAACCTATACAACAACGGCATCATCCTTGTGGCCGCAGCCGGTAACGAGGGCGATGGTGACAACTATAAGAGTTACCCCGCATGTTACACTGGTGTTATAAGCGTAGCATCGGTTGACTATAACGGCAAACTCTCCTACTTCTCACAGTATGGTACTGGCCGTGCTGATATCGCCGCTCCTGGCGGATTCTACAACACCAGCCGCACCAACAACATCCTCAGCACCACATACTGCAAAAGCCAGTACAACCGCATTATCCTTGGCACTGCTCTACAGAATCAGTACTATGACGGCATGCAGGGCACCTCGATGGCCTGCCCGACGGTTGCAGGTCTTTGCGGCCTGATGCTTTCTGCCTATCCCCAGATGACACCCGCCCAGGCGTTGAACTGCCTGCAGAGCAACGAGCATGCTCTTGCCAGCGGAAGTAACCAGATAGACGGTCACGGTTATATCGATGCGGCCGCCTCTGTCAACTGCGCGAAATCGCTCGCCGCCGTGCTGCGTGCGAATCCATCAAGCGTAGTTATAGCCAGCCGCGGAGGCTCGAAGACAGTGGAGGTAACATCAGCCACCAACCTTACAGGGAACTGGACAGCCACGTGCAACAACAATGCGTTCACCATCAGCCCCACCTCAGGACCAGGCAGCGGCGCTACACGGACAATGACAATCTCCGCCGATGCCAACGGCACGGGTGCCCCCATCTCAGGAACCATCACCATCACTCAAGGTACGGGCAACAACAGACAGACAGCTACAATATCCATCACCCAGAACGACCAGTCGGACTTCTGCGGTACCGTGGGCGACGAATTGTTCAGCGATGACTCCATCACCTGCATTCGTGGAAACAGTCTCCTTGGTGGTATTACTGGCCAACGTAACTACGAACAACACCAAATGCTATTTGGACAAAGATTTCCTAACTCAAGGGTTGGAACTGTTGACTCCTTAACCATAGCCTCATATCTTAATTCTTCAACATCTGGCTCGCTGACCATTAAAGTGTATAATGACAACAGCGGAGTCCCCGGATCGGTTTTGGGGACAAAAACTGTCAACATGTCTAGTTTTGTCAGCGCTGCAGAAGGCAGCACTTCGAACATTTACTATGGCGAAGAATTGGGTGTAAAATTCGACACCCCTGTAGATGTATCAGGTACATATTATATAGTGTTTGATTTCTCGACAGTCACCGCAAACTCGGCGAACGTCTATGACCTGTTCATATCGGATGTTATTGATAATTCTGCCACACAGACAAACTTTAACAATGGTGTCATATACTATAGCGGTAACTGGTATTCAGGTAGCCTGTTTGGCTGTGACTACTACGACATAGCTGTTTCATCCCACTTCTGCGAATCCACTGCACCTTGGTTAGTCGTTGACACCAACACCATTATTGCCACACCTTTGATGGGTTCCGAGGATATCGAGGTCTCTGCCAACTGCGACTGGACAGTGTCTTCGAGCTGCGACTGGATTAGTGTTTCACCCTCGTCGGGCACCGATGCTGCAACCGTATCCCTGAGTATTGCAGAGAATATGGGCGACGTGCGCAACTGCAACATAACCTTCACCTACGAGGGGGGCTCAATAGTTGTACCTGTTTCGCAAATGGCTCACCAGTCTGGTTGCGACGAGGCCGAACTGTTCGACTGGCAGCACTTCGGATGGCGTGTAAACGACGCCCATACAGCATATCAGCTTGACCAAGACTCGCTGTACTACGGATATGCCATTCCAGAAGACGAAGACGAGACCGTCGATACGGGATACATGTATGGAAACAACAGGCACTACAATCTTACAGCCGCTTCGAACCTTATAGAAGTATACGGAACAGCTGTGATAAACAGCGTTACATATATATATGGAACAACCGGCACCGGCGGCAATGTAACATTCAAGATTTGGGACGCCCAAAAGAACGTGCTTGCCAGCACAACCGTAAGCATGAGCAGCCTGTCGGGGAGCAACGTATATGAATGGGAACTTGACACACCCCTTGAAGTAACGGACAGCGTTTATGTGGGAGCCGATTTCAGCGCTGTGACAACAGGTTCGTTCTTCTACTTCTACACCAACCTATGGTATGCCAACATGAGCAATGAGAATGCACTGAACACAGGATATATAGTGCAGGAATACGAAGGTGACGAATACTGGGTTGACTACTACGGCACAATAGATGCTTTCCCGTCGATATGCTACAACGGCGGAGAGCGCAACATTGATATGGCCATTAATTTTGTCGGTAGCGATTCGACCACGGTCATCAGTTCTATGACGCTCAATCCTGGCGACACGCTAGCTCCGCTCTACAAGCTGGGCAACTATGGCGAAGCTCCATACCTTGACATCACCAAGGTGTTCATCACTCTTGACACCATTGAATTAGGTAATTTCTACTATCCTCCGATGAACTTTATTGCAGGAGGTTACTTTGTAAGCTCGCAACAGATTGTGGCAGCCAGCGACCTTATGACGCTCGGCTACCAGAACGGCGATGTAATCAACCTCTGCTACCGCGTAGAAACCACCAATGACACATACGAATGGGAGGATGCCGACATCACCAACAACACGGCATGCCTTGCCGTCACACTCAGCTGCCCGACAGTGGTGAATACCACTACGGAGACGGCCTGCAACTCGTACACACTGGGTGGCACGACTTACACAGAAAGCGGTGTTTACAGCGACACACTTACCAGCGCAAACGGCTGCGACAGTATTGTGACACTGAACCTGACCATCAACCACGGAACTTTCAACTCGCAGACCGTAACCGAGTGTACAAACTACCAGTGGCACGGCACCAACTATACCGAGAGCGGAGTCCAAATATATGAATACACCACGAACAACTGCGCAAGTGCCGACACACTCCACCTGACTATACTCGGAGCACCTGAGGTTACGGTGAGCGGAAACACAACCATCACCCCGGGCAGCACCACCACGCTGACCGCATCGGGAGCAGACAGCTATGTTTGGAAGAACAACGGAGCTACGGTTTCGACCTCGAATCCGTTCACCACTCCTGCGCTGAACAATACAACGGTCTATACTGTTGAAGGCACCGCGGGAGACTGCACAGGCAGCACGGAAGTAACTGTGACAGTGCAATCCGCCCCGACCACCTACAGCGAGTTTAGCGATACCGCATGCGGAAGCTACACCTGGGACCTCAGCGGACAGACCTATTACAACAGCGGTGATTATGATTACACCATTGTCGGTGGCAACTCACAGGGCGGAGACAGCACCATAACGCTGCACCTGACCATCTATGAGAATCCGACAATAACGGTGAGCGGCAACACCACGATAACAAGCGGCCAGTCAACGACACTGACTGCAAGCGGTGCGGTAAGCTATGTGTGGACATCTGGCAACAGCACTGTTTCGACCAGCAACCCATACACGACACCAGCACTCAACTCGAACACGAACTACACTGTAACTGGTACCGACGCTCACAACTGCTCTGGTTCGACCAGCGTGACTGTGATAGTGAGTTCGCCCAGCACGGTGTATGACACCACATGGGCAAGCGGGTGCAACTCATATACATGGGCACAGAATGGACAGACCTATACCACCAGCGGATATCACACATACGCCGAGGGTAACAACGTACATGTACTTTCTTTGACCATCTACCAGAACCCGACCATCAGCGTGAGCGGAAACACCAGCATCTATATAGGTCAGACAACCACGCTGACTGCATCGGGAGCTGTGAGCTATGTATGGACCTCGAACGGAGCGACCGTTTCGACCTCGAACCCATACACAACCCCCGCTTTGAACAGCACCACGATGTACACTGTAACTGGTTCCGACGCACACGGCTGCTCTGGCTCGACACAGGTGACTGTGACCGTAACCAGCGCACCGTCGAGTACTGGCGACACGTCGGCCGTGGCTTGTGACTCGTTCACATGGGGCTTGAGTGGACAGACCTACTACAGTTCAGGAAACTACACCTACGTGACCACTAACGCCAACGGCGGCGACAGCACAGTGACACTCCACCTGACCATCAACCTCAGCAGCTCCAGAGAGGAGACTTTTGAAGATTGCGATGTAATCAACTGGAACGGGCAATCCTACACTCAGAGCGGCACCTATACGGTGAACCAGACCAACACGGCAGGCTGCCCCGAGGTGGTGACACTTCACCTGACAGTGAACCCCAGCACCACAGAGTCTGACCAACAGGAGGACTGCGACAGCTTTGATTGGGACGTGAACGGACAGCACTACACCACAAGCGGCACCTACACATACACTGGCACTAACCAGTGGGGTTGCCCGAGAGTTGTAACCCTGACACTGACCATCAACCACTCGGAAGTGAACAACATCTACGATACGGTGTCGGCAGGCAGAGCATACAGCAACTACGGCTTCTATGTACCCAGCAGCGAAACTGGTGCTGCACAACCTGGCGACGTGATTGAGCGTGAGCACACCGGACTCTACACTGTACACCACTGCGACAGCGCAGCGTATCTGCACCTGACAGTGACCGAAGGCGGTCAGGGTGGCCAAGACGGCATAGACGACGTCAACGGCATAGCAATGAAACTCTACCCGAACCCCGCAAGCACAAAGGTTGACATCGACTGCGAAGGCATCAGCGCAGTCCGTGTGTATGACATGGCAGGCCGCATGATAAGCGAGCAGACCAACCTTGTAGGCGATAAGGCACAGGTGGATGTAGCCAAGTTTGCTGAGGGCATATACGTAATCAGCGTGATGACCCAGAGCGGAAATGTGGCGAAACAGAAGATTGCTGTGAAACACTAATAGATTGCGGCTGCAGCTATGCGGCTACAACAGAGAGAGCCGCCCGAATCATCGGGCGGCTCTCATTTTATACAAGATACGACGCACGTTCTCAAAAGCCGCAATAGTCTTGTACTGGACCGAAGTCCATACCATCGACCAGGATACGGCCCTTGGTGACACGACCAAGGAAACAGCAGTTGAGCCTAGCTTCGTCGAGCTTCAACAAAAACTCGTCATCGTGAGCTTCAGACAAGGACACAATGAACCTTCCCGGCTCTTCGCCAAAAAGGAAGGAGTCGAGTCGGACTTCGCGCGGGGTGAGGATATCGAAGCCATAACGACCACCACCCATGGAAGCGACCGTGGCGAACAGCCCACCCGATGAAACCTCGGCAATATTCTGCAGGAGTCCTGCATCGCGCATAGAACGAAGGATTAGGGAGATATAGCCGCGCTCCTCGTCGTAGTCGGCAAGGTTGATAGGGTTAGACGTGATGTGAAGGCAACGCCGCGCATAGTCGGAGTCGAGGAAAAGAGAAGATACGTTGCCCACCATGTAGAGCAGTAGCCCTGATTCAGAGAAGGAGTCGGATGAAAGAGGGAGTCGAACCATCTGACGCGCTATGGCCGCGCAGTCGGCCACACGAGGTTCTTGGATTTCCTTATGAGAAATGTCGGAACCCCTGTAAATATATGCATCGGGGTTAGCCACATGTCGCATACCTTTGAGCCATCCCAGAAGGCTTTGCTGCCGTCCGTTGGACTCCCACATAGCCAAAAGAGTGCTGATATCATCCATCACAGGAAGACGTCCAAGAATGAGGGTCATTTCCTCATATACCGGCCTGGTTATGCCCATGGCTTCAATAACACTATCGTCGAGTCGCTCTTCCATATTATAAAAAACGGCACTTGTGTAAAATAATTTTTCAAATATTATGTTTTTATATAATTGACAAAAAAAGAGAAGCAGTGACACTTCTTTACGGCATAATAATCGGAGTTGCGCTTGCATTTGTGTTCGGTTACGGAGCATCGTTTTTCTCTATGATGCAAACTGGAGCACATTACGGATTCCGTAAGACGCTACCAATGGTATACGGCATCATACTCGGCGATGCCATCAGAGTAGCCCTGCTGGTGGGAGTATTTGCGAACATCGTGGGACTCGACACCGTTGCCGATATACTCAAACGTCCATGGGTGCTAATCATCGGATGCTGCGTATTGATTGCGATAGGCATATACACTATGACCCGCAAACAGCAGCGATCTGGTCGAAAAGGAAGCGCGGTAAAATATGAAAGCATAGACACCCCGCAATGGCCTGCCATATTCGGACACGGTTTTGCGCTAAACTTTCTCAACCCACTTGCATGGTTTTTCTGGCTAACGGTGGTGATTGTGGTCAGCCCCCTGTTTGACAACGCGCCCACAGCGCGCATATACGTTTTCTTCACAGGAGTGCTGATTGCCGGACTAGGATGCAATATACTCAAATGCTGGTTGTCATCGCAGTTGCAGCGGCTTCTCTCGGCTCGTTTTATGAATATATTCAACAAGATAGTTGGACTAATTCTGATAGGCTTTGCCCTATACATACTCTTTGCAATGGTTATTTTCCGAGACCGCACCCCCGAGCCTGACACACAACGGGCCACAACGGTGATTATGGGAGTAATACCTCCAGAGATGCTTCAAGACACCGGGGCTGCTACACCGCACGACACAACACAATACTGAATGGCCTCCCCCACCCTATTTTTTTAGCAAAAAGGCCAGTTAAAACCATATATCCATGAAATTCCTTATTAGAGCCAGTTATCCTAACTTCTATATGAAGAGCCTTTTCGCGAGAGAGGGGAAGGCTCCGTTTGACTTCGACAACGAGTCGCCCGACAACCCGCTGCCAGGCAACAAGCCGGGCACGGTGATATATGTCGACGAGAAGGGTGTGAAGCGGGAGTTTCCTCCGCGCTGGTACGATATGTACCTCCTGCTGCGCCTCACGGGAGAGGAGCAGGAACACTACCTGCAGATGCTGCTGGACGAGGCACAGGGCAAAACGATAGATGAGCTGGAGTGGCGACGCGAGGCGTTCCGCAAGGAGTGCGTAGAATATGTGGCGGCCAATAAACTATTCGATAGCGAGAACCTTATAACCACCCTCACGCAAGGCGACTTTGCCGACCAGCACATAAGCCACAAAGGACACATGCTGCTCGACCTGACGAGAGATTGCTATCCGGTGCCTGACTTCTGCATCCTGACCGCCACCTCGTTCCCACGCGAAGAGCTCTTTGAAGACCTGCTGGAGAAAGCCATACGCAACCTCGAGATCATGACCGGCTGCACCCTCGGCGACTCGCGCAACCCGCTGGTGTTCGCCATACGCTGCGCTATGCCGCAGTATATACCCGGCTTGATGCCCACGCTGCTTAACATTGGTGTAACGAGGAAGGCGTATGAGGCGCTGTATTTCAGCCGCACCGCCACGATGGCGAACCGCGTGTACCTCAGCACCCTGCACACTATCATGGAGGTGCTGGGAGTTGCCAAGCAGTATGACACCAACAACATAGGCCTCACGCACGAGATGCAGCTGAGCCGCATCGAGGAGATGGAGCAGGCGATAAGGAACGCCTCGCCCGAAGGCGACCGGATGCTTACCGACGCACACTTTCAGGCGCTACGTATAGCACAGTATGTGCGCCAGTTCTTCATCACCAACCAGGACATGATACTCACCTTCATGCAGGGCAAGCAGGCCTATCCGTCGCTGATACTGCAGCGGATGGTGTGGACTATAGGCAACGAGCAGTCGTACCCGGGCGTGCTCTACAGCCGTCACAGCCGCACGGGCGTGGGACGCCAGATTGAGAGTTACAGGAATATCTTCGGCGAAGAGATCATGACAGGCGACGTGACCTCGATAGATTCGGCCTACTGCGACCGCAACGAGATAAAGTCGGACTTCCCGGCGGTGTATCATTTCGACCCGCTGCTGAAAAAACTCGAAAGTCGCTACAAGAGCCCTGTCACCATCGAGTTTGCGGTGGAGACCGACCCCACGCAGAGGAGCCTCTTCTCGGTGTTGCAGCTCAACATGAGCGAGATGACCGGAAGGGCGGCGCTACTTTCGGCCATAGACCTCTACCGCGCCGGCGCCATCGCCGCTGGCGACGTGGTGGACCTGATAAAACCCTATCATCTGAGGCAGATAGTGTCGGCGTCGATTGACGACAGCTCGCTCTCGCGACTCCAGTTTTTCGGAAAGGGATTGAACGTGTTGCCTCGCACCGCAATCTCGGCTGTGCTCTGTTTCAGCATAGCCACCGCCCGTCAGATGAAAGCCAAGGGGCACGATGTGTGTCTCTGTCAAGAGCGCTTTGTGCCGCAGGACACCATCACCCTCAACGAGGTGGACGCCATACTGAGCCTCTCGCCGGCGGCGATACATGTGGTCACCGCCTGCCGCGGTTACGGCATACCGGCGTTCATGAACCTCACGTCATACGGCATCGCGCTGAAAGGCAATACTTTGGTCAACGGCGACGGCCTCGAGATAAAAGAGTTTGAGAACATCACCCTCTCGAGCAAACGCCAGTCGATATACAAAGGGGTGGCGGCGTTCAAACCGGCACGCTTCACCAAGTATCTCGAAGGGCAGCAGGTTGAGCTCTCGGATGACGAGAAGATATTCTTCGCCCAGATGAAAGACGCCTACGCCACATACCAGGACATAGTGACGTCGGAGAAGACAAACCACATCAACGACATAGATAAACTCGCCCGCCTGATACGCTGCGACCTACAGAACCAACCCGAGACCGCACGCGAGCTGGTCAACAACTGGTATCTCGTGCATGCCGACGACTATGTGGAGCAGGTGTTGCGTAGCAAAATGGGGTCGCACCAGGACCAGTCTCGAGTGTTCGACCTGCTCTCGTCGAGCCGCAAGGCTGATTTCTTCACCAGAGTATACCGTGTATGCTCGGCACAGGGGTTGTCGGGTCTGAGAGCTGGCTCGTTTATGCTGGGACGCTTTGTCGCGCGGCCATTGCCGCAGAAGCTGTGGCGAGAACTCTCGCCCGAAGTGGTGGCGTTTCTACTCAACGAATATGTGCTGTATGAGAAATACCTGCACGTGCTGGAGGAGGTGGGGGAGATAAAGCTCGCCAGAGCCCACTCGCGCATCGAGACAGAGGGCATAGATAACATGGTGATAAGCAATTTCGACCTCTACAATTTCGTACCGCTACTCTATGCCGGCTTCGACTGGAAAGTCATCTCGTCCGCACTCGACAACCTGGAGCATCAGGAAAACACCCACCTGCTGGTAGAAAAACTCTCGCAGCCGATAGAAGATATTTTCGACATGACGAAGCCATGGATAAAAGCACGGGTGGATGAATTGAAGACTATATAATCATGAATTCAACGAAAAAACACAAACGCGATCTTCAATTAAAATAAATAGTAGTTACACATTAAACCAGAAAGAGCTATGATACACCCAGAACCGGATTCAACTTGGATTATTCTAAAGGAGCTTGTAAAGATGAAACTACGAGACCTTAAAGATAGAATAAAAAGCAAGAAGTAAAAAGGAGAGCCTTTGATGGCTCTCTTTTTTTATTGAACTCCGCATTAAACCGATTCGAGTTTTCGATATTACACAAAAAAGAAAGAGCCACTATGAAGTGGCTCTTTCGATGTGGTCTGTGGCAGATTCGAACTGTCGACCTCTTCCGTGTGAAGGAAGCGCTCTAAACCAACTGAGCTAACAGACCTTCTGTTCTGGGTGATCTGTAACAGATTTGAACTGTTGACCTCTTGCCTGTCAAGCAAGCGCTCTAAACCAACTGAGCTAACAGATCATTTCGCTCGAAAGCGGGTGCAAAAGTACATATTTTTTTTTAATATTGCAAGAAAAAAAATATAATCGGCACTTTTGATGGTTGACAATGAACGTATTGTGTGTTTTAGTCATTGGGTCCGCATTAAGTCCGTATTAAGCCTGGATTAGGTCTGGATTAGATCTGGATTAGTGCCGGATTAGGTTCGGATTAGGTTCGGATTAAGTCTGGGTGCAAGGGTGAAAGTGAAGGGTGGCGGAGTGCATTTCTTGTCATTCTGACATTTTCCACTGGTAGGCCAAACGTTCGGTTCCGTCGGAAACATATATGATTCCCTTGTATTCGAACCCTTCGCGGTGCAGTATGTGCTGCACAGTGGCATTATCTTTGTGAGTGTCGGCCCGTAAGTGGGATATCCTACCTTTGCAAAACTCAAGACATTTCCTTGCTACACCGTTGTACCCAGCTCGCCTGGCCAGCCGGTGAATGGTGCCGTATGGCTTGCCCTGGTCGGACCATTGTCCGCCGACAATAATATTGTATGTTGGCTCATCCCCAACAATAAACGCGAAATAGCCTATGGCGGAGAGATTGGATTTTATATATATAATGTATCCATTGCCGTTTTTGATGTCGTTCTCGATAACTTCGCGTGAAGGATAGCCATTCACCCACTGAGTGGTGTTTCCGTTCTGCCGCATCTGAATTCTTGAGTCCGCAACCATATCGAGAATAGCGTTTACATCTGACGGCATGGCTTTTCTAACACCGTATGGGGAAAGTTCCTCGTAGAACCTCTCGAAAGCCTTGCGCAGACGGTCTTTGTCGGCGATAATTTTACGCAATGCGGCGAGACCTTTAGCGTTGTCCGATTCAGGTATATAGAGCCGCATATAGCCACCCTCGGCATATTTCTCCTGCATGTGCTCACACACGCGACGCCACTGATCTTCTTTCCCAAGCTCCGGCTGTTTGTCAAGACCGTATTCCACGGCACGTCGGATTATGTCGTCAGGCACTATCTGCCTGTCGGCTTCAGCCACTATGCGGCCGTAAATGCTGCGCGGTTCGTGTTTGCTGGAAGCCCTGTGATCTTCCACTGCTTCGGCAATCAGATCAATCTCGCCGGGACTGAACCATTCTTGCAACCGAGGATCGCGTCGCACAATTTTTGCCGACTCAGTGTGATGCACCTCACGCCTCACACAAAGTCCCAAGTCGTGAAAGGCCGCGGTGACATATACTATATTTATATCAACATTGTAATTGGCGGCAAGCCGGAGGCTTTCAGATATGACGGAATGGACATGCGAAATATTATGAGCCCGGTCAAAGGCGCTGTACCGAGGAATTATTTCTTCCTCAACATATTTTTTTATCTCTTTATTTAATTCTTTAGCCATATTGACAAGCAAATAATACATTAATATAACTACCTATTTATGAGAATATTGTAAAATAATCAAAAATATTTTATGATTTTTTTGCAATTTTTTTGAGGAGTCTGATACCAAAATAACAGAAACGGCAAGAGAGAACGCCGAGGGACTTGAAAAAAAAATTAAAAATTTTTGCAAGAAAAATAAAAGTTCCAATACTGAATAAATGAAAGCGAGAGGGAAAAGGTGAGAGGGTCAACAGAAAAAAGAAAACTTTAATAAACAATTTTAATAAACCTTAAAAAATTTACAACTATGAAAAAAGCTTTAATTCTTTCCGCAATCGTTCTTTTCGCTGGTATGGCTTTCGCTCAGCAGCCCATTAACAAGAGAACCGTCAACACTTCCGCTAACAAAGTTGACAAGAACAACACCATTACTCGCAACGCCGGTGCTACTGCAAAGACCTACAGCTACACTATCAGCGAGATGAGCATTGCCAACGTGACCGTTATGGACAACGCCGCTACTGTTAAGCAGGAAGGCAAGACCGACAAGGTGAAAGTGACCGTCAACGGTGTTTCAGGTGTCAGCTACTACCTCTATGACGCTAACGACCAGGCCGTTTCAAAGAACTACATCAATGGTGGCAACGGCTATGTTGACATGAGCAACTATCAGCCCGGCGAATATCGCCTGCAGCTCATCGAGCCCAAGGGTGCTGAGAAGAACTACAAAATCATCAAGAAACAGAAATAAATTTCTGAAACTTACTTGAACAAAAGGCATCCCGCCTCAAAGACGGGATGCCTTTTTCTTAATACACCTCCATGAAAGGATCTGAACTAAAACCGCATATAGGGCTCTTTGGACGACGTAACTACGGCAAGAGCTCACTTGTCAATTACCTCACCGGGCAGACCGTATCCATTGTATCAGCAGAAGCAGGAACGACAACCGATCCAGTAAAAAAAACAATGGAGATATCGGGGATCGGGCCAGTGGTATGGATAGACACCGCAGGCGTTGACGATGACGGATACCTGGGAACCATGAGGGTTGAAAAAACATTGCGGGTGTTGCCCGAGGTGGACCTCGCACTCATACTTTTCACCAACAACCTATTCGATATTGACGAAATCAGATTGGTGGATGCCTGCCAAAGTGCGGGAAAACCATTCCTTTTGGTATATACCCAATCAGACCGATTCAAGCCCGAACAACACATTATAGACTTTCTTACCGCCAAATACGGTGCCGAGCACCTGTTCGTTGTCAGCATATATGACCAGCGATTACGGACACCGCTATGCGACCGCATAAAATCGCTGCTGCCAGAATCTTCGTATGTCCGCAAATCAACTCTCGCCGGACTTATAGGG
The DNA here is from genome assembly GCA_017618625.1 of Bacteroidales bacterium. The sequence continues at coordinate 1,092 of JAFZTV010000011.1, read as the reverse complement.
CAGGGCGACAACGTGGTTATGGTAACACCTATCGACTCATCCGCACCCGAAGGCAGGATGATACTGCCGCAGGTGCAGGTGCTGCGTGACATACTCGACCTCAACGCCAAGGCATTTGTAACGCAACCCGACGAGCTTCAGTCACTGCTGTCAGACCTCAAAAATCCACCAGCATTGGTTGTCACCGACAGCCAGGCATTCGCGGCAGTCAGCGCCATAGTGCCGGTTGAGGTACCGCTCACCAGTTTCAGCATATTGCTGGCGCGGAACAAAGGTCTTTTCAAGGAGTATCTGGAAGGAACCACTACTATATCCCGACTACGCGACGGAGACCGAGTGTTGCTGCTTGAGTCCTGCACTCACAATGTCACCTGCGAGGACATTGGACGTGTGAAACTCCCCGCACTGCTACGCAAGTTTACTGGCAAGCAGCTGACCTGCGACATCGTTGCAGGAGCCTCGCCGCTGCCCGAGAACCTTAACGATTATTCGTTGGTTATCCAGTGTGGCGGATGCGTCGTGACGCACCAGCAACTTGTTGCGCGCCTTATGCCAGCAGTACAGGCCAGCGTACCCGTGTCAAACTATGGACTGGCACTGGCATACCTCAATGGCATATTTGACCGCGCCACCCAAATCTTTAATAAAAAATAGACACTGCCCCATACCAAAAACTGGGGGACAACATATCACATTCAATCACTCGCCATGCTCTCCATCATAGTCGCAATAGCAAACAATATGGCCATCGGCAACAACAACGACCTCTTGTGCCATCTTTCCGACGACCTTAAGCATTTCAAAGCCCTCACATCGGGACATCCAGTCATAATGGGGCGCAAGACTTTCGACTCACTGCCCAAGAAACCCCTGCCAAAACGTCAGAACATAGTACTCACATCCGACAGCACTTTCAGTTTTTCAGGCGTCGATGTGGTTCACTCGATAGATGAGGCCCTGACGCTCATATCCGCCGACGACGAGACTTTCGTCATGGGCGGTGCGACCATATATCGCCAGTTTTTGCCCCATGTCGATAAACTATATATAACCTGGATAAAAAAAGAGTTCGAGGCCGACACATTTTTTCCC
>JAFZTV010000010.1 GCA_017618625.1 Bacteroidales bacterium | reverse complement strand
ATCAACATATCAACCTAAAACCTATCAACCTATCAACATAAAACCTATCAACATAAAACCTATCAACATAAAACCTACTACCTCACCATCTCCACCACCGCACACGCAAACAGCAGCCCCAGCAACACATCATACACCCACAGCCATTTCCTCTTCTCCATCATAAACACACTCCCCGTCGTCGCAAATCCCAGCGCCCACGGCCCTCCGTCCAGCGGCGTCACCCCCTCATACACCATCGCCGCCGCACCATATATCAGCATCGCACCCATCACCAGGCCGTGCTTCCTCACCACCCTCGTCTTCCCCTCCAGCACATTCGCCGCTCCCACCGTCGTCACAATCCCTATCACCATCACCACAACCGCCGTCGCCATGCTCACCCAGTCGCCGCCAAACCACTCTTCGGCCGTCGCCGCAATCTCCTTGGCATACACCACCGACTCCTCTATCCTGTCCGCCATAAACAGCGCTGTCACCACCACTATCACCGGCGCCAGCCACCCCAGCGTCCACACCGACCACTCTCTCCCTTTATACATCTTGTATGTCAGCTGCCCTATCACTATCGGCACCACCACCCATATCGCTGGCATCCAGCTCAAACCCGCCATCGAGCACCAAAAGCCTGTGTTGAATATCTTTCGGTCCTCCAGAATCAAGTTCTCCTTCGGCATCATCGACCTCAGCCCCAGCAGCACCCACAGGTTCGCCACCACCACAGGACTCATACCCCTGCATCCTATCGCCATATATATCACATACAGCAGCATCGGCATCAGCGAGTTCAGCGGCACCAACCCCTTCTCATACAGCATCCGGTTCAGCACATACCCCTCCGCCAGCGTCAACCCAAGCGCCACCGCCGTGGCCGCCACCGGCACTCCTCCCAGCACCATCCTCATCAAGTCATACACCGGCCCCGATCCCGTCTCGTCAACCATCTCTGCAGGCCATATAAACCACCTCAGCCATATCGCTACCACCGCCACCGCTATTATGGCGATTTGCAGCACCCCGTTGGTTCTGAACACCTTTATCACGTCTCTACCTTTTTTCGTTTTCAACCGCAAAGATACAAAGAAAAATCAAAACATCACCAACACCCCATCCCTCACACCCCCATCCAAATACCATCCTCTCTCCCCATCCTCGACCACATACCATCCACAACTCAACCACACACCCCACAACTCAAGTCCTCCCCCCAAAGAGAAAACCCACGCGAACCTCGGACTTCATACGGACTTCATACGGAGAAAACCCCATTCTTCCCCCAAGAGAAAAACACAAGCAAACCTCGGACATCATACGGACTTCATACGGACATCATACGGACTTCAAACGGAGAAATCACCATCGTCGTACAAGAAAAACACCTGTCATTGCCTGATATCATACACCCATCAACGAGCATCTTATGACTATTTTCTGAATTTTGTGTATCTTTGCAAATCTTTTTATAAATAGTCGTTAAACGCAATCCTTCTGGTTTTCTTAATCCTCCGTCCACTCGGGAAAATATAATCTCATGCAAAACATACGCAACATCGCCATCATCGCTCACGTCGACCACGGTAAAACCACCCTTGTCGACCGTATGCTCTATCAAGCCAAGCTCTTCCGCGACAACCAGGAAACTGGCGAACTTATCCTCGACAACAACGACCTCGAGCGTGAACGCGGCATCACCATCCTCTCCAAGAACGTCTCTGTACGCTACCGCGACTACAAGATTAACATCATCGACACCCCGGGCCACAGCGACTTCGGCGGCGAGGTTGAGCGTGTGCTCAATATGGCCGACGGCGTGTTGCTCGTCGTTGACGCCTTCGAAGGCCCGATGCCTCAGACGCGTTTTGTGCTTCAGAAAGCCATCGAGCTGGGCCTCAAACCTATAGTTGTGGTCAACAAGGTGGACAAACCCAACTGCGACCCCGAAGCTACGCAGGAGGCGGTCTTCGACCTGATGTTCAACCTCGGCGCTACCAACGAACAGCTCGACTTCCCCACCGCCTACGGCTCCGCCAAACAGGGTTGGATGGGTGAAGATTGGAACACCCCCACCGAGGATATATCCTACCTGATGGACCTCATCATCAAACATATCCCGGCGCCAAAGGTCTCCGAGGGCAACACCCAGATGATGATTTCCTCGCTCGACTACAGCTCCTATCTTGGCCGCATCGCCGTCGGACGTCTCAACCGCGGCACCCTCCAGGCGGGACAGGCTATCACGCTCGTCAAGCGCGACCAATCACAGATACACAGCAAGATAAAGGAACTCTACACCTTCGAGGGACTTGGGAAAGAAAGAATAAAGACGCCCGTCGAAGCCGGCGAGATTTGCGCCATGCTGCTCGATCTCGACAAGAGTGTGATGTTCGAGATTGGCGACACCGTCTGCGACGCCGAGAATCCCGAACCGCTTCCGCCCATCAAGGTTGACGAGCCGACTATGTCTATGCTCTTCACCATCAACAACTCGCCTTTCTTCGGCAAGGAGGGCAAATATGTGACCTCACGCCATCTGCGTGACCGTCTGTTCAAAGAGTTGGAGAAGAACCTCGCTCTCCGTGTTGAGGAGACGGGCTCGCCCGACGCTTTGCTCGTTTACGGACGTGGAATCATGCACCTCTCGGTGCTTATCGAGACCATGCGTCGCGAGGGCTACGAGCTTCAGGTGGGGCAGCCGAAGGTTATCATAAAGGAAATCGACGGACAGAAGTGCGAACCCGTGGAGCAGCTTACGGTGCTGGTTCCCGAGGAATTCTCGTCGAAAGTCATCGACGTGGTGACTCGCCGCAAGGGTGAGGTCGGCACCATCGATACCAAAGGCGACCGTGTGCAGCTCGATTTCACTATCCCTTCGCGCGGTATCATCGGTCTTCGCAACACCCTTCTCACCGCCACCAACGGCGAGGCGGTCATCGCACACCGTTTCCTCGAGTTCCAGCCGTGGAAGGGCGATATGGACGACCACAAATATGGTGCGCTCATTGCGAAGGAGACGGGTGAGGCTACGGCATACAGCATCAGCAAGCTGCAGGATCGTGGCCCGTTCTTCATCGAACCCGGCGATATGGTTTATACCGGCGAGGTGATCGGTGAAAGCCTGCGTCCGGGCAACGACATCGTCATCAACGTGGTTACCGCCAAGAACCTCACCAACATGCGAACCAAGAGCGCCGACGAGAAGAGCACCTGCTCGCCCGCCATCAAGTTCTCTCTGGAGGAGGCTATGGAGTATATCCGCGACGACGAGTATCTGGAGATAACGCCCTCGTCGCTGCGCATCCGCAAGATTATTCTCGACGAAATCGAACGTAAGAGAGCCCGCATCGCCGCAGGACAAGCTGTGGAGTAGGTGCGTGCCCATACGGTGCGATAAAGTGGTCATCCCAATAAAAATAGAAGACGAATGCAAGTCAGATTAGGCAAATCAGAACTGATAGTTCCCAAGAACGGTTTCGGCGCACTCCCCATACAGCGCATCCCGATGGCTGACGCCGTACGCCTCTTACAGAAAGCCCTCGACGGCGGCATGTACTATTTCGATACGGCTCGCTTCTACACCGACAGCGAGGAGAAGATGGGCGAGGCGCTATATGACCGTCGCGATAAGGTGATCATCAGCACCAAGACGGGTGCCACCACAGCCGAAGGTTTCTGGAACGACCTGCACACAAGCCTGCGTCTTCTGCGTACCGACCATGTTGACCTCTACCAGTTCCACAACCCTTCGTTCTGTCCCAAGCCGGGCGACGGCAGCGGCCTCTACGAAGCCATGCAGGAGGCTCTCGCTCAAGGCAAGGTGTTGCACATCGGCATCACGAACCACCGCATAGCCGTAGCTCAGGAAGCTATCGACTGCGGCCTCTACGAGACTCTACAGTTCCCGTTCTCATATCTTGCCGGCGATATTGAGCACAACCTTGTGCGTCAGTGTGAGAAAGCCGACATGGGCTTTATCGCCATGAAAGGACTTGCGGGAGGTCTGATAAACCATGCGGCCACCGCCTATGCCTACCTCGCCCAGTTCCCGATGGTGGAGCCTATCTGGGGCATCCAGCGTGAAAGCGAACTCGACGAGTTCCTCTCGTTCCAATCCAATTCTCCTGTCCTCACCGACGAGATGCAGAAGCGTATCGAACACGACCGTCAGGAGCTTTCGGGCGACTTCTGTCGCGGTTGCGGCTACTGCCAGCCTTGTCCGGCCAGCATCGAGATAGAGAGCTGCAACCGAATGTATCTGTTCCTCCGTCGCGCCCCCTATTCTGTCTATCTGACCGATGAGTTCAACGAGAAGATGAACCAAGTGGAGAACTGCCTTAACTGCGGACAATGCAAGAGTCGCTGCCCCTACGGCCTCGATATACCCAACCTGCTGAAACGCAACTTGGCTGACTTCAGGGAACACTGGGCACGCAAGTCGGAGCTGAACCCGTAGTCGCCTTTTCTTGCTCTGCTGTTTTTACCGAAAAACACGAAAACACGAGAACTTTTTCCTTACTTTTGTTGCGAAAGGAAGCGAAATGTGAGTTACGCATTTGTCGCCCCGCTCAAAATCTGTCGGTGCCGCGTTTATCGGTCACAGCTCATAGGTTTCTCAATCCTCACAGCTCACCAGTTACAGCTCACCGGTCACTAGTCAATGTTCACGGAAAACTGAAAACGGAACACTAGTCACTGCTCACTGCTCACTGGTCACTAGTCACTGAACACTAGTCACTGGTCACAAATCACTCAATCATCAAAGACTTTTCAGCCACTTTATTTCTTCCGCCCAGCGCATCGGGTCGGGGGTTTCGAGTATTATCGGCATGTTGTCGAACCGCTCGTCGTGCATGAACCGTTCGAAGAAAGGCTTTCCTAAGAAGCCTTCGCCTAGCACCTCGTGGCGGTCAACATGGCTGCCTGCGCCTTTCTTGCTGTCGTTGAGGTGTACTGCCCGCAGGTATTTGAATCCTACCACACGCTCGAACTCCTCCATCGCGAACTGGTAACCCATCTCGGTCGAGAGGTCGTAGCCGGCGGCTATGGTGTGGCATGTGTCGATGCACACTCCCACGCGGCTCTTGTCCTCGACACCTTCAATAATACGTGCTATGTGTTCAAACTTCCATCCGAGGTTGGTGCCCTGTCCGGCGGTGTTCTCTATAACTGCGGTGACTCCTTCGGTTTGGTCGAGGGCGCGGTTTATCTCCCGTGCTATCTGGTCGAGACAATCCTCCTCGCTTATCTTGTTGAGGTGGCTTCCAGGGTGGAAGTTCATCAGCTGCAGGCCGAGCTGCTGAGCTCGCTGCATCTCGTCGAGGAAGGCTGCGCTGCTTTTTTGGAAGGTCTCCTCGTCGGGTGAGCCGAGGTTGATGAGGTAACTGTCGTGGGGCAGCACATATTCCGGCTTGAATCCCCGCTCGGCGAGGAGGTCTTTGAACGCATGTATCTCCTCTGTGGAGAGGGGTTTGCTGACCCAGCTGCGTTGGTTTCTGGTGAACAGCGCGAAGGCGCTGGCTCCGATGGCTTCCGCGTTAAGTATGGCGTTGCAGACGCCACCGCTGGCACTTACATGCGCTCCGATATATTTTGTCATAGCCTTGAGGGTTCTATAAGTTGTTTGATATATGTTATTATTAACTGCTTTTGAAAGTCGCGGTAACTGAAGTCAAAGGTCTTTGGCATCAATGCGCACAGGTGACGGTAGGTGTTAAGGTTGAATCGGTTGTGGGCATTGAAAAGATATGGTAGTTCAGGTGAGAAACGACGGTAGATTATGTACGTTTTATTGTGGTTTTTCAGCACAATCTCCACACGGATTTCAAAGAAATAATCCGCTATGATTAATGTTGTATTTGTGTCTTTGTATTCCTCGTGTTGGGATGCCAACCATCGGTCGAAGTGCTCAACAGAGACTCGTTCCAGTAGGTCGTCATAAAAATATCGTCTGACTATTTCCCTTACAGCCTTGTCGTGCAGAGTGTTTTTCAGCATCTTGTCGGTGATGCCGAGTTCAGCGGCAGTCGCCGGGCGGCTTTTGTGTATCTCCGACATCAAGCTGTCGAGGTGTGTAAGGGTTGCGTTTTCTATTGCTGTTGTTTTGGTGCGACTAGCTTTTCTTTCCAATAAAATCTGACGTTTTTCAGGCAACAGGAATTCAATTCGAGCCTCGGGAGGGTAAACCGTTTCGTGGTCTTTATGATCAAGGTAACTGTTGCTTTCCACTATCCTGATGTACTCTACCGTGTCGCCCATGAGTGTGGTTGTATGTTGTGCCGTTGAAGGAAATGAAACAGCGCAACAAAACAATGCGGCAAGTATTTTAATCGTTCTCATTCAGAATAGGGGGCGATTGTGGTTGGTCAGAGTTTATGTAAAAACAAGGGGAACATTGATGCTCCCCTTGTGTATTTGTTTTAGTTTTCTGCTGTCGGTAGTTCTTCGTGTTCGGGAGACGCGTCGTCGGCGAAGAAGTCTTTTGGGTTGGGTCCCCATTTGTTTTCGCCCTCCTGCGAGTCGAGGAACATGAATACTATAAACACAATTGCTGCGGCGAGCGAGATGAGCATCAGCACAATTTTCACTCCGGCGCTGCAGCTGAACAACGATGCTATGTTGTTCAAAAGCATACCTATATAAAGCGGTACGAACCACCAGCCGGAGCGTCCTGTGTCGTGCAGACGGCGTACGGTGACGGCCAAGCTGGGCAGGAGTATCAGCAGACAGTATACACAATAGACATAGAAAGCCGTTGTGTGCATCATCAATGAGTACATCTGCATTGAATACTCTTCTTCGAGGGCAGAGGAGCCAGAGATGCCGGCGTCGTTGATCGCCTCCATCATATCGGGGTCGTTCAGCATTCCTTTGACCATCGGCACCATCATGAATATAAAGATTACAAACATGATGATGCAGTTGATAAGCGTGAACCACCAGAACTCACGTCTGCGTGCGCGACCTTTGAAATCGACGTACTGCTTGAAACACTTGATGAACCATTTCATAGTGAATAGTGATTGGTGAAAAGTGAATAGTGAATTGACAAATGTAAAATGTTTGATCTCCTTAATCGCAGAATTGAAAATTAATCTTGTTGTTGGCTAACTTCTTTTGGGTTCGGGCCCCATTTGTTCTCGCCTGGCTGCGAATCGATGCAGAGCCATATTATATACCATACCAACACCGGGACGGCGATGCAGCAGGATATTATTGTCACAACTTTTCCGAGTTCCAGATGTATGGCCAGCTGCGGAAGCGCGGTGAGTACCACAAAGAGCAGATACCACCAGCCGCAACGTCCGATGTCGTGCAGTCGACGCACCGATACCGCAATGCTGGGAAGCAGTATCGCCAAACAGAAGACGAGGTAAATCCAGTAGAACGGGTTCTTCGCCATCTTGTGCATCATCATGTTCTTTACGCGCTGGTCGCAATCGACGGACACGCAGACTTTTTCGTCCTCGCATCCGGATTTGGCTTCGGTTACTTCTTCGACGAGCTCTTCATCGACGATGCCGTTCTTCTGCAGCATGTCGAAGAGGTCTTTGACTGTCTCGTCGTCGAGGTTCTCGGCGTTGACGGTGACCACCTGCGCTTTGGCTATCTTGGCATCAGCGTTTTCGGTAATCTCTGCCGGAAGGTCAACGATGCCTTTCTCGGTGAGCATGTTCAGGATCTCCTCGGCGTTGGCTTCGTTGATGTTTTCGGTGTGTATGGCGGCTTTCCCGTTGTCGTCATCGGCGTCGATGCAGTAGAAGCTGGTGTTGTCGGAAACCTGCTTGAAGATGGGCACCGCGATGCCTATCATAAGTATCAGCGAGATGATGCTGCAGAAAAGTGCGAAGAACCAGAACTCTCTTCTGCGTGCGCGACCTTTGAAGTCAACGTACTGTTTGAAACATTTAAGAAACCACTTCATAGTGATTAGTGATTAGTGATTAGTGATTAGTGAATCGACAAATGTTTTTTGTGACCTGTGACATGAAATAATTGGATTCATGCCCTGTGCGGGCACTCACCTTACGCTTTCAGCAGGAAGTTGAGGTTGTCTTTGAGGCCGTATTCCTTGGTGTTCTCCATCTTGGTCTTGAAGACCTTCATCTTGTTTGGTTTGCCGACGAGGCGCAGCTTGCCGTCTTCGAGGAGCAGTGCGGTAGCCTCGCGTATGGCGGCTACGGTGGCTTTGGGGTTCACCATGATGTACTCTTTCAGACGGTCGTCGCGTGTTTCGCCGCCGTGTTTGGGGTCGAAGAAGTCGGTGTAGTGTGGGTTGATCTGGAAGGGCACCAAACCCATGCAGTCGAACGATGCGGGCATCACGATGGGCATGTCGTTGGTGGTGCAGAGGGTGGGGCCGGCCACGTTGCTTCCGGCGCTCCAACCCATATAGGGCATACCGTCGAAGGCGCGCTGACGGATGGCTTGCAGAAGACCTGTGCGTTGCAGCTCCTTCACCAGATGGAAGGTGTTGCCGCCGCCCACGGCCACGCAGTCAGTGTCATAGACAGCGTTGACGGGGAGAGCTTTGTGGTGGACGCTGGTGAGCTTCACGCCGAACTCGGCGAAGACCGCCGCCACCTTCTTCTCGTAGGCGTCGTAGGATTTGGTCAATCCGCCTTCGGCGAGCGATACGCCT
>JAFZTV010000009.1 GCA_017618625.1 Bacteroidales bacterium | reverse complement strand
ATTCACCTGCATTCCAAAGGGGTCAAGCAATACAAGAGCCTTCAGTTTGCTGTTGTTGTGCAGTGCAGTGGCCAACTTTTTCACTTCTGTGTTGGCATCTGAATGTCGAAACTCCGGTTTTCTGCCCTTGCATATAGGGGTTAGTTTTTCCCGAAGTTGCTTGCTTGAAACCTCATCCTTATCAATGAAATAGTAGTAGTCGAAACCTTTTTTAGAAATGTTTAGCACACGTTCAGCAGCTCCTTTGTATGGTGATAATTCATCTGTTGTAATTTGATGCTCGTTTATTAAGTCCAACATCAGTTGATTGTCCTCATCGGGTGCAGTCTCTTGCCGAGAACCGCTGCCAGCAAATCCATCGAAATATATCAGTTTCCAATCATTTTGGTCGCGATATTTATTCATGATGGTAAGGTACGCGTTGACATATTTCTCAAAAGCATTGAGTTTCTCTTCCGTCCATGCTCCTCCCCACGAACTGGAGGGTTCGCTGGCTTTTAATTGGCACCCGTTACTTAATCCTATGTCATGTGATGCAATCATAATAATTAATAACGAGAAATGTTTTCATTTATTGTAGGAAGACAATTAATTTGAGATAGATATCAGCTAAATAGTAATTCTATACATGATAAATAAATTATGCTTTGTGGAGTAGATGATTTATGGATTGATGCCATCACACCCTTGCTGTTGCAGCCGGGTGATAAGGGATGGATGATGGATTCTTACTGGTTCTCGTTGAAATGAGGCATTATTTTTATTTTGGTGTCGAAGTCTACCTGATTGTCGCAGTTGCAGAACTAGACGTATCGGCTTGGTACGAGGCTATAGCCTTTCTGTCTGGTTTCCTTGGTTGTGGCTGAGTAACTTGTATCAAGGTTTGTGGCAGTTATGTATTATTTTGAGTGGCAGGGTTGTATGGTGTGTTCGGGTAAATATACGAAAATATTGGAAAGTTGAGGAAAGTTGAGGAAAGTTGGCGAAAGTCAAGACAGGAAAGTTGTTATCTTTGCACCGTGTTCTTTAGGGATAGAGTAGGGGGTAAATGGCGAAGGGTGAGGTGTTTTGTCTCTGTTTTGGAAGAACGAGTTCTTTGAAATATTGAGTTTTGGTATACGAATAATGAGAGACGCTCATCGGTCGCGGGGACGGATGAGCATCTCTTGAGCTTGAGGTGAGAATAAATCTATTCGTTGAACTCGTCGATGGGTTTGGCGGTGGCACTCTCCTGGAGCTCGCGGACACTGTTCTCGATGCGGCGGAGGCCGAAGAAGGCGACGATGCGGACGATGCCGTTGGCGAGGATGCCAAGACCGAGGAAGATGCCGAGGAGTGCTCCTGTGGCTTCGGGTTTGCGCAGGGCAAGGAATCCGAGGAGGATGCTGCACACGCCGAGCAGCAACATGAGCCACCAGCGGTCGTAGCCGCCTTTCTTATAGTCGATGGAGAGGACGGCTAATGAGACGCCTTCGAACATCACCCACATGGAGAAGACCGCGATGAGGGCTATCTCGGAGGCGAGGATGTTGGTGGCTAACATGATTCCTACGACAATCTGGAATACTGCCAGCAGGGTGGTGGAACCAGCATTGGGTAGGAAAGCCTGTGCCCGGAGTCCGAAGATGAGGGACGAGATGCCGGACGCGAGGATGAAGAGTCCCATAAGCCAGGCGGCAGAGGCGAAGCCGGCACCGGGATTGAAGATGCACACTACGCCGAGGGCTATCAGCAGCACGGCGGTGATGATGAGGTAAATGTTTACTTTTTTCATGGTGAGTTGTTTTGGGTTTAATAAAGGGCGAGAGGCAGATGCCAGTCGCCCTTTAAAGATAAGACATTACTTTTATTAGCCTTCGATTTCCTTACGGACTTTCTTGAAGGCCTCAATGCACTTGTCGAGGTGTTCATGCTCGTGGGCGGCACTGATTTGGACGCGGATACGAGCCTGACCTTTCGGGACAACGGGATAGTAGAAACCGGTGACGAAGATGCCTTCTTCCTGCATCTTGGCAGCGTACTGCTGGCTCTTGGCGGCGTCGTAAATCATGACGGCGCAGATGGCGCTCTCGCTGGGTTTGCAGTCGAAGCCCTCTTCTTTCATGCGGCGCAGGAAATAGTCGGTGTTCTCGTGCAGTTTGTCCTGCAGTTCGTTGGTCTCGCTCATCATCTCGAACATGCGGATGCCGGCGGCCACGAGGCCGGGAGCCATGCTGTTGGAGAAGAGGTAGGGACGGCTGCGCTGACGGAGCATGTCGATAATTTCTTTCTTACCTGTGGTGAAACCACCCATAGCACCGCCGAAGGCTTTGCCTAATGTGCCGGTGAGGATTTCGATTTTGCCACGCAGGTTGTAACGCTCGGTGACACCGCGGCCAGTCTTGCCGACCACACCGGCGCTGTGGCTCTCGTCCACCATGACCATTGCGTCGTACTTGTTGGCCAGCTCGTAAATCTTGTCAAGCGGGCATACGTTGCCGTCCATTGAGAAGACACCGTCGGTGACGATAACGCGGAAGCGGTTCTTCTGGGCAGCCTTGAGTTGCTCTTCGAGGTCGGCCATATCGGCGTTGGCGTAGCGGTAGCGCTGGGCTTTGCACAGACGGACACCGTCGATGATGGAGGCGTGGTTGAGGGCATCGGAGATGATGGCATCCTCTTCGGTCAGGAGGGGTTCGAAGACACCGCCGTTGGCGTCGAAGCAGGCAGCATAGAGGATGGTGTCCTCGGTGCCGAAGAACTCGGCGATTTTCTGCTCTAATTCCTTGTGCAGGTCTTGGCAGCCGCAGATGAAGCGGACGGAGGCCATACCGTAGCCGCGGGCATCCATACCTTCTTTGGCGGCTTTGATGAGTTCGGGATTGTCGGCCAGGCCGAGGTAGT
>JAFZTV010000109.1 GCA_017618625.1 Bacteroidales bacterium | reverse complement strand
GTTGAGGGGTTTAAGGGGCGTGGGGGTGACTGCCGAAGTCGGATGCCATTTGGGATTGGGGTTGGTTGTCAGCGGGTTGAGAGGGGTTGTTTGATTTTTTTGGTGATTTATTCGTAAACCGCAACGGTGTGTGTGTATCTTTGCAGCGTGGTTTGCGGTTGGCGGGCGGCAGGCGGAGGGCAGTGGTTTCCACCGGTATTGCAACTTTCAAGATTCGGCATAAGGTCTTCTACCACCCAACGCCCTACCAACGCCCACCTAAGTACCAGTTTATGTTGACAGGGTGACGGGGGGAGGTCGGAAATCTATGAGTTTAATAAACTAATTTCGTATCTTTGCAATGTCTGAAAATTGATAAAACTATGATTGAAAAAGGGATGAAAGGCCGCTGCTCGGAGGTTGTGACCGAGGATTTGACGGCGGACAAAATCGGCAGCGGATTGGTGAAGGTGTTCGCCACACCGATGATGGTGGCGCTGATGGAGCGCACCTGCAGCGACAGCGTGGCAGCGGAGCTGGGCGAGGACGAATGCACGGTGGGAATACTGCTGGAGATAAAGCATACGGCGGCGACGGCGGTGGGGATGACGGTGAGGTGCGAGAGCGAGCTGGTGGAGGTTGACGGAAGGCGTCTGAGGTTCCATGTGAGGGCGTACGACGACGCGGGCGAGATTGGCGAGGGGATGCACGAGCGCTTTATCGTGAACCGCAGCCGCTTCGAGGCAAAGACGGCACAACGGGCTCTCTCATCAAACAACGGGACGTTATGAAACGGCACAGATTATACGCCATGGTCGCGATTGCGCTGACCCTATGCGCCTGCCGCAACGAGGAGCCGCAACCCTACGGGGCGGTGCCGACGGAGGCGCAGATGGAATGGCAGCGGATGGAGACGAACATGTTCTGCCACTTCGGGCCGAACACCTTCACGGGCGAGGAATGGGGCAACGGAGGCGAGGACGAGGACCTATTCTACCCCACGGAGATGGACTGCCGCCAATGGGTGGCGGTGGCGAAGGCGGCGGGCATGAAGGGCATCATCATAACGGCGAAACACCACGACGGGTTCTGCCTGTGGCCGAGCAAGGAGAGCAACCACACGGTGAGGGAAAGCCGATGGCAACGAGGAAGCGGCGATGTGCTGCGCGAGCTGTCGGAGGCTTGCCGCGAGGGCGGGTTGAAATTCGGCGTGTATGTGTCGCCTTGGGACAGGAACGCACCGAACTACGGCACAGCGGAATACAACCAGACCTTCGCACGGACGCTGAAGGAGGTGCTGGGCGGATATGGCGAGGTGTTCGAGCAGTGGTTTGACGGCGCCAACGGCGAAGGGCCGAACGGACGCAAGCAGGAGTATGACTGGGCGCTTTTTAACAGCACGGTGGGCGAGTTGCAGCCGCAGGCGGTGGTGTTCAGCGACGTGGGGCCGGGATGCCGCTGGATAGGCAACGAGCAGGGAGAAGCGGGGCGCACCTGCTGGAGCACCTTGAACCCCGAAGGATTTGAGCCGGGCAGAGGGCCTGCGGAGAAGACTCTGAACGAAGGCGAGGAAGGCGGAAGCCGCTGGATTCCGGGCGAGGCGGATGTGTCGATACGCAAAGGATGGTTCTACAAGGAGTCGGAGCATCCGAAGAGTGTGGCAGAGCTGGTGGAGATATACCTCAAGAGCGTGGGACGCAACGCGGTGATGCTGCTGAACGTGCCGCCCGACACGAGAGGACTGATTGCGGCGGAGGACTCGACGAGGCTTATGGAATGGCGCGCGGAGCTGGAGAGGATATTCGGCAAAGACCTGTGCGAAGGGGCTACGGCGAAAGCCGACAGCCGCTGGGGAAAGAAATACGACATAGCGGGCGCGCTGGACAGCGACGAGACGACCTGCTGGGTGGCGAAGAAAGGGCGCAAAGACGGTGTGGTGACCATAACGCTGCCGGAGGCGCGGAAGTTCAACCTGATAATGCTGCAGGAGGAGATAGGATTGGGGCAGCGGGTGGCGGAGTTCACCATAGAGGCGGAAGACAAAGATGGGAATTGGCACGAGATAGCGAAGGAGACGACGATTGGATATAAAAGGATAGTGCCGCTGCCGGAGACCGAGAGCCGCAGGATAAGAATAAGGATTACCCGAAGCCTGGCCGAACCGACGCTGAAGGGAATCGGGCTCTTTTTTAGGTAGTGGGCGGTGGTTAGTGGGCAGTGGTCAGTTTGCACCTTCACATCTTAACACTTTAACCTATCAACATAAAACATATCAACGTATCAACATAAAACATTTCAACATAAACGATGGCAGACAACTATCTTGAGAAACGCTACGAAGAGGTGTTCGGCAAAGGGCGGACGAAGGTGAAGCAGGTGGGGCACCCGCTTGACGAGCTGCTGAAGAAAAACCGCAGCCACCGTGGATATAACAAAAGCTACAAGGTAAGCCGCGCGGAGCTGGAACGCATAGTGGCGGTGAACACCAAGATACCGTCGGCCTGCAACCAACAGGTGCTGCGATTCAAGCTGGTGACGCACGACAGCGGTGCAGACATAGTGCTGCGCAACATACGGCTCGGAGCGGCGCTGCCTGAGCTGCATCTGCCGCTTGAAGGCACCGAGCCGGAGGCGTTCATCGTGGTGTGCAGCACCAAGCCGGAGAACAAACTGATAGACATAGACCTCGGAATCGCGGCTCAGAGCATGCTGCTGAAAGCCGTAGAGATGGGGTTGAACGGCATCATAATAGGTGCATTCAACCACGAGAACATCGAGAAAGAGTTAGGGCTCCCCTACCCTCCCATAGCCATCATAGCCATAGGCAAAGGGGCGGAACGGATAGAGCTGACGCCGATAAACGCAGACGAAAGCCACGCATACTACCGCAAAGAGGGAGTACACTATGTGCCGAAAGTGAAGGTGGAGGAGTTGGTTTTGTGACCGTTGGTCGGCGGGCAGCTGTTAGCAGTGGGCGGCTTTACTTGGCGTCGCGGACGAGGCGGACGGCGGCACCGTAGTGAAGCGGCATCGGCGGGACGCTGAGGTCTTCCTCGTAGTCGTCGAAGGAGAAGGCGTAGGCGTTGCCGTCCTCGAAGTAAGAGGAGGTCCAATAGTAGCCAGTCATATCAACCTCATCGACATAGTTGCCCATACGGTAGCCGGCAGCGGGCAGGAAGATGGCGCCTGCGGCTTCCATCTTGCTCCACTGATGTTCGTTGTAGATGTTCGACTCGTAGCCGTTGTCGAAAGTGACCGCGAAGATGCAGCTGTCGGGCATTCTGAAGTTATCGGAGAGGATGACCAAACCCGGATAGTCGCATACAAAGGCGGGAGCGAATTTCTCCTTGGCGTTGGGACGCGTTTCGAGGAGGTACTCCCATTCGGAAGCGGATAGGGTGCGCCACACACGCGCGCCGGAACCGGCATTGGAGATGGTGATGAAGCGACCCCAGTCGTTGTTGTTGTTCTCAAATCCCTGTCCCCCGTTCTCGTAGTCGTCGGATTCGGTGGAGGAGCAGTAGGGAGCGACCATGAAGCCGGAAGTGCCCCAGCCGAAAAGGTCTATCCAACCGTCGTAGTAGGAGCTTATGTTGGCATTGCCGTCGGCGATGCAGTCGTACTGGTTATCGGCGAAGCGCCACTGTCTGGAGACAGCGTTGTACTGAAGGTTGGCCGGAGAGAAAAATACCTGCTTGCCCTCGCCCACGGAGAACTTGCCACCGACACGGTCGACAACGATATCGCCATCGGACGGCACATCCAAGTCCTTGCTGCAAGAGACGGCGAGTGCGGCAAACAAAAGAATAAAAAGTCTTGTATATTTCATGAGAACTGAATGCTTGATTGTCAGAAGGTGAAACCGATACCGAGGCGTCCGTCAACATAGCTGAAACCGATGGTGGAGAAGCCAGCCGAGATGACAACGCGACGGAAGTTGTAGATAAGTCCGCCTTCGATGGCGACGCTGGAATAGCTGTTGGCTTGCGATTTGAGCCAGTAGCCGCCGTGGGTGTTATAGACGACGCTACGATAGCTGTAGCCGGTGCCGACATAGAACCAGAGCGGCTTGATGGTG
Source organism: Bacteroidales bacterium (assembly GCA_017618625.1). The sequence goes on along the minus strand of JAFZTV010000109.1, from coordinate 9,179 downwards.
CGGAAAAGCATACCGCCGGTGATGGAGAAACGGGCCTTGGAGGTCTTTCCGTTGAAGCGGTCTTCATCGAGAGGGTAGTCGCCGATGGGGCGGTTGGAACGGTTGAGCTCGTAGTCGCCGTTGAAATGGTAACCGGTGCCGGTATAGGCGCTGACGTACCATCCGAGGATGCGCACCTGACCATAGGTGATGCCGAACGACCACTGGGGGGCGACGCTTGCACCCACACCCCACATAACCATGTGCGACATATCCCACTCTTCGGGCAACTCTTTGCGCTGCGCATTCGCGGTGGAGGCACAAAGCAACAGAGCCACAAATGCAAGCGGGACAAGGCACTTAGAAATAAAAATAAATGGTTTATTTACAGTCATATAACAATCAATGCATAAAAGTATCGACAATTATCCATGCTGCAAATATACATAAAAGTTTTGAAATGTGGCAATTTGGGATTGCATGATTTTAGCAACGCGACAACGGAAGCGGCGACAGAAGAAAAAAAGACCCCGCGCAACGAAGGTCGCACGGGGCTGAAAAAAGTAGTTAGAGCTTTGTGGTCAATGTTCGATGGACAAGCTGCCGGAGACGGATTCCATCTCTATCTCGGTGGCGCCGTTGCCATAGGTGTATTCGCCTTTGGAGACCTGGGTGGCGAAAGGACAGTTGAACTTGCCGCTGACCGACTCCATCTCGGCGGAGAAACCCCAAGCCTCGGGCCACGAGAGAGTGGCGCTGCCGGAGACAGATTCGAGCGATATCTTTTGCGGCTGGACGGCAGCCGAATCGGCAGCCGAGAAGTCGGCGGAAAGACAGCCGGAGACGGTGTTCATGTCGAGCGAGCGAACGGTGGATTTGCTCATAGTCATCCCCGCAGAGACGCCGTCGAGCTCGAGCTCGCCACAAGTGAGGCCAGTGACCGTGACGTCGGAGGAAACCGCATCCACCTCGATTTTGTCGAGGTTCCAGGCGGCCGGCACCTTGACGGTGAGCTGCTTGTCGAAGTTCTTGAACCTGACGCCCGACTTGCCGAACTGTATGTGCAGGGTTCTTCCGTTTTCGAGCCAGTAGTGCATGGTAGTCTCTTCGGTGAGTGCTTTCTCGGAGGACTCGGAGAAGGTCAGCTCGGAGCCGTCGTAGGACTCGATGGCGATGCTGCCGGAAAACCAGTCGATTTCGAGTTTGGAAACGGCGTTTGCTATCGGCTCGCTGCCAGGTTTGTACTGAGCGGCGTGTTCGTATTTCGAGAAAATCTTGATGTCGTCCTTATTAATATGGAAGCAGCTCGTGAAAGAGAGTACCATAAGGGCGGACATAACCAGAGTGAAAGCTATTCTTTTCATAGTGCGGTTGTTTTATTTGGTTTATTCGGCGAAACGAGGAGTTTCCTCTACTTTTTCAGCGCGCTCGGCCAGGAGGTCCTGATAGAAGTGAGCGTGAGCGGCCTCCATCTTAGGTTGAACCCAGAGGAGCAGTATGCCGAATGTGAAGCAGCTGAGGATAAGCCAGCCAATATAGCTCAGGTCGAGGAGGAAGAGTTTGCCTTTGTGACCTTTCATCATCATACGGCTCTGGTGGATACATTCCTCTGACGAGAACTCAGGGTTGTCTGCAGCGATGTAGTAGGTCATAGCGTAGGAGTAGCTCTTGACGATGCCCGGGATGAGGAACAGGAGCGTCCACAGGAAGGTGTACAAAGCCTTCATGAACGAAATCTCGAGGAAGCGGGAGTACTTGCCGTCGGAGAAGCAGGCAAACATGCGGTCGAAGAAGTCGATATCTTCTTCGTTACGTACGACCTGCAACATGGCCACACATAGCTAAACGCTATGGGCAGCACCACAAAGATGGTGAGCAGCAAGCCCGATGCGCTCGAGATCAGAGTGAGAACCAAAGTACCCAGAACGATGGGCCACATTTTGCGGGACAACGACTGTGCCGCTAATTCGCGATATTCTTTACAAATTTTCATGATTGTGTTGTTTAATTGATTATTGATTTTTTTTACATTTTACATTTTTTCGGCGTGATGTTTCAAGTCGTCGAAGGTGAGGCCGAGGACACGCATCTGCGAGGCGATGTAGGGCAGTTCCTCGTTGAGGAAATACTCGCGCTGGAGGTTGAGGGCACGCGTCTTGGCGTCGGGAGCCACGAAATAGCCCACCCCTCGGCGGTTGAAGATGATTTCGGCATTTTGCAGATAGTCGAACGAGCGGAGTGCGGTGTTGGGGTTTACACCCAGCTGCTCGGCGACCTCGCGGACGGAGGCGATGCGCTCGTCGGACTTCCACTCGCCACTCAGAATCCGCTCACACATGGTGTCGGCTATCTGAAGATATATGGGTTTTTGTTTCTTGAAGTCCATGATTCGAATTGAAAGTTGAAAGTTGAAAATTGAAATTAGTACTTCATGCGTTTGAGGCGGAAGTAGGTCCAGACGAAGAGGCCGACGGTGATTATCGTGGAGATCACATTGCTGACAATCATAATAGTTCTGTATGTCTGGAAGAATCCTTCCGGAACCGTATCTCCGATATTCTCCATTCCGGCGAACATTGTACCAAACATAATCGGGCTGGTGATAAACGACAACACAAAATTGATGACGATGAAAGCCAGGATGGTCTTCAAAACCTTGTGGCTTTTGAAGATGGTGTTGGAGAACATGAAGGCTGCGCTGTAAAAAAGGTACGAAACGATGAGAGTGAATACCATTGCCGAAGCAACGAATTTCAGGAACTGCACCGCCTCTACCGCTCCTTCGTTAGCGGCAGTTGCGAGTTGAATGTCGATCTCGTCAAGCTTTCCGAAAGGCTCCCAGAGCCACTCATGGTAAGCACCGAAAGGCAGGAGGGTGAGAATCAGGTCAACTGCCACACCGGCCACAAGGCACATCAACGGGCATACGATGACGCAATAGAGCAGTTGGCTGAAGTATTTCTCGAGATGCGAGGCGGGAAGCATCGCATAGTAGATGCCGTCCTTGGGCAGGTTGCAGGTCTTGAACATACCCGACGGCGCCATTATGACGCAGATGAACACCAAAGTGCCCAATATGATCCACCGCGCTACCGCAGGTATTTCAATATCGACATTGGGTATGAAATTCAGCAATGCACAGAAAATCCATATTGCTGCGGGGATGAGGGTTATTATGAGCATAGACATGCCGAAACGAGGCCACATGCCGCGGAAGTCCATCGCGACGAGCTTCTTGAAACGATTCCAATCAAATGTGTTATTCATGGTATTATCAGTTTTAAGTTTTGAGTTTTAAGCTGTAAGTGTTATTGGAACATTGATTTTACGATGCGGCTGTTTTTGAGGACGGCGTTGAAGAGGCCTTCGATGTTGACGAGGCTCTCTTCGCCGCTGTCGTTGCGCACAACGTTCATGTAGCCGCCCGGGAGCATCTCGCTGTAGAGGGCGTCGTCGCGCTTGGCGGCACCGTATTCGAAATAGAGGTGCTTGGTGATTTCCTCGACGCTGGCGTTGAGCAGCACGTCGTTGTTGGTGATGATGATAATCGGGTCGATGAGGTTCTCGACATCCTTGACTTGATGGGTGGATACGATGATGCAGGTGTTCTCGTCGGCGCGTTTGGAGAGGATGCGGCGGAAGTCGCTCTTGGAGGGTATGTCAAGGCCGTTGGTGGGCTCGTCGAGCAGGACGTAGGAGGTGCCGAGTGAGAGAGCGCAGCAGATGAGCGACTTCTTCACCTGGCCGTAGGACATCTCGCGGAAGCGCTTGTCGGGATCGACATCGAGTTCGTGCATGAGCTCGTGGAAGACGCCCTGCGAATAGTTTTTATAGAAGCGACCCCACTCGCCGACATATTTGGCGGGCGTGACGTCGTGCGGCAGACGGACCTCGTCGGGAAGGAATACGATGTCCTCGAGGAACGACGGCAGGCGCTTGAACGAGTCAACGCCGTCAACGGTGCAACTACCGTGTAGGGGACGCTGAAGGCCGCTGATGATTTTGAGCAGGGTGGTCTTGCCGACGCCATTCTCGCCGAGGAGACCATAGATGCAACCCTTGTCGAACGACAACGAGATGTTGTCGAAAACGGGGGTGTGTTTGTAGGAGAATCCTAAGTTTTTAATTTCTATCATAACTGTTGTTTTTAATTATTCGACTGATTATTTGTTATTTGCATTGTGTTATTTGAGTGTATTAGTTTACTATGACACTGCAAAGGTACAAAAAGATTTATATCATGCAAGAAAAAAGTGAAAAATTTTAGAAAAAAGTTGAAGAAACTGTTTAAATTTAATTCAATGTTTTTCTTAAAGCACCTGAACGGCATATTTTCCACCTTCTCTCAGTTACAATGGACACCCATTGCGCCTTTGATAAGGCGAAAAATCTGCTCGTCCATGTCCATAATAAAATTCATCAATCAAATTCAAACAGTTTCTCGGAACGTGGCAGTTCGTTATGGGCAATAAGATTAATCTATTGGCGTTATTAAATATTATTACATTGTAGAAGATGGAAAACACAACAAAACAGCACGGTAACGCCACGGTGGCGTTTGTAGCCAAATGGTGGAAAGTGATAGTAGCAGCTTTTGCGTTGGGGTTGGTGGCATCGACGCTCACCGCCTTTCTCATAAAGCCGATGTTCAAATCGACAGCGGTGTTCTTCCCGACAAGTTCGAACCGCCTGTCGAAGGCCATTCTGGGAGACCGCTACACGTATGACTTCCTCGACTACGGCGACGAGGAGGATTGCGAATACGCGATGGAGATACTGAACTCGCAGACGATGCGCGACACAGTGTGCAGCCGTTTCAACCTCTTGACCCACTACGCCATTGACGAGGGCGACGCGCACAAGATGTTCAAGATGCAGAAGATTTACCACGGGAACGTGACGGCAAAGCGGACGAATAACCTGGCGGTGGAGGTATCCGTTATGGATTCCGACCCACAGTGGGCAGCGGACATCGCAAACTTTATTGTAACATATTACGACACTCTGAGCCGCGCCGTACAGCGCGAGAGGGCACTGAACGCCTACGAACTGATGAAGGGAACGAGCGAGAAACTACGAGCAGAGATAGCGGAGCTGCAAGACTCTCTGACGACAACACCAAAGAACAGCTACAGCTTGACGCAGATGCTGAACAGCAAATGCGAGGAACTGGCGGGCATAGAATCATATATGGCGGTGACGCTAACCGATATGGAGACGCCTGTCAGCCACAAGTTCAAACTCGACCGCGCAACTGTGGCGGACAAGAAGGCTTATCCGAAACGTCTGGCCATCATCCTTGCAGGAAGTCTCGGCGCACTGCTTATATGCATTGCGGCACTCATCGTGTTGGAGTATGTGAAGAACGACGACTTGAGAATAAAGGAGTAATGGTTGAGTTTTAATCTGTAAGTATTAAGCTGTAAGTTTTTAGTTTCAAGTTTTTAGTTGTTCGGTTTGGATTTGCGGAGTTTTTTGAGACGCAACTATAAAGCCGTCATCGCGATGTCGGTGGTGGTTTTGTTTCTAGCCATAAACTACGTGCTGGCCATGCACAAAGAGCTTTGGTTCATGGCAGTACCCGCCGCATTGGTGCTGGTGTTGCTGTTCTTGAAAAATATGGACCTTGCGCTGATGGCGACGGCATTGGTGACGCCGCTGTCGGTGAATGTGGCTGTGCTTGGAGAGAGCGAGCTGTCGCTGCCTGCCGAGCCGATGATGATACTGCTGACGGTGGTTTTTCTTATCAGGAGCACCATAGAGAAAGCCTACGACAAACGGCTGTTGCGGCATCCCGTGTCGATAGCGGTGATGGTGATGCTGGTGTGGATGGTGGTGGTATCGGCGACATCGCAGTTGCCGTTGGTGTCGTTCAAATATACGGCCGCACGCCTGTGGTTTGTGATACCGTTCTTTTTCGCAGGCGCCTACGCATTCAGAGACACCAAGAGGATACGGCAGTTTTTCTGGTGCTACGCAACAGGACTGATTGTGGTGGTTCTTATCACGACAGCGCGCACGATGGGGCACCTGCACGACCTAAGTACGCTGCACCATGCGATGAAGCCGTTCTATAACGACCATACGGCTTACGGCTGCGTGTTGGCGCTGTTTCTACCGGCGGCGTTCTACTATATCTTCAGCCGCAACAGTAAAGGATGGGCACGACTGTGGTGGGTGGCGCTGTTCGGAGTTCTGGTTATGGGATTGTACCTCTCGTTCTCGAGGGCGGCGTGGATAAGTGTGGTGGCGGCTGTGGGAGTGTTCTTCGCCGTAAGGCTTGGCATGAAGATAAAGTGGATGATGGTGTGCTTTGCCGTAGGTGTGGGTTTGTTTTTCACCTATCAGGGCGACCTGCTATACAAGATGGGGAAAAACAGCACCGACTCTTCGACCGAGCTGGCGAGCCAAGTGAAGTCGATGTCGAACATATCGACCGATGCGAGTAACCTGGAGAGATTGAACCGATGGGCATCGGCGCTGAGGATGTGGAAAGAACATCCTGTGTTGGGCACAGGACCCGGGACGTACCAGTTCCTCTACGCCAGCTACCAACGCAGCTACCAGCTTTCGGTCATAAGCACCAACGCAGGCGATTTGGGCAACGCCCACAGCGAATATATAGGACCGCTCACGGAGCAGGGAGTGCCCGGGACGCTGTTTATCACAGCCGTATTTCTGCTGACCTTCGCGACGGGAGTGAAGGTCTATCGCTCAGCCAAATCGAAGCCTGTGGCAAATGTGGCGTTGGCGTTTACGCTGAGCCTGCTGACATACTACGTACACGGGGCGTTCAACAACTTCCTCGACACCGACAAGCTGTCGGTACCCTTCTGGGGATTTACAGCGGTAGTGGTGGCGCTGGATGTATTTTGCGAGAAAAAGGAAAGGCAGACAACCGAAGGATGCCTGCCTGAGAATAGTTGCGATTAACCCCTCCCCTGTTATCTCACGATATTGAGCACCTCTGACAGTTTGGGGGTGAGGATGATTTCGGTGCGGCGGTTCTGGGCCTTGTTGGCGGCAGAGCTGTTCTCGACCTTGGGGGCGTATTCACCGTGACCGCAGGCTTCGATGCGCAGCGGGTCGATCTTGGGACCGTACTGGAGTATGAGCTTGAGGATGGCGGTGGCGCGCATGACGCTGAGGTCCCAGTTGTCCTTGATGTCGGTGCGGCCTTTGTAGGCGTCGTTATCGGTGTGACCCTCGACGAGGATGTCGAGGTCGGGGTTCTCCTCGAGCACTTTGGCGAGTTCCTTGACGGCTTTCTTACCCTCGTCGGAGACTTCCCAGCTGGCGGAGGCGAACATCAGTTTGCTCTCCATAGAGACATAGACTTTGCCGTCGCGGGTTTCGACCTTGAGGCCTTTGTCGGTGAAGCCTGTGAGGGCTTTGGTGACGGCGTTGCGGATATTCTCGACCTCCTGCTCTTTGGCGGCGAGGGCGGCACGAGCGGCTGCCTCCTGATCTTCGAGAGCCTGTTGGCGAGCGAGGAGTTCGCGTTCACGCTCGGCGAAGGCGGCCTCTTTTTCGTTCAGCTCGCGAGTGCGGTCGGAGAGCTGTTTCTGCGATTTGGCGAGGTCGCGGTTTTTGCCGGAGAGCTGCTGGAGGTAGTTCTCCATCGTGGTGTCGTAGTTGTGGCGAGCCTTCTCGAGTTCGCGGCGGAGACTGTCGGCCGAGCGCTCGTAGCGCGACTTGGCGGCAGAGAGGTCCTGATTGCTGACTGAGAGCGACTGGTTGAGGCGCTGGAGTTCGGCGTTCTCATCCTGGAGTTCTTTCAGCTCGCGTTTGGCGAGGTTGCGGTCTTTGACCGTCTGGTTGTAGCGGGATTCGAGGTCTTCGTACTTGCCGAGAGTGACGCAAGAGGTCATCAGTAGGCAGGCAAGCATTGCGAAAAAGAAATGTTTCTTCATAAGCGAATATGTTGAATTGCGGACGACAGATTGTGCATCCGATATATGATAACGTATCGGAAGCGAAAATAGTTTGTCGGGGACAAAAAAAAGACCGAACTTCAGAAGTCCGGTCTTTGTACTTGAAAGCAGCTGTTGTTATGCTTCGGCGTTTTTCTCGATTGCGAGTTTACCGCGATAGTAACCGCATTCGGGGCATACGTGGTGATACATAACCTGGGCACCGCAGTTGCTGCAGGTGGTCAGCTGAGCTTTCTCCAAACTGTCATGAGTTCTTCTCTTGGCAGTTCTCGTCTGTGAGAATCTGTGTTTTGGATGTGGCATAATTATTATTTTTTATTTGTTTATTTATTCATCTTTAAGGGCTTTCAGCGCGTCCCAGCGTGGGTCGGCATCCTGCCGGTTGTCCTCATTCCCCTCGCTTATGTACTTGAGCATCTCGGGGTCGCATGTGGGGTTTCCGTTCTCGTCGTCGGGGTGGCAGTGGACAATCGGCAACTCGACTGCGACATACTCGTACATCCACTGCGCCAAATCAATCTCGCTCTCGCTTTCGGGCAGGAACACCACATTCTCGTCCTCGCTCTCCTGCTCCTCGCCGAACTTCACAAAGAGGGTCTGCTTTCCACTCAGAGGCACATTCATTTTTCCGAGACATCTGTCGCACTCCATCACCACCGTTCCCGAAAATGAAAAATCGAACACCAGCAACCGCTCTTTTCGCTCCAATTTCACCCTGAAATCAACGTTGCACTCTCTCAAATCATCGTTTTCAAACTGCGAGAAAAAAGCCCCATCTACATTATAATCATACTCGTAAACACCTGGCTTCAAGCCACTAAACTGTATCCTTGTATCTACTTTTTTCTCCACAGGCACACGCATAATGAGTTTGCAAAGATACAACTTTTTTTATTAACAGACGAAATTTTTGCGTCCGGGTGCGAAAAAATTGAGTTCCCACACCAGACAAACCTCCACCCCGCCGGTCGCCATCGGTCGGGAGGTATATTTTGATAGTACTATTTTTCTTCCAGTAACATCAGTTTAGTTTCTGATAATATTGTCCAAACTGTCCATCTTGTCCGTGGACAGGACAATATGTTTTGCAATCAAATAAGAATGACACGAACGAAGGAAGAAAATTCCGCAATCCAGGCGAAGACTCGGGTTGCGGAATTTTATCGATTTCTATACTCCGTCGGCGTCATCCCAGTTTCGCGCTTGAAGAAGCGGGCGAAGGAACCCTGTTCATCGAAGCCGAGGGCAAAGGCGATGTCGCCGATG
>JAFZTV010000108.1 GCA_017618625.1 Bacteroidales bacterium | reverse complement strand
CCCATGTGTACAGTCACCATAAACATCGACGAAGCAAGACTTCGTAGCATCAATCCCGAACTCGACGGGACGGAAGCCATCTCCCGCTGGTTGCAGGAGAATGTTGACCTCTGGATGAGTCAGCACGCCCCGGCCAAATCCACCTTCGACCCCTCTCGTTTGCACCCCGACCTCCAGCGAATCCTCGCTTCCCGGCCGAATGAGATGTCGCATGAGAAAGACAAGTCCACCACATTGGATCAGTTCTACGGTGTCTGGTCGGACGACAGGATAGATGCAGATGCCTTTATTGCCGAGTTGAAGTCGGCACGAACATTCAAAAGAGAAACAATCGAATAGTAAGCGATGCAATACCTTCTGGATACAAATATCTGCGTTTTTCTATTACGAGGGAAATACGACGTCAACAAAGCGATAGCAAGAGTTGGCTCAAATAACTGTCATATATCAGAACTTACGGCGATGGAGTTGAAATATGGGGCCGAGTTGTTGTTTCAGCGGGACGGGATCGACCAGCGAGACCAGTTAAACGAGATGCTCAATAGCGTAGATGTTCTTCCGATAGACAATGCTATTGATATGGCAGCAAGTGAGAAAGCCCGTTTGCGTTTGAAGGGAACTCCAATAGACGACGATTTCGACCTGCTCATAGGCTGCACAGCTGTCGCCAACGACATGACGATGGTAACCGAGAACACCAAAGACTTTAAAAATCTCACAGGAATCAAGCTCGAAAACTGGATAACAAGATAAGTCAACCACTTAAAACTCACACCTCACAACTAAAAACCAGCAAAAAACCTATCCACCTATCAACATAAAACTGATCACTAACCACCGACCACCGAACCTTGAACCTTGAACTTTGAACTTTGACTCTCGACCCTCGACCCTCGACTCTCGACTCTCGACAAACCACTCATAAACAGTAAATCGTAAACACATTAACGCAATCCCATTAATCCTTAACCCAAACCATTGATTAATCAAACTATCAAACCATCAAACTATCAAACCATCTTCCATCTAACTGCTAACATCTAACATCCACTTCAATCCAAGATGAACCAGAATCGCAGACATAGCATAGAAAGATTCAGAACTCGCATCGCCACCCGAGGAATGAGATCATTGTCTCTCTTCGCGGCTGCGCTCCTATTCTTACTCGCACTGCCCCATACCGCTTCGGCTCAGAGATCCGCCGCTCCGCTGACCTTTAAGGTGAGTGGCGTCCAGAATGCCTCCGTCAGTGCCGTCCCTGTTAAGCGAACCTCGCCCAACGGCAAACGTCTCTATGGTGCCTACGATATCAACGTCTCCAAGGATGGCCGCGAATGGCAACCGCAGCCGGAAGAGCCTGCCTTGGTAACCATGACCGACCCCGGCTTTGTCGATGGACAGCTGCTTGACATCTACCACGAAGGCAGGAACGGCCTCGAATATATCGCCACCGTCTCGCCTGAGAACGGCAGGATTACTTTCCCCGCACCTTCCTTCTCAGTCTATATCATCGCCCAGTCAGGCGACTATAACCGTCTGAAGGTCTCTTTCCATCGTGCTGACGGACAGGTGGTGACCGTATATGTCAAGAGAGCTGATATCCCTGTCGGACACGGTTTCGACACCATCGTCTATAACCCAGGCGTAGGCACGGTGCCTTCAGGTCAGCAGTTCCGTGGATGGATTGCCAATGCTTCATACACCGCAGCCAACGCCTCGCAAGGACTTACCTTTGCAATGGTGCGCGACAGCATACGCAACAGGCTCGCCGCCGGTGTTACCGACGGCACCGAGCTGCATTTCTACGCCATGCTCTTCAAGTCATACACTGTCTCCTATCTGGATGAGAACGGAGTGGTGCTTGCCACCAGTGATATATCCTTCCTTGCGAGCGAGGGCACGCCCACTAAGAGCTATACTGTCAGTGCCGCTTACACCCCACCCTCGAACTCCCAAAAGTTCGAGGGCTGGAAGGTCCTTACAGGTGGAGACAATATCTCCGGACACACGACCAACCGGCTTTACACCAACGGCACTGGTATCACGATAAGAGGCGATGTTGTCTTCTACGACACAGTCTCCGAGGGTCACTGGCTTATCTACCACGAGAACGGTAAAGGTGCCACCTATAAGGCCGCTGACTTTGTCAATGCCGGAGCTGTCACGGTGAACCCAACACCTCCATTGTCGATGATGCGCAATGGCTATACTTTTGATGGATGGTGGACGGGTGCGCCAGCCACGGAAGGTGGAATTCCTGGTGGAGTTCGGTTCTCATTTGGTGGAGCACTGACAGAAAATACTCATATCTACGCCAAATGGAACCCCAAGAACAATGCTGACTATACAATTATCGTATGGAAGCAGAATGTGGAAGGTGATGGATTCGACTTTGACACAGCGATTACATTGAACGGCACAGTAGGACAAAACATCCCTGTCACAAACAATGGAACATACGCCACCATCAATGGCCGAAACTATCGTGGAACAGAGGTGACGGGTCACGATTATACTGGTTTCCATCTTGACTCAATTAGTCAGAATGTTCAAATTAACACTGAAGGCAATGCCGTGCGAAATGTATATTATGGAAGAAATCGACATACGTTGAGGTTCCAAGCGGAGGGTTATTCTTATACTGTATCGAATTCAACATCTAATGGAAATTATTATATTCCAGACGGGAATGGTGGTTATACACAAGTATATCTGTATCGCAATAATAATAGGTGGTGGAGAACGAGATCGGGTTCTTGGTTGTTCGGTTATTCATATTCCAATGAATATACTGGACAAGTTTATACCCAGAATTATGGTTGGCTAGACATCAAAGTTATCACCGCATTGTATGGTCAATATATAGGAGACAATTTCCCCATAGTTGGCACAAACGGTGTGACCTACAATAATGGTGAACGTTGGGACCCTCAAAGTACGGGAACGGCAAACGATGTTATTGTTTATATTGACGTGATGCCAAACAAAGATGAGACATATCATTTGAATGTGGCGGATCGTCAATTGAAAACAATTAACTACTATGTTGAGGCTTTGCCGGGTACCGCTGGTACTATTGCCGGCCCTGGAACCCTGTATGACTACAACAATAACACGGTGAGTGGTGCTGGAATACAGTTCGTTCTTCATAGGACGATTGGCGCAAATTATGCATGGGTAACAAAAGAAGAGGACTTTTTTAACATGATAGGTTATGATCGACTTGGTGTAAACCAAGCGGAAGTTTCCATAAATAATGGTGACGATCATGGTTATTGTTATAATAATCCAGACGCAACATGTACCGTCAGTTTCTACTATACTCGTAAAAAGTATTCCATCACATATATGGATGGTGCCTATTACGATGGTAGGGGAAACCGTCTTTCAAGCGAGACGTCGCGTGGCAGACTACATAGAGTAGAGAACATAGCCTATCGTGCGGATATCTCAAACAGGGGCGATTATCGTCCTGGCACTACTCCAGAAGGTTATGTGTTCGAGGGATGGTATGCCGATGCTACATGCAACAATAGATACACTTTCGACAAGATGCCAGAGGGTGGAGTCACGGTGTTCGCCAAATGGCGTCAGATTGAATACCGTGTTTTCCTACACCCCAATGCTGGCACCGACGCATCTCTTAACTGGGGCTCCGACGAACAAGAGATGTGCTTTCGTGTTGCTTACGGAAACCGTATCAGTGCACCCACAGGCAGACGTGAAGACTATGAGTTTGCAGGATGGTTCACTGACGTAGCCTGCACACAATCGTTCAATGCAGATGCCGTTGTGCTGAATGAATCGAATCCGAACCTCGCGACATACGACAAATCCACCGACTTTACTGACCCGATGGATAAGTGGGGCAACGGCGCCACTACAAATAACGATGTGGAACGTTTCTGGATCACCAAGAAGTACGACCTCTACGGCAAGTGGCGTGCTAAGCTGCGCGGTGCCGACGGTATCACGGTGAAATTCGACTGCAACGGAGGACAAACCTCTTCTAATGCAACATACCAGTATCAAGACAACGTCCATGCGGTAGCCAGGGATGCTTGCACTCCGCCAGCCAACAAGGAATTCTCTCATTGGGTGCTGCAGACCTATAATACTTCGACAGGAGAGTATGACGACGTCTCCAACTCCCGCATCTACCCAGGCAATCCCTTTACAGTCCTCAAACTTAATGCTAAGGTGGAGAATGCAAGATGGTGCGCTCCCGGCAGTGAGTCAGACTGTGAGCCAACTGAACCTGGTAGTACGACACCACCCGCAGGTCATCCTACCTACATCGACTACCGAGCTGACTACACGGTTAAACTCCGCGCCGAGTATGTGGATAAGGAAGCTCCCACTTATACCTTCATAGTATGGTACAAAAACGACGGCATCAGTACTCCTGTGCGTGTCGATGGTACTGGCAGAGCCAACCCCTCGTTGGGCATCAACGTGACGGATCCGCCAACGCCCTCCATCCCCGAAGCACCCACACGCGAAGGCTACACCTTCAAAGGTTGGTACAAGAAAAATATTCCCGGATCCACCATCCCCGACACCGTGAAGCAGTGCACCCCGAACTTCCTGTATTACAACAGCGTCAGTGGTAAATACTACCGAGAAGCTGGATATGCAAACGAAGTTACCTTGGTCGCAGCTGACATATACCAGCGCGATGACTACCTCTACGCAATTTGGGAACCCGTCGTCAACTTCAACATGCCATCATTTTGCAATCGAATGCAGGTTACGCTACCCACAACGACTAACCCTGGTGGAGCAGACCTCTCTATAGGAGCCTGGTCATGGTCGGCCTCGTCGGGCACTATCTCAGATGGAACAAGCTACACCCCACCCGAATCAGGAGACTCCGACACCCTCACCTTCACCCCCGACCCCTCCACCTGCGCCCAATCCAAAGAATTCCATGTAACGATCAATCACCTCGACGCCAGTATATCAATCGAACCCACCACCCCATAAAAAACCAAAGAAAAAACTAATTACTGATACTAAATATATATAAAAACAATAAAATAACGAAAACTTTGATCCTCGACACTTGACCCTCGACACTTGACCATTTGAAACAACCAACGCAAACCAAACAACAACCAACATCAAAATAACACGCGGAGTTATGAAAGATTATTACAACAGCGAAGACATGAAAACGACTAGTGTAAATATGGAACACGCACGCACATCGAAGGATGCGAATGGACTTGTCAAGTCTGTGTCAGGTCTGTATCAGGTCTGTATCAGGTCTGTGTTTGGTCGGAACCAAGGCCGTACCAACGCAGTGCCAAGGTCGTATCAACGCCCTACCAAGGCTCTATCAACGCCCTATCAAGGCCGTATCAACGCCCTGTTCAGTTATAGTGGTTTCCGACGCATGATGGCCGCCTTTGCTTTGGTGGCGATGATGGCAATGGGCAATGTGAGTTGGGGACAGCAAGTGACAGTGGCAAATGGCACAAGTACAAATAGCTATGTGCCTATGTATACATACTATTGTGACTATGGATTTACGAGTGAATACATTATTCCAGCATCACAATTGACGGCACTTCCAAACGGCAGCGTGATAACCGCCATTACATTATATCAGAGTTCACCAGCAGCCTGGGTGGCAAATAATCTCACAATTAAACTCTCCAATACTGGAACGACAGCCTATTCGGCAAATGGGCTACTGGGCAACGGCGGCACAACAGTTTACACAAACACGTCCTATAGCGCCAACTCCGCGTCTGAGCACACTTTCAATTTCAACGTTTCATCCTTTACCTATACGGGAGGGAGCATCATAGTGCAAATATCCGCTACAAGTGGAGGAACATACAAATCGAGTTCTTGGTATGGAGTGTCTCAATCAACATATCAAGGATATTACACATATAATTCATCCAATGGTAATTCAAACAATGGGAGTCGCCAACAATTCATCCCCAAGACAACTTTTACATATACTACTAATTCTTCCGAAGCTGACTGCGAAGGTTTTGAGGGTGTCAGCGGCACGGCATATAACGCGGCGGGAAACATGCCCACAGGGTGGTTCTCTTACACAACAGCTACAGGCACCAATATTGTTAAACCGCATGTCACCAGCGGTAACAGTTACAATTACTACCACAGCGGCTCGCAGTCCATCAATATGGAGTCCGGCACCAACGCAAACAACACGGCCTATGTCGTTATGCCCAAAAACGACGACTGCCCGACAAACGCCACTATTTCTTTTTGGTATAGACATGAGAATGCTGGCTATGGAACTCTTGATATAGGATATGTCACAGCACAAACTGCAGCTGGATGTGCGGGATTTGTAAGATTGAAGACAATGGCCGCTGTAGCGACTTTGACACAAGAAACTGTTGATTTGAGTGACTACACCGTACCATCGAATGCCTACATAGCGTTCAGGTGGGTTGTGACAAACGGAGGCTATTGGGCATGTGGCATAGACGACGTATGCGTGTCGTGTCCAGCGGTGACGAGCACTTGCGATGAGTCGTTCGATATGTCTGATGGGTTGACCCGCACCATTGCCTGCGGCTCGACATATTGCTTCTACGACGATGGGGGCAAAAATGGACCCTACAACCATATCAATGGAACTCAAACTGCAACATTCACCTCTGCTGGCAATATCAATATTAATTTTTCCATGTTTGAGCATGGACATACATATACTCAGGCAAATTATGACTATTTGACGATTTGGGACGGTCCTGTCGGCACTGGTACTAAATTGGCATTTGGATCAGCAGAAGGTCAAACAACCAACAACGGCGCCACATACTACATAACACCTGGACAGACCTATACCTGCACAAGTGGCACAATGACAGTAGTATGGGCTGCCGATGACGGCAACACCGAAGACGAGCAATACGCAGGATGGGCGGCTGAAATAACAGCCGAGAATTGCTGTACTACCCCACGTACACTTACAATTTCTGGACAATCAACAATCACTTCAACAGGCTCGACCACGCTAACTGCTACAACAAACCACAGCGCATCAGGGGATGTTATAACCTGGCATAGCAGCGACAACAGTGTCGCCTCCGTAAACAGCAGTGGAGAAGTGACGGCTCACCATACCGGTACCGTCACCATCACCGCAGTATTGGAGGTAAATGGAATATACTGCGTGGCAGTGGCTACGAAGGTAATAACTGTAACATGTGCAAGTACCTTCTCCGCACAATGCTTCGATTTTGAAGACTATGCTACGCCATCTGATAGCAAGGCCACAGACTCGGGGCTTCCTGACTGCTGGGATAGGATTTTTGACAATCCTGACAACATGGGTTGCGCACCACATATTTACAATGGCACGAGTGATGCATTGCCATGCGAAGGCAACAATGCGATAATCATGTCGGCAGCATCGCAATTGACCACTACATCAACCGTTATCATGCCAGAAATATCAGGATTAACATCTGGCTATCAAGTGTCATTTGAAAGCTGTATAAATGCATCTGGAACTCTATCGCTTGGATATATAACAGGAGGCACAACATTTACTGCGCTTTACACACCGACGCTCACAACCTCTTGTGCGTCATATAGCTATACTCTGACATCATCATTGCCGAGTGGTGCTCGCCTGGCATTTAGATTTACAAATACTGGGTATGATATACAGACAGTTTCGGTCGATAATATTTGCATTATAGCCCCTCCTTGCGATGACCCCGACACAGCCTATGTCGGTGATTATTCGCAAAATGAAACAAATCAATATCTGCCGTCATTCAACTATTATAATTATTCACTTACACAGCAGATATATGAACCATGTGAGATAGGCAAAACTGGAAATATCACCAGCATAGCATTCTACAATGAAGGCGCTGTCAAAACTCGTACTTATGACATCTACCTTGTAAACACAAACAGGACAGCGTTTACCAGTACTACGGACTGGATGACAGTGACTGACGCCAACAGAGTTTTTAGAGGAGAAGTTACCATGGCGGCAAACACATGGACGGTAATTGGATTCGACACACCATTTGCATACACCGGCAACAACCTGGCTGTTATCATCGATGACAATTCTGGAGCATATACTGGTGCTCCACACATGGCCTGCCGTGTGTATCCTGCCAACGGCAATCAAGCAATACGTGTTTATAGCGATGGTACAAACTACGACCCGTCAAGTCCAGGCTCTTACACTGGAACTCAGGAGACTGTCAAGAACCAACTAAAATTCAGCGTATGCGAAGCAGTAGATATGCCGTCAAGCTACACTGTTACGGTCTCTGCAAGTCCTGCGGCAGGTGGAGAAGTAGGAGTGAGTAACAAATGTGATAATTTTACTGTTACCGCAACGCCCAACAACTGCTACCGATTTGTGAACTGGACAGAGAACGGCACACAGGTTTCAACCGACGCAACCTACTCATTCACCGCCACCAGCAACCGCACACTTGTCGCCAACTTTGAAGAATATAACGTTAGCATCACATCCGATCCCAATCCGCTTACATGTCTCGCATCTGGCACCGAGGTGGTACTTACTGTGAGCACAGATATCCTTATAGACTATAGTTTGGCTGGTTATACATTCTCAACAGGTACCGATGCGTCAAGATGGTACAATGTGACAAATACGACGAACCTTATTACATCATCGGGAGATTCATACGCATCGGCTCTTCAAAACATCGGATTTACATTCCCGTTTGGTGGCACCGACTACACACAGTTCTCTGTAAATTCCGATGGCAATCTTCGCTTAGGACAAACGGTTACCGGGACAGGCTCATATTATCAACCGTTTAGTTCGACCTCCGCAAACGATAACAGTCCCAAGATTAACGGGTTCGGCTTCGACGGCTATTTCGACATCTCTAATTATGGCAACTATGTCCATATGCAAGTGTTTGGAACTGCCCCTAACCGAGTGCTGGTTGTGGAATTTAACGAATCGTCTTATAGCTCAACATACCGTCAATACCCGTGGAAATGGCAGGTTCAGTTGTTTGAGAATGGTACGGTGCAAATGGTTTATGCCTCTACAGCACCAGCTAGTTACGGAATTGATAACCAAGTAGGTCTATGCGTTAATGTAAACGACGGATGGACAGTCAGCACAACAACACATCAAGCCACGCATTTCACAAACGGAACCAGCACCCAAAATGCTGGGGCAAGTTCTTGGCCTGGCATCAACCGCTGGTATCGTTTCACTCCACCATCGCCATATGTATGGACATACACAGGAACTGAAGGTACAGCTGACGGTGAAACATACAGGGTTTCTCCTACTCAAAACTCGACATACACAGTAAGCGTTACAGGCGGCGGATGCACCAAGTCGGAACATGTTGACGTGACTATAAACAAGGATTTCACCATCGGCAACATAGCGGCCCAGGCAATCTGTGCTGGCGGCACGACCACACTGAACCCGAGTATAACGGGCGGCAATGAACCATTTACATACAAGTGGTACAAAGGTAGTACGCTGGTGTCCACAAGCACGACGACTTCCTCATACTCCACCCCGACATCCGATGCCACCCTCGGCGCGACAAACCACTACACGATAAAAGTAACTGACGCGTGCGGCACCGAGAAGGAGAAGGAGTTCACGGTGAACGTGTACGGGGACATCACCATAGGAGACATAGCAGCCCAGACTATATGTGCCGGCGGCAGCGCAACGTTAGCCCCGACTATCAGCGGCGGTAAGACCCCGTACGCATCATACGCATGGTACAAAGACGGCGGCAGCACACCGGTAGCCACAACGGCGACATACACCACGCCAGCGGGAGACGCCACCTTCGGAGCCAGCCACACCTACACTATCAAGGTGACAGACGGGTGCGGCACTGTGAAACAGAAGACGTTCACGGTGAACGTGTACAGCGACATCACCATAGGAGACATAGCAGCCCAGACTATATGTGCCGGCGGCAGCGCAACGTTAGCCCCGACTATCAGCGGCGGTAAGACCCCGTATGCATCATACGCATGG
>JAFZTV010000107.1 GCA_017618625.1 Bacteroidales bacterium | reverse complement strand
CCTTAGCATTCATGAGCTCCATTGAATTGAATTGAATCAAATTAAATCAAGCGAATAATTCACTAATCACAATTCACTTTTTTGACCACCGAATGTCATTATTGTCAAATGTCAAATTCGACTTTCAATGTGTCATTAAGTGTCATTAGTCAATAAGAATTTTCAAACCGCCATTTCCGATGTACGACGCCTTGACGTTACAGTTACAGTTGTTACAGTTGCTACAGTTCGAAATAGAGTTCCCATCTTCGAGCGTCAACCGCCGATTTTGTATATTCTCTATCTTTTTGTATCTTTGCAAAGTGAAAACAAACGGAAATAGAAACAAAAGATTTTGAATTAATAAATTACATTAGAGGAAAAGAACATTAAAAATAAGCATTGACTACCATTTCGCGTTCAAAATAAGCCTAGGAAACTGATTTTGAAAAATCGGGATAGTTAGTTCAAGGCAAGCCATTATAGGTCAGCCTAGTAAGACCGGTAGTAAACGCCATTGTGGCGTGAACTCAGGTCTTACAGGGGTTTCTTCCTAGGCTTTCCCTGAACGCAAATTGAGTTTCACGCCCTTTTTGTTGCCGATTTTGTGATTGATAGCAATGCGCTAATCAATCACAAAA
Organism: Bacteroidales bacterium; assembly: GCA_017618625.1. Next base: position 61,197 of record JAFZTV010000107.1, on the reverse strand, counting down.
TGTTAAAGGTAACAGATCAACGCCTAGAAGGTCTTTCTTTCATTGACCTTTTCGCAGGAATTGGTGGATTTCATTATGCACTCTCTTCTTTCGGCGCAAAATGCCTATACGCGTCCGAATGGGACAAACCTGCACAAGAAACTTATTTTGTCAATCACGGCATTATGCCGTCTGGTGACATCACCAAGATTGCCGCTGAAGAGATTCCTCCTCATGATATTCTGTGTGGAGGATTCCCCTGCCAAGCCTTTTCTATTAGCGGTAAAAGGCTAGGATTTGAAGACACTCGCGGCACACTATTTTTTGATATAGCACGCATCGTAAAGCACCATCGTCCCAAGGTTGTGTTTATGGAAAACGTGAAGAACCTGGCTCTACACGACAATGGACGAACTTTCAGAGTCGTTGCAGGAACGATGGAAGAACTTGGATATACGATGTTTTCCAAAGTATTAAACAGTGGACAATTCGGAGTCCCCCAACATAGGGAACGCATCTATATGGTATGTTTCAGAAACGACATTATCCAAAACTCAACATTTGAGTTTCCAAAACATAAAAAAACATCTTCCTTGAAAGATGTACTTGAAAGTAATCCTTCTGATGCAAAAATAATAAATAGACCTGATATTCAATTTTATCGCACCGCAATATCCAATCAAGCAAACCTTTTTGACGGAGACCTTCCCAATCGGCCGCTGCAGATTGGAATAGTAAACAAAGGTGGGCAAGGAGAACGCATATACGATCCCATTGGTCATGCTATAACACTAAGTGCATACGGTGGTGGAGCCGGAGCAAAAACGGGACTTTATCTAATTAACGGTGTTGTGAGAAAATTAAGTCCAAGAGAATGTGCTCGTTTACAAGGTTTCCCTGACGATTTTATAATTCACCCTAATCCACAACAAGCATACAAACAGTTTGGAAATAGTGTGACTATCAATGTACTTCAATACATTGTAGAAGAAATAGCTAATTCATTAAGAATATGTCGCCAATAATCAGTGCTATTGGAAGGGGTAGCCTTACAGCGAGGCGCGGTTTTCAAAATGAAAAAGAAGTCGCTCAAAAATTCAACAACTGGCGATTGGACGAAGATGCTCAGCAATGGCTTCGAATAATGAGCTACAACATAACGGACATAGAAAATGTTGAAGCTGTTGTACTTTCAGGATATAAAACTGATGTTCAAGTACAAGTAACAATATTTCTTAAGAAGGCCATTGATGTAAGGAACCTTCAAGTAAAGCTGGTAAGCAATCTGAGTGGATTTAACCAAATAGACAAGCGTTGGATTGATAAATATATTGAATTATGGAATATTCCAACGGAGATAGTGTCAATCCTGAGAAGATACACAGGAGAATTACCTCCAACAATTCCTAATCCAAAAGATAGACGACGTATGTTTGCAAATGAATTCAGTAGTAAAGAACAACAGAAAATACTTGACTGGTTAAGTAACAATCAGATTTTGATTGTTAGCGACATCTTAAAAGGTCGTGGCGAGTTTGCTGCAGAATGGATTCTTGTGGCTCAAAAGGTTGCACACAACGCAAGGTGGACGCTAAAACCCATGAACTATTGCCTAAATTTCTTTGGCAATGGCGACGTCGAAATAACTAATCGGGGTAATTTCCGAATTGGACGAATAACAATGCAGAGAAAAGGTGGCGATGGTGGACGGAAAACCGCAAATATGCTTCAATTTAAAATAAATCCAGCCGAGTTATTTGATTGACACACCCGTTGTGCCGGATTTGCAATCCCATATTGTGCTCACACATTGTAATCAATCCACACCCTCGAGCGAAGCAAAAAGAATTTTCGCATATTTTTCGCCATTTTCGCACCTTTTCGCAATAGAATCCCTTTTCGTGTTTTTCGTGTCTTTCGATGTAAAAAAAATAAAGTTTTTCGATGTGAAAATCCCACCCCAGCAAGGTTTCGAGCGAAGCAAGAAACAATTTTCGCATGATTTTCGCTTTCCTTTTCGCACCTTTTCGCAATAGAATCCCTTTTCGTGTTTTTCGTGTCTTTCGTGTCTTTCGATGTAAAAAGATGATGGGTGGAAACAGATTGTGGGTGCTCCCCACTCATCATTTCGGAGAGGCTGTTTATCAGAGAATCGACTGTGGTTTTAGGAATTCCATATAATTCTCACGGGTAATAGTTTGGACCTGAACGTCAGGGTAGGCGTCACGGAAGGTCTTGCTGACTTTGACTTTCTTAGTCGGGTTCCACTTGAACTCGTAGGCTTTCATCTGTCCATCGTATTCCTCAATGTAGTCAATCTCCTGCTGCTGCGTAGTGCGCCAGAAATATGATTTTGCGTAGGTCAGGTCGTATGAGTTCTTCTTCAACAACTCACTCACCATATAGTTTTCCCAAAGTGCGCCAATGTCGGGTCTAAGGTCCACAGGTGAAAGGTTGCCGATTAGAGCGTTGCGGACACCGTTGTCGTAGAAATAGATTTTGCGACTTGACTTGATTTCGGTACGCAGGTTGCGACTGAATGCACCAAGTCGGAATATGACTTGAGCCTGTTCTAGTAGATTGATGTACTTTTCAACAGTCGAACGGTCAAGTTCCACCATGCGGCTTAGTTCGTTGGTTGAAACCTCGCTTCCAACTTGATAGGCCAGCGCTTGCAGCAGACGAACCACTTTGTCAGGACGTTTGATTCTATCCCAGACAAGGATGTCTTTATATAAGTAACTATCGGTTAGGTTATTCAACACTTCGCGTTCGCTGCCTGGATTACACACCACATCGGGATAGCTGCCATAGACAAGCCGCAGTGGAAGTCTCTCCCACTCGAGCATTGCTCCAAAGTGAGCTGACAACTCGGCATACGACAATGGGAAAAGCCGATATTCCCATTTGCGGCCAGTCAGTGGCTCGTTGACCTTGTTTGCTAAATCAAGAGATGAACTACCCGTGACGATTAGCTGCACATCGGGAAAGTTGTCTGTCAGCAACTTGCATTTCAATCCGATATCACTTATGCGCTGGGCTTCGTCAATAACCACAATATCATTATTTTCCAACATACTGCGGTAACGTTCAACGGTAATATTATCCATAAGTGCCCGAATCTCAATCTTGTCTCCATTCAGCCAGAGCACATGGTCGTGTTTTTGTAAATATTCCTTCAAAAGGGTTGTTTTTCCAACCTGTCTGGCTCCAATGAGGACAATAGCTTTGCCCGAATGCATCTTTTTAGCGAGTAACTCACTAATTGTTCGATATATATGCATATTTTTAACCTGTTTTGATTGATGCAAATATACTAATTTCTGTGGTTATAATCAGCAAAATATTATATTTTTTTGTAGATTACAGTCACAGAATTTCGGTTTTTTGTATGTTAATGCGTTAGTATGTATTTGTGTTATTCCGCTGTCCGCGGAATTTCTTTATTTATTGATAACGATTTTTTTCGTAACTTTGCACTCGCTTTTTATGTATTATTAATTTTTAACTATTGTAATTCATGGAGATAGCCTCGAGATACAATCCGGCTGCCGTTGAGGAGAAATGGTACTCTTTCTGGCTGGAGAAGAAAATCTTTCATTCTGAACCCGACAACCGCCGCCCTTATACGGTGGTGATTCCGCCGCCAAACGTGACCGGCGTGCTGCACATGGGTCACATGCTGAACAACACGATACAGGACGTGCTGGTGCGTCGCGCCCGCATGCAGGGTAAGAACGCCTGCTGGGTGCCGGGCACCGACCACGCTTCGATTGCGACCGAGGCGAAGGTGGTGAACATGCTGAAAGAGCGTGGCATAGACAAACGCGACATCGGCCGCGATGAGTTTATGAAATATGCGTGGGAGTGGAAAGAGGAGCACGGCGGCACGATACTGAAACAGCTGCGCAAGCTGGGCGCCAGCTGCGACTGGGACCGCACGGCGTTCACGATGGACCCCATACGCTACGAGAGCGTGATAAGGGTGTTCTGCGACCTGTATGACAAGGGGCTTATATACCGCGGAGTGCGCATGGTGAACTGGGACCCCAAAGCTCTCACAGCCGTAAGCGACGAGGAGGTGATATACAAGGAGAGTCACGGCAAGCTGTTCTACCTGAAATATTTTGTTGAGGGCGAAGACCGCTACATCGTGGTGGCGACCACCCGTCCCGAGACCATCATGGGCGACACGGCGGTGTGTGTGCACCCCGAAGACGAGCGCTACGAGTGGCTGAAAGGCAAGAAGGTCATAGTGCCCGGCGTGGGCAGAGTTGTGCCGATAATCATGGACGAGTATGTCGATAGAGAGTTCGGTACGGGTGCTTTGAAAATCACCCCGGCACACGACATCAACGACTACAACTTGGGCATGAAATACAGCCTCGAGTCGATAGATATCTTCAACGACAACGGCACGCTGAACGAGCACGGCGGAAAATATGCGGGAATGGACCGCTTCGCCTGCCGCAAGGAGATTGTGAAAGACCTCGAGGAAGCCGGATTGATTGAAAAAATAGAGGACTACACCAACAAGGTGGGCCACTCGGAGAGAACCGACGCCGTGATAGAGCCCAAGCTTTCGGCTCAGTGGTTCATGAAGATGAGCGACATCGCAAAGAAGGCCCTCGAAGTGGTCGAGGACGACACTATCCAGTTCCACCCCGAGAAGTTCAAGAACATATACCGCCACTGGCTGGAGAATATCAAAGACTGGTGTATCAGCCGCCAACTATGGTGGGGACAGCGGATTCCGGCCTACTATGTGGAGGTGAACGGGAAGACGGAGACGATAGTGGCGGTGAACGAGGAAGAGGCGTTGAAGAAAGCGCAGGAGAAATACGGCATCGACGACAAGTCGAAACTGCGCCAGGACGAGGATGTGCTGGACACCTGGTTCAGCAGCTGGCTGTGGCCTATCTCGCTCTTCGACGGCATACGCAACCCGGACAACGACGAAATAAAGTACTACTACCCCACCGACGACCTCATCACAGCCCCCGACATCATCTTCTTCTGGGTAGCACGTATGATTATGGCCGGCGAGGAATACCGCAAAGAGGTACCGTTCAAGCATGTCTACTTCACCGGCATCGTACGCGACAAGCTGGGACGCAAGATGAGCAAGAGTCTCGGCAACTCGCCCGACCCCATCGAGCTGATTGACAAATACGGTGCCGACGGCGTGCGTATGGGCATGCTTCTCACCGCTCCCGCTGGCAACGACCTGCCTTTCGACGAAAGCATCTGTGAGCAGGGACGCAACTTCTCCAACAAGATCTGGAACGCTCTGCGTCTGGTCAAAGGATGGGAGGTAAGCGACGAGCTGAAACAGAGCAAGGACAACGAGATAAGCGTGCAGTGGATGGAGCAGCGGATGGCTTGCGTGCTGGAAGGCATCGAATACGACTTTGAGCACTACCGCCTGAGCGAGGCTCTGATGAAGAGCTACAAGCTGGTGTGGGACGACTTCTGCTCGTGGTATCTGGAGATGGTGAAACCCGCATACGGCAGCCCCATCGACCGCGAGACCTACATGGCGACACTCGGCATATTCGAACGACTGATGTGCATACTGCACCCGTTCATGCCGTTTGTAACCGAAGAGATATGGCACACGCTGAAAGAGCGTTGCGAGAGCGCGACGATCATGCTGCAACACATGCCGATGAGCGTGTTCTACGACCAGCGTATGCTCGACGACTTCGCCAACACCCAAGAGGTGATAGCCGGAGTGCGCGGTACACGCAACAGCAAAGGCCTCTCGCCCAAGGAGACGCTGGACCTCTATGTGCGCGGCGACCACGCTGAGAGCTTCAACGGATTAATAAAGAAGCTGGCTAACGTGGGCAAAATAGAAAGCACCGCCGAGAAGATGGAAGGGGCGACAACGTTCATGGTCGGCACGACGGAATACTATATCCCAATGAGCCAGAACATCGACGTGGCGGCCGAACGCGAGAAGCTGGAAACCGACCTGAAATATATGGAAGGATTCCTCAACAGCGTGATGAAGAAACTCTCGAACGAGAAATTCGTCAACGGCGCACCCGAGAAGGTGGTGAACGTGGAGCGGCAGAAGAAAGCCGACGCCGAGCAGAAGATCGAGGCGCTGAAGGCACAGCTGGCGGCGTTGGGGGAATAGCAGTCAGCAGTTAGTAGTAAGTTATATGCAATATATGAAGAAGTTTTTCCTGGTTATCATGGGTTTTGTTTTCTGTGGCGCAACATTCGCCCAGGGACAACAGGATCGGCCGTTCAGCATAACCGACGGCGGTTTGATGTACCGTTTTGACAAGTCGAACCCTGCGGCACAGAGCGTGCATCGCGGCGATGTGCTGGTGGGCGAGATGACGCTCACCTTCGAGGGCGACACCATTATGAGCAACGCCGGAAACCCGCAGAGAATAATCCAAGTCGGCGAACGAGCCTTTCTCGGCGACCTCTCTGACGCATTGGTGATGATGCACAAGGGCGACGTGGCTGTATTCGGCATACTTGCCGACGAGCTGGCAAAGTTCCTCGACGATAATCAGATGCCGAAAAAATATGTGAAAGGCAGCGGCATGCGGTTCTTCTACACGGTGAAAATCGACGACGTGATGACTCCCGCCGACCTGGCGTCTGAACAGGAGCTCTATATTGCCGAGATGAACCAACGCAAAGCCGAAGAGCCGTCGCTCATCGAACGCTATATAAACGAGCATCCGGCGAAATGGCGTCGCACCGACGACGGCATCTACATCGTTGTCCGCAAGGCCGGCAACGGCAAAGCCGTGAAGAAAGGACGCAAGGTGAAGGCCGACTTCGTCTGCCGCACACTCGACGGCACGCTATTCGACACCAGCATCGACACAATGGCATCGGACGGAGGAATGTCAACCGATGGACGTGTGTTCGAACCCCTATCGTACAAGGTCGGGGAGCTGGCATTGATTGAAGGCTGGAACAAAGGAGTGGAAGGCATGAAAGCCGGAAGCGAGCTGACGCTCGTAATACCCTCAAATATGGCATACGGCTCACAAGAGGGAGCCGGCATACTGCCCCCCTACACTCCGATAGTGATTGACATAATGCTGCTCGAGGTCAAGTGAACTTTCTCGACATACTGCTGGCCATACCCCTCTGCTGGTGCATCTACAAGGGATTCAAGCGTGGCATCATCTTCGAGCTCGCCATGCTCGTCGGCATAGTGGCAGGCTGTTATCTGGCCATCCATCTGGCCAAGAGCGTTTCGGGCCTCATCGGCATCAAAGGGGAAGCCTCGGTGCTGGTGGCGTTCCTGATTATCTTCGTGGCGGTGGTGGTCGGAGCCTTCTTCCTGGGCAAATGTGCCGAGAACCTCGTCAAACTGGTGAAAGTGGGGCTGCTCAACAAATTGCTGGGAGCTGTGCTGGGTATGCTGAAATGTGTCTGCATATTGAGTGTGCTGACCAGCTTCATCCTGATGGCCGACCCCAACGGACACGTTATAACGAAGAATACCCGCGAGGGCTCAGTGCTTTTCAATCCGATAAACAAAGTGGGCACCACACTCACCAAGCAACTTAAGAGCTTCGTTGTACAGAAAAGAGCAGAGAGGAGCGAGTCATGCTGATACTCGCGCCCATGCAGGGTTTGACCGAGCTGATGTTCCGTCGGGCCTACTATCAGTGTTTTCCCAGAGCACTCGACAGCAGTGTGGCACCGTTTGTATCGCTTACGCACGGCAACTGCGGTGGGCGTGAGCAGCTGGAGGACATCCTACCCGAGTGCAACGAAGGAAGCATGCCCGTCATCCCACAAATACTCGGACACGAGTTGGAAGAGTTTGTGCGTATGGCCGACTGCATGGGAGATTTTGGCTACACCGAAGTCAACTGGAACATCGGCTGCCCGATGCGACGCATAGCAGCCAAACACCGAGGAAGCGGCATACTCCCCTACCCCAACGAAATACGCGAGGTGCTGGATTACGTCGTTCCCCGTATCAAACCACGCCTCAGCGTAAAGATGCGTCTCGGACACCGCTCGGCAGACGAGATATTCGACATAATCCCCATACTGAACGACTACCCTTTGGCAAGCGTCACCATACACGGCCGCACAGGCAAGCAGCAATATGGCGGCAGCGTGGACAAAGAACGAGTGTTCAGGGCCGCCTCGATGCTGAAAGCGCCATTCATCTATAACGGCGACATCTGCACAGCAAGTAAGTTGTCAGCGGTCAGCAGGCGGTGGGAAGAGATTAGTCGACAGCCACTTGCCGGCGTGATGATTGGGCGAGGCGTTTTATACGATCCGACGCTACCACTGAAAATAAAAGGTATAGAGGGTGACTACACCGAAATGACGCGACAGTTTGCCACCACCTTGTATGACGCTATCGAGCGCGACTTCCCTCACGACATACCCCGTCTGCGCAAGATGAAGGAATACTGGTGTCTGGTGTATAAAAGCCTGCCTGTGAGCGAAAGTGCAGCAAGGGCGATGCTGCGGCTGCAAGATATAAAAGACTTCCGCAAAGCAGTCGACAAAGCAATAGGTGCGTGCACACACATGGCAATTGAACAATCAAACTTGAAACTTGAATCTCAAAGTTAAAAACTTGAAACTTAAAACTAAAATGAAACATACCCTTCTCTCCACAATTTTGGCCATCGTCGTCGTAGCCGGCCTTTCTTCGTGCCACAACTCTAAGAAAGACTACTCCGACATGACCGACGAGGAAAAGCTCGAAATCATCAACATACGGCTCAAGAAAAGTCCCAAAGACGCGGAACTGCTATATGACCGCGCCAGCGTTTATGTCAACCTCGAGCGTTACAACGACGCCATTATCGACCTGAACAAAGCCATAGAGATAAAACCCGAGAAGAAGGAATACCACGCGCTGTTGGGCGACACCTACTTCCGCTTGGGAGACATGGAGCACAGCTACAAGTCATTCGAGCAGGTCATCACCATCGACCCCAAAGACAAAGAAGGCTACATGAAACTCGGCGAGATAGCTTTCTACAGCAAAGACTACGACCGCGCAATGGAGCACCTGAGCAAGGTGACCGCCGACGACCCGAACAATCAGAACGCACTGTTTATGAAAGGGTTCATTTACAAAGAGACCGAGGACACAGCCAACGCCGCCTTCTACTTCCGCAAGGTTATTGACCTCTACCCCGAATATGAGCCGGCTTACGAAGAACTGGGATTCATGTATGCCAACCACGGAAGCGACCTCGCAATAGAATACCTCACCACCGCGATAAAGCTTGAACCAAACAACACGCAGGCGATGTATGGCTTGGCGATGTATTTCCAAGGGAAACAACGTATGGACGAAGCCGAAGATCTCTACAACCGCATCACCGAGATAAACCCGGCACACAAGGATGCCTGGCATAATATGGGATATATCGAATGTTTCCACTATGGCGATTTCGACAAAGCCATCGAGTATTTCACCCGCGCCATCGAGTGCGACTCCAAATTTGTCGAAGCTCTCACCAACCGCGGCTGGGCCTACGCCCTCAAAGGCGACAGAACCAACGCTCGCATAAACTACCAAAGCGCATTGGAGATAGACCCCGATTACCAACCGGCACTCGATGGACTTGCCGGAGTTAGATAAACTCAAACGGGGATAACTAACAATTTGTTTATAAAATATACATTACGGCTGGGGAAAAATAGTTATATTTGCAAAGTTAGAACAAACCAGTCTCTTTGATAAGAAACTAATACATAATTATATGAGCACATTAAAAGGACGCAACCTGATTTCCATCACCGATTTCTCGAAAGATGAGTATATCGAGGTGCTGGACATCGCCGAGGAATTCGAAAAGAATCCTAAACAGAAAATCTTGAGCGACAAAGTGGTGGCCACGCTGTTTTTCGAGCCGTCAACCCGTACACGCCTGAGTTTCGAGAGCGCCGCCAACCAACTGGGCGCACGCATCATTGGTTTCAGCGACCCGGGTGGCACGAGTGTTCAGAAGGGCGAGTCTCTCCACGACACGATAGTGATGGTGAGCAGCTATGCCGACCTCATCGTGATGCGCAACCCCAAGGAGGGTAGTTCAAGATATGCAAGCGAGGTTTCAACCATACCCGTAATCAACGCCGGAGACGGTGCCAACCAGCACCCGACCCAGTGCATGCTCGACCTCTACTCAATCCGCAAAACACAGGGACGTCTCGACAATCTGAACATCGCTTGTGTCGGTGACCTGAAATACGGCCGCACAGTACACTCGCTGGTACAGGCAATGTGCAACTTCAACGCCACATTCCACTTGGTCTCCCCGCAGGAGTTGAAACTGCCCAGCTCGGTGAAGATGAGCGTGAAGAACGCCGGATTGAAATACTACCAATATACCGACATCAAGGACGTTATCCCCGTGGCTGACATCATCTACATGACCCGCGTGCAGAGAGAGCGTTTCCCCGATCCGCTGGAGTATGAGCGCGTGAAAGACAGCTGCATCCTCACCGCCTCGATGTTGAAAGGCTGCAAGGATAACATGCGTGTGCTGCACCCGCTGCCGAGAGTGAACGAAATCACCGTAGATGTCGACAAGACCCCATACGCCTACTATTTCCGTCAGGCACAGAACGGTGTCTATGTACGTCAGGCGCTCATGGCCGCAATTCTCGGTGTGAGATAAAAAAGGTTTCGGGTTATAAAGGTTAAAAGTCTTAAACAATAATCATCATGGATACAAAGAAAGAACTTGTTGTTCCCAGAATAGAAAACGGCACGGTGATTGACCACATCCCGACCGAAGTAGTATATCAAGTGGCTCATATCCTCGGTCTTGAGAAATATGAGGACGAGGTGCTTATAGGCAACTATCTAAGCAGCCAGAAGTTCATCCGCAAGGGCATCATCAAGGTGAAAAACAAACACTTCACCAAAGAAGAGCTGAGCAAGATTTCGCTGGTGGCTCCGATGGCTAGCATCATCAACATCAAGGACTACGAGGTGGTGGAGAAACTGGAAGCCGAGATACCCGACCACATCGAGAACTTCATCAAGTGCATGAACCCGATGTGCATCACCAACCACGAGAAGATTGCCACCAAGTTCGACGTAGTTGACAAGGAGAACCTGAAACTCCGCTGCCACTACTGCGAGAAGTTCACCACCAAAGAGACCATCCGCTTCTGCGAATAAACCGACATCATGAGAAAATATTTAGTCATTCTGCTCTGCATAACTCTCGTGCTGGTACTGGCAGCATTGTCGCTGCTCTGGACAGGAAACGAGAACTACCAGACCATCATGCCGCTCATTCCGCTCTATTTTGCTGTTGTCACAGGCTTGGAGCATTGGGCAGTAGTTGAGAGCATGCGCAAGTCGCCCAGAACCTTTGTGAAAAACTTTTTCGGAATAACCGTGGGAGTGCTTTTCGTCCACCTGATGGTTATGTCGATATGGATGTTCACACACGCCAAAGAGGCAAAATGGTTCGCCGTAGCCTTCTGTGTCTGCTATGTGGTACACCTTGTTTTCGAGACAACGGCATTGGCGATGCTTATGCGCAACGCAAACAAGAAAAACGACGAGGAGAAAAAAAATTCCGCAGAATAAAAAAAAGATTGTATCTTTGCACTCGCTTTCGCAGAGATACGAAGCGGTCCCTTAGCTCAGTCGGTTAGAGCAACTGACTCATAATCAGTGGGTCCTTGGTTCGAGCCCAAGAGGGACCACCCAAGCCGCAAAAAGCGGCTTTTTTTATTAAAAAATCAAATTATGGGTCGCATAATGGCTATTGACTACGGAAAAAAACGCACAGGGTTGGCTGTCACCGACCCCGAACGTATCATAGCCACCGGTCTCACCACCGTCGAAACCCCCAAACTCATGCAATACATAGCCGACTATTGTGCCCGCGAGCAGGTGGACATATTTGTTGTGGGCGAACCGAAGCAGATGGACAACACCCCATCAGAGTCGGCGCAGTTCATAGCGCCGTTCCTTGTAGAGCTGGCAAAGAAGTTCCCCGATAAAGAGATATGCCGCATGGACGAACGGTTTACCTCTAAGATTGCATTCCAGTCGATGATAGATGGCGGCCTCAAGAAAAAACAACGTCAGAACAAAGCTCTCATCGACACAATAAGCGCAACATTAATTCTACAGAATTATATGGATTGTTTGGTAGCCCATAGATAGATGTCAGCAGTCAGCAAACATATCAACATATCAACCCTTCAACAATAAAGCAATGATTTATCCAATAGTGGGCTACGGAAGCCCGGTGCTGCGCAAGATAGCCGAACCCATAACCGCAGATTATCCCGACCTTAAGCAGCTTATTGAAGACATGTTTGAAACCATGTATGCCGCCGACGGCGTGGGATTGGCTGCTCCTCAGATTGGGCTGTCCATACGTCTTGTGGTGATTGGATATCCGCCATACGACGAGGAAACCAAGACCTACGGGGAAACACCCATTGAGCACATACTTATAAACCCCGAAATAATCGAGGGTGTGGGCGAAAAACAATACTATAACGAAGGGTGCCTGAGCATACCCGAAATCCACGAGGACGTGCTGCGCCCCGAAGGAGTTGTCATGCACTGGTTCGATGCCGACTGGAACGAACACACCGAGGAGATACACGGCATGTTTGCCCGCGTGGCGCAACACGAAATCGACCACCTCGACGGCAAAGTGTTCACAGACAGATTGAGCCCGCTACGCCGCACAATGATAAAACGCAAACTCAACGACGTGGCCGCAGGCAAGGTACGCACACTCTACCGCATGGCACGTACAAACAAATAGTTACCTGATGCCTAAAACTTGGCACTAGTACAATCGACATTTCACTTTTCACGATAAACAATCCACAACAATATAGCAATGAAAAAAATCAATCTTATAATCCTTGCCGCTGCAGCCTTAACGACTTTCATCGGCTGCAACAATGCACAGAAACAGCGCGACAAAGCCGCAGCCGAGATAGCTTCCTTTGAGAACTCGCATGACCCGATGGGACTTGACTATGCACGCAATCCCGAATCAGCCGACTCACTCATCGGCCTTTACACCGCTTTCGCAGATACCTACCCCGATGATTCTCTGGCTCCCTCGTGCCTACAGAAAGCCGCCAACGTTGCCTGCTTGATTGGTTCGTTCGACCGTGCCATAGAGTTTTCCAGCCGAGTCATCGACGGATATACGGGCTTCGAGGCTATGGACGACTGCATGCTCACACAAGCAAAAGCCTACGAGCTGTCGGAGAGGCCGGAAGAGGCCAAGTCCGCATACCAGCGCTTTATCGACACCTACCCCGACCACCCGCTCACCGAGGACCTCAAACGCACAATACAGCTCCTCGACATGGGCGCCGTGACCCCAGAAGAGCAACTGGAGGCAATACTTGCCAATAAATAGATTCAAATAAAAGTAAGTAACGCTGTGTGTTGAATGAATGTTCAACACACAGTTTTTTTTTACAACAAGGCTTTATGCGAGAGAGTTTCCGATATGGGGTATCGGGATTTGTTGTTTATGTTTTTTGGGGATAGAAGTCTAACGCTTGATTATCGTTATGGTTTTGGTGGCGCCTGATTTTAGGGTCAGGTGCAGCAAGTAGGTGGCGGAGGGGATATCGTTGAGATTTACCCATTCGTCATCGGTGCCTTCTATCAGTTGGTGTCCTTGCATATCAACCAGAGCGAAACGCTTGATTTTGGATGACGGGAGATGCAGACGGGAAGAGGTGGGATTGGGGTAAACAACAACACGCTCGGTATCAAGTGTTATGTCGGTAACGGAAAGATAGTCGCCCAGTTGCTCCGTGAGGTCCAGCGTCAGCAGCTGAGAGGGATAAGATACGCCCAGACGGTCGAATTTCTCACAGGTGAGGAAATAATGCAGGCCGTCGAGAGTCGTGATAGCTTCCGTCTGGCATCCCAACCCATTGGAGAGAGGTATGCGCTGATGCTGCCCCAAATGAAAGGATTGGTCTTCGAAGTCGTAAGCCAAAAACACGAATGGAGAGCAGAAGGAGTTGTAGCCAGAGAGGACGAGGAGCCGGCGCTGAGGTTGAAAACAAGCCCCAGTGACGAGCCCTTCGACAGGAAGCGACAAAAGGCTGTCAGCCACCCACATGCCCGGCAGCTTGGGAATAGTGTAGCAGGTGGTTTTCTGGCTGTTCCACTGTTTGGTGAACAAGAGGACTGCGGAGTCGGTAACCACGAAAGCCTCGCAGTCAAAATCACGCGCATTGTCCTCATTACGTTCGGGATAACTGAAAAATATGGTGTCGAAGATAAAAGGTCCATCAGGTATGGCGGACCTGGAAAGACGAAGGATGTGCAGGTCGTTGCGAACACCGTTGTTGTCGCCCATGTCACCGAAATAGAGGTAGTCGTCATCCTGCGACACCTCCTCCATATCATATATATATGGAGCCAGCGTGAGAGAGTCGGAGACAACGGCGGATGAAGTGTCGAGAGAATAAAGGGTAAGCGCACCGTGGTCGTTGCAAGTCCACAATGAGCCATTCAGAAAAAAGAGCGATGAGGTACCTTCAACCTGAGTCGGAAGGTTGCCAACGGGCGTAGCGGAAACAGGAGACTTGGAAGCGAAAAGACGCGACAGAAAACTCTGTGAGCTGGCAGAGAGAACGAGCGACAGAAACGCGATAAAAAGAAAGAGTTGTTTCATATATTGGTTTGAATAAAGAAAACCACTCCCCTACCCTGTTTAGAAGAGTGGTTTTGATAAATAAGTGTCGTATTAATATGCCCTTGCGAAAATCACACGGCGGTGGCTGGGCTTACCGCTATAGATGCACTTGCCCTCCTCGGCAGGCGCATCGAACGGGATGCAGCGAATGGTGGCCTTGGTCTCGGCCTTGACGGCCTCCTCGGTCTCGGTGGTGCCATCCCAGTGGCAGAGGAGGTAGCCGCCTTTCTCGATTTCGCGCTTGAAGTCGTCCCAAGTGTCCACACGGCGTGTTTGAGCGGTACGGAAGTCGGCGGCTTTCTTGAAGAGGTTCGCCTGAATGTCGGCGAGCAACTGCTCGATATGCTCGACGATGCCGTCGATAGGCATGGTGACTTTTTCGAGGGTATCGCGACGGCAGACCTCGCAAGTGCCGTTCTCGAGGTCACGCTGACCGATGGCAAGAC
The DNA here is from genome assembly GCA_017618625.1 of Bacteroidales bacterium. The sequence goes on along the minus strand of JAFZTV010000107.1, from coordinate 46,088 downwards.
GGACGGGGACTCCCTTGAACTCGTACTCGGTGAACTTCCAGCCTGGTTTGTATTCAGGACGGTTGTCGTATTTGACACTGATGCCTTTGGCTTTGAGTGCATCGATAATCGGAGCGACCTTCTGGTCAACCATAGCCATCTGCTCGTCGCTCTTGCTGATGGGGACGATGGCGACCTGGATGGGAGCCAACTTGGGAGGCAGCACAAGGCCGTTGTCGTCGGAGTGGGTCATGATGAGAGCACCCATGAGTCGTGTTGAAACGCCCCACGAGGTAGCCCACACGTATTCCAGCTTGTTCTCGTTGTTGAGGAATTGAACGTCGAAAGCCTTGGCGAAGTTCTGACCGAGGAAATGAGATGTGCCAGCCTGCAGTGCTTTGCCGTCCTGCATAAGAGCCTCGATACAATAGGTGTCGAGAGCGCCAGCAAAACGCTCGTTGGGTGACTTGGTGCCTTTGACGACCGGGACTGCCATCCAGTTTTCGGCGAAATCGGCATAAACATCAAGCATGCGCTGGGCTTCGGCCTCGGCCTCCTCTTTGGTGGCGTGAGCGGTGTGGCCTTCCTGCCAGAGGAACTCAGCGGTGCGGAGGAACATGCGGGTGCGCATCTCCCAACGGACAACGTTGGCCCACTGGTTGCAGAGGATAGGCAGGTCGCGGTAGGACTTGACCCAATTCTTATAGGTGCTCCAGATGATGGTCTCGGAAGTGGGACGGACGATGAGGGGCTCTTCGAGCTCGGCCTCGGGGTCAACGACCACACCGGAACCGTCGGGGTTGGTCTTCAGACGGTAATGGGTGACCACGGCGCACTCTTTGGCGAAGCCTTCAACGTGGTCGGCCTCACGGCTGAGGAACGACTTGGGGATGAAGAGCGGGAAATAGGCGTTGGAGTGACCCGTAGCCTTGAACATATCGTCGAGGGCGCGCTGCATTTTTTCCCAGATGGCATAGCCGTAGGGTTTGATAACCATACAACCACGCACGGCGGAATTTTCAGCCAAATCGGCACGAACGACCAACTCGTTGTACCATTCAGAATAATTTTCAGAGCGTTTTACAAAATCCTTAGCCATTTATTTTATTTTTTTAGTTTTTAGTTTCAAGTTTTTAGTTCTGAGTTTTTTAGTTTTTTAGTTTCAGGCTTTTAGTATCATCCAGCCATATAAATAAATGATGTTTAACTAGTTATCTATACAATTATGATATGTTCGATTTTATTTGGAATGGGATGAAATGAAACAGAAAATGATTTTTTTACGTATATAACGTTAATTTCAAATAAAATATGTAACTTTGCACTTTCCAAGAAACGCTGCAAAAATACTAAAAAAAAGATGAGAAACAGAAACCGCTATGTGAAGTATGCCCTGAGGGCGGTGATGGTAATCGTAATGATGGCGATGGTAATGCCCGAAGCCAACGCCTGCAAAAACAAGAACAAACGTCCGAAGAACGTAATATATATTGTGGGTGACGGCATGGGTGTGAGCCATGTTTACAGCTCGATAGTAGTGCAGAAAGGCAAGTCGCAGTTTCTGAGATTCCCCTACACGGGATTCTCACGGACTTATTCCGCCAACAAGTACACCACCGACTCGGGAGCCGGCGGAACGGCACTTATGACGATGCATAAGGTGGACAACCACCATGTTGGCATGTCGAGCGACGGCAAGGCATACTGCTCAATGCTCGAGCGTGCTACCAAGAAAAATAAAAAGGTCGGATTCGTAGTGACTAGCAGCGTTCTGGACGCGACACCCGCAAGCACATACGCCCACGTGAGAGACCGCAAGAGTTTCGACACGATAAGCATGCAGCTGGCGAAGGCCCCGTTTGATGTGATGATTGGCGGCGACCGCAACCATTTCCTGCCCGACAACCGCGAGGACGGCAGGTCGCCCCTCGACACGCTGGCCGCAAGAGGCTACACTCTGGCATTCACGATGGAAGCCATGGAGCAGACTAAAAAAGGCCCGCTCTGCGCCCTTTTGTCGGACGACGACCCCGCAGCCGCCGACGCACGCGACGAGATGCTGAGCCGCAGCGTGAAGAAGGCTCTGGACATACTGAAGAAATCGAAGAACGGATTCATGCTTATGATAGAGGGTTCGCAGATTGACTGGGCATGCCACAACAACGACTTCAAACACCTCCGCGCAGAGATGGAGGACTTTGAGAAGATGCTGAAGATTGTGCTTGACTGGGCCGAGAAAGACGGCAACACCCTTGTGGTGGTTACCGCCGACCACGAGACGGGTGGACTTTCGCTGCCCGATGGCGACCTTGAGCGCGGCAAGAACGAATACAACTTCTCAACGGGCGGACACACGGGCGTCATGGTGCCAGTGTTCGCATACGGTCCCTACGCAAATAAATTCACCGGAATACATCAGAACATAGACATTCCCGACCTTATATGGAAAGCTGTGTTCAAATGATTTAGTGGACAGAGGTCAGAGGCTAGTGGTTAGTGGTGGATTATTTATGAAGGGTTTCTTACATAAGGGTATTTTTATGGGATTTGCCATCATTGTTTTGATGGCGATTTCATTTAACGTCACCGCACAGGAGAAGCTCACGCAGGACACGATGGAATGCCATATCGTGGGATTCAACTTCGGAACGGTGTTTCCGTCGCTGGGCGGTTCGTTCGGCAGGGCTCCTGACGGCACAAAGGCGCAATACACAACGATGTACGACTTGTATAAGTTTCCGTTTCTGAACTTCGGATTAAACGGAATATATAAGTATAAGTCGAACTGGCTGGTATTTCTTGACGGGGACTTTTTCTTCGGGAGCGACAACCTGAGGGCCCGCAACCTAAGAATGGCCGACCTGTTTACGCGCGACAGCATCATAATAGGCACGAACGGCACGGACGCAGTGGTGACATGCTACAACCGAGGGTTCAGCGTGAGGGCCGGAGCAGGCAAGATATTCAGGGTGTCGAAGAAGAACCCGAACTCGGGCATACTGGTGAAACTGAGCGGCGGCTGGATACAGCAGCAGACGATATTCAACCTGAACGAGGTGCAGGCGCCACAGATTGACGACGCATACGCCAAACTGTACGACCACCAAAGGATGGGCGGAGTGCTGACGGAAGGGATTGGATATTGGTTTATGAGCAACAACTTGAACCTGGTGAACTTCTACTTCACCTTCGAGCTTTCGCAGAGCTGGATGAAGTCAACGCGAGAATACACGATAGACCAGCTGGCCGGGCTGCGCGGTAAGGACAGCAACCGATACTTCGACCTGACCTATACGCTGAAGTTCTGCTGGATGTTCCCGCTGAAGGGAAAGACTTCGTATGATTACTATTATTACTAGAGGGTTGTAAGGATGGAAGCTGAAAACGGCACATACCCAGGCAAGAATATCTTGCTTGGGATTTTTTTTTGTATCTTTGCAAACTCAAATCGGCTTGTATATGAAACGTATTATATTCCTTGCTTTTGTTGCGATATTTGTTATGCCGACGGTATCGGCGCAGGTGACGGACTTCTACCGTCCCGGAGGGTTCGACTATAACGGAGCGTCTATAAAGACCTTCTCGGTGTCGGACACGAGTACGGTGCAGTTCTCGCGCGGCAACCTGCAATATAACCCCTCGCTGGACAAGTGGCGTTTCGCGTTGAGGCAGTATGACTACGCATGCGGCGACAACGCCAACATAGCCGAAGATTACAACGGATGGATGGATATGTTCGCTTGGGGAACCTCGGGTTGGAATAGCGGTGCGACATCCTATCAACCGTGGGAAACAAACTCGACTAGTTCTAATTATCAACCCGGAGGTGACGGTGGGAACAACCTCGTTGGAACCTACTCCAAAGCCGACTGGGGCATATACAACATGATTGAGAACGGTGGAAAGTTCGCCGGAATGTGGAGGACGCTTACAAAAGACGAGTGGGGATACCTGATTGGCAACAACGCCAAACGTAGTGGAAAGAACGGGTTGGCAACAATAGGAGGCATACACAAAGGATTGTTGCTGCTGCCCGACGAATGGACGTTGCCGTCGGGATGCAGCTTTACAGCTGGACATACTAACGGGTATGAGACCAACCGATATACCTACGCTGAATGGGAAAAGATGCAGGCAGCTGGCGCGGTTTTTCTACCCGCTGCTGGCTACCGTTATAGTGCGGATGTGCGAAATATGGGGGAAAATGGTCTCTATTGGTCAACCACTTGCTATGATGCGACGAGTGCGTGGTACTGTTTTTTTTACAACACCGATATAAGTCGAACAAATATGGCTCGCTCCAACGGCATGAGTGTCCGTCTGGTGCGGAGGGTGCAGACGCCGTTGGTGCAGAATGGATGGGTTGATATGGGGTTGCCGAGCGGGACGCTGTGGTACTCTTGCAACGTGGGGACTACGAAACCCCAAGGTAACGGCACATACTTTGCTTGGGGCGAAACACGTCAGAAGGCAAACTTTGAATGGAGCACGTATGCTTATGGAACAGGATCGGATGCGCTTACGAAATACTACGATGTGGACGGATTGACCGTACTTGAATCTGGCGACGATGCGGCGAAAAAAGCTCTCGGCGCCAGTGCTCGAACACCTACCAAAGACGAATGGCAGGAATTGAAGAACAACTGCACAGGTGAATGGACACAGTATAACGGCGTTAATGGTTGGATGTTCACAAGCAACGCCAATGGCAACCGTCTGTTCTTGCCCGCCGCCGCCAACCGGAATGGCAGTTTGGACGAAAATGACGACGTGGGTGTGTACGGCTTTTACTGGTCGTCGATACTCCACACGAATTACACGCACCGCGCGTGGTGCGTGTACTTCGATCCAAGCCGACAGGACTTGGACGAGTGCGATCGCTTCGAAGGGTTATCCGTCCGTGCTGTAAAATCGGTTGATTATCGGGAGTGGGTTGACTTGGGCTTGCCGAGCGGTACGAAGTGGTATTCGTGCAATGTGGGTGCGACCACTCCGTGGGGGTACGGCTCCTACTTTGCCTGGGGCGAAACAACGCCGAAAGAGAACTATGACTGGAGCTCCTACAGGTACGGAACAGGCTCAAACGAACTAACAAAATACTGCACCGACGCAGAGCACGGACTTGACGGCTATACCGACACGCTGACCTACCTCGAAGCAATCGACGATGCTGCGAGAGCGACCTACGGTGTGGGTGCCCGCACTCCAACTCTTTCAGATTGGAGTGAACTGAGCTCTTACTGCAACAAAGAATGGACGACTATGAACGGTGTTGTTGGCTGCAAATTTACCAGCAGAAATAATGGCAACAGCATCTTCCTGCCTGCATGCGGATCTATCGGAGGTACTGATATCTATGGGACAGGTGAGAGCGGGAGTTACTGGATAGCACAACTTGCCGATCCGGTTTATGCAAGGGAGTTCATCGTTCAGTCGAGCGGTGCTGGCAATACCGGTTCTGGCCGCTACAGAGGACTAGCCGTCCGCGCGGTCAAGAACTAATCCCACACCACACTAATAATAAATTACTTACACAAATACATTCCCGAACAATAGCCCTCTTTTTTGAGGGCGTTGTTTTGGTTAACGGGTGTTGAGTGTTGGGTTGTATTGACTGGGCGGAGGTGGGGTTTGCTAGAAGGGTAGATTTACTAGGGGGACTAGATTTGCCAGGGGCGTTGAGGGTTGGGTTGTTTTACTTTTGGTTTACTTCTGTTTTACTTTTGATTTACTTTTCTTCTAATATTGTTTTACCTCTCTCCTACTTTTCTTTTACTTTTGGTTTACTTTTTTCCTACTTTTCACCTAGATTTCACCTACATTTTACCTGTATTGGTTTTACACTGACCCTATACTAACCTTATACGGCTCCTACATTTGGTTTGCTTTTGGTTTGCTGGTTGGAATAGATGCACTAGAGAACCCAGGGGGACCTGAGGGGGCTCCCAGCCGAAATCGGCTGGCAGTTGGGGTTAGGGGTGGTGGAGGCGGTGGGCAGTGGTTAGTGGGCAGTGGGCAGTGGTTAGCGGTACGAGGGGTGCGAATTATTGTTGTGAAAAACACAGCAAAGGGTGACACAATTTGTAGGGGGGATTGGCGTTATATAGTGTAGTTTTCGGACGATTGACTTGAGACATCCAGCACATATACTCTACAACATCGGCATCGCGCTGTACGGTGCGGGGGTGAGAGTGGCGTCGGTATGGGACGAGAAAGCCCGCCTGATGGTGAAAGGCTGGAGAAGGGTGTGGGAGACGGTAACGGTGGAGGATGGAAAGGTGGCGTGGTTTCACGTGTCGTCGCTGGGCGAGTTTGAGCAGGCGAGGCCTGTGATAAAGCGGTTCAGGGAGGAGCACGGGGAGTATAAGGTGTGGGTGACGTTTTTCTCACCATCGGGCTACGAGGTGAGGAAGGACTACGGCGAGGCGGAGAGGGTGACGTACCTGCCGATGGACACGCCGAGGAACGCAAGGCGGCTGGTGGAGAAGATTAGGCCGGAGGTAGCGTTTTTTGTAAAGTACGACTTTTGGTTCAACATGCTGAAGGAACTGCAGGGACGCGGCGTGCCGACATTTCTGTTTTCAGCGATATTCAGGGAGAGCCAGTATTTCTTCAAGCCCTACGGGGGTTGGTTCAGGCGAGCGCTGGGGTGCTACAGCCACATATTCGTGCAGAACGAAGAGTCGCTGAAGTTGCTGAGGGAGAGCGGAGTTGAGTGGTGCTCAAGGGCCGGGGACACTAGGTTTGACAGGGTGAGGGAAATTGCACAGCAGAGCGACGGGGACAGGAAGGTGGAGCGGTTTGTGAAAGGAGGGACAGGGCGGTGCATCGTGGCCGGAAGCAGCTGGGAGCCGGACGAAGAGATGCTGAAACGGTATATGGACGAGTGCGGAGAGGCGCTGAGGGTGGTGCTGGCGCCGCACGTGATATCGGAGAACCACGTAGAGAAGATTGAGCGGCTGATGGGCAAGGAGGTGTGTGTGAGATACTCGCAGATGGACGAGGGGACCGACGTATCTGGAAAGAGGGTGCTGATAATAGACAACATAGGGCTGCTGTCGCGGATATACCGCTATGCGGATGTGGCGTATATAGGAGGCGGATTCGGGAGAGGAATTCACAACATACTGGAGGCGATAACGTATGACGTGCCGGTGGTGTTCGGGCCGAACCACAGGAAATTCCAGGAAGCACTGGACATCATAAGGCTCGGAGGCGGAGTGGGATACAGCAGATATGAGGAGCTGAAGGAGGCGATGGAGAGGTTGCTGGGCGACGAGGCGGAGAGGCGCAGGGCGTCGGAGGTGTGCAGACGGTATGTAGCCGAGAACATAGGCAGCACGGAAAGAATAATGGAGACGGTAAACAAACAACTGAAAGTCTGAGCGCAAAAAAACATATTACGATGCTGCTGCTGGCGGCGGTGGCGATGTGCATGAGCTCGTGCAAGGTGGAACGATTCCTGAAGGACGACGAGCTGGTGCTGTACAAGAACAAGTACAGGGTGGAGATGGCGGACAGCAGCAAGGTGACGAAGGAGGTGAAGGACGCGGTGGGGTCGAAGAAAAAATACGCCAGGCAGAAGCCGAACTCGAAGGTGCTGAGTATAGACCCGATAAGGTTCAAGCTGTGGGTCTATACGCTGTCGAGCCCGAAGAAGAACAACAGGGCCAACCGATGGCTGCGGAAAAAAGGTCAGGAGCCAGTGGTGTATAGCGAGAGCGACGCACGCGTGACGGCGATGCAGCTGGAGGGACTGATGGAGTCGAAAGGATGCTTCAGGTCGAAGGTGACGTTCGACACGCTGAAGGTGAAAAAACGCGACATCACGATAGAATACAAAATCAAGGCGATGCCGCGATTCCACATAGAAAAGGCGTTCGTGCACAGCGAAGACACGGCGCTGACCGAGCTGATGGAGAAATGGGCCGGGGACTCGTATGTAAAAGCCGGGGACATGTATGACCGCGAGAACCTGGCGAAGGAGCGGACGAGGCTGTATGAGAACCTGCTGAACGAAGGATACTACACGGCGTCGAAAGAGCTGGTGACGTTTGTGGTGGATACGACCGACTACGGCAACCATGGTCTTACGGTGACTACGGTTCTGCACAGGCCGCAGGGCGCGGACGGCGAGAAGAAAAGCCTGAAAGTGCACCGGATGGACAACATATACATCTACCCGGAGGTGTCGGCGAACGAGGAGGCGACGGACACGACGATATACACGTACGAGACGAAGCACTTCACGACAAACTACACATTCATACACTCGGCAAAGAAGATGGAGATAAGGCCGGGGACGATAAGCAGGGCGCTGACGCTGTTCCACAACCAGCGCTACCGCCCACAGAACTCGACAAACAGCTACAACTCGCTACTGAGCCTGAGGAACTTCAAATATATAGACATAAAATACAACGAGTCGCCAAACAGCACGGACGAGGTGAAGCTGCTGGACGCCACGGTGAGGCTGATGAGGTCGGACCAGAGGCGGTTCAGCGTATCGCTGGAGGTGAACAACGCATCGTCGCTGGGAACGAAGGAGAACCGAAACTTCTTTACGAGCGGCAACTTCGGGTTGGAGACCACACTGGGGTACCAGAACAAAAACCTGTTTGGCGGAGCCGAGATACTGAAGGTAGAGGGATCGCTGCTGCTGGAGCTGCCGAAGCTAGTGTTTACGAACAAGGCGCTTAAATTCAGGGATGCCTTCTCGGCCTTCGAGGGAGGACTGAACATATCGCTCGACGTGCCGAACTTCCTGCTGCCGTTCACGGGGAACATAGTGTGGCAGCGAATGAGGCCGCACACGGTGTTCACGATAGGCGGCAGCTACCAATACAGGCCATACTACGAGAGATTCCCTGCCAACACGTCGCTGGCATACACCTGGACGCACAGCCGCAGGGCAAGGAACCAGCTGATACCGATAGAGCTGACATTTGTGAAGTTCTTCAACCTGGACCCGGCGCTGGTGTCGAGGCTGAACGCACTGTCGGACCTGAGGCTGAAATACCAATACAGCGACCACTTTATCATGGACGCAAGGTATGACTATGTGTATAGCACTCAGAACATCGGGACGAGGCAGAACTTCCACTATGTGCACCTGACGGCAGAGACAGCTGGCAACTTTATCCATCTGATGAGCTTGGCGTCGAACGGACCCGTTGACGAGAACGGAATCAGGAGGGTGTGGGGAGTGCCCTATTCGCAGTATGCGCGGGCATCGATAGAATACAAGAACTACCTGTACTGGGGCAAGAAATCGGCATTTGTCAGCAGGTTCATGCTTGGAGTGGGCCTGCCCTACGCCAACTCGAGCCTGATGCCATACGAAAAAGCCTTCTTCGGCGGCGGCCCGACAACGATGAGAGCATGGCAGCTGAGACGCCTGGGGCCGGGCAGCTACAACGGCAACGACGGCGGGATGCTGGAGAAGATGGGCGACATGACGCTGGTGATAAACCTGGAACAGCGTTTCCCGATAGCGTGGGTGCTGGAGGGTGCAATATTCGCCGACATCGGAAACGTGTGGCTTATACACAAGAGCGAAGAGTTCCCGGACGGAGAGTTCAGGTTCAACAACATGTTCAGAAGCATGGCGATAGGCGCCGGCATAGGCATAAGGGCGAATATCTCGATACTTACGCTGCGACTGGACTTCGGACTGCCGATATACGACCCCGGGTACAACAAAGAATACCGCTGGAGGCCCGAGCACTGGAAGTTCAGCAGCATTGTGACGAACTTCGGCTTCGACTATCCATTTTGATTGTTATATTTTTTCAACTTACACGATATGCAGAATCTGAAAGAGATAATGGAAGATGTGAAAAGGCTGTTTGACGAGGAACGATTTCTTTTTGAGCCTACGGAGCTGTACGAGCCAATAGACTACACGCTGCGGCTGGGCGGGAAGAGGCTGCGACCGGCGTTGCTGATGGCCACGAACCAGATGATGGGCGGCGACACCAGCAAGGTAAGAGGCGCGGCACTGGGCATTGAGACCTTCCACAACTTCACGCTGCTGCACGACGACGTGATGGACAAATCACCGCTGAGACGCGGAAAGGCAACGGTGTGGACGAAATGGGACGAGAACACGGCAATACTGTCGGGCGACACGATGTATGCGCTGGCATGGAGATACTTTCTGAGAGAGCCGCACGACGGGATGAGGGAGATACTGGACTGTTTCAACGAAACGGCGATAGAGGTGTGCGAAGGGCAGCAGTACGACATGAACTTCGAAAGGCGAAACGACGTTACGCTTGACGAATACATGATGATGATAAGAAAAAAGACCGCAGTGCTGCTGGCCGGAGCGATGAAGATTGGGGCGATGTATGCAGGCGCAGACCCTGCGACGCAGCAAAAGATATATGACTGCGGCATAAACATGGGTCTGGCATTCCAGATACAGGACGACGTGCTGGACGCATACTCGGACGAGGGAACGCTGGGAAAACCCGTTGGGCAGGACATACGCGACCACAAGAAGACATACATGATACTGAAAGCGCTGGAGCTGTGCCCGAAGGAGGAGAAAGAGGGTTTGCAGCGACGTTATGACAACCCTGAACACGACACACACACGGTAGGCGAGATACTGAAACTGTATGACACCCTCGGCGTGAGAAAAGCCGCGGAAGAAAAGACCGAACAGCTACTGACACAGGCATACGAGGAGCTGAACGGAGTGGACGCGCCAGAGGAGAGGAAAAAGCCGTTGAGAGAACTGCTGGAAATGTTGTCGGGGAGAAAAAAATAGCGGATGCGAAGACGGCCGGAAAACAAAAAAGAGAAAAAAATTATGCTTTTATCAAAAAATAAAGTATATTTGCACTCATAACGCTAAAAAAAGCAAAATTAACAACTAATTAATAATTAACACACTAAACAAGTTATGAAAAAAGTAATTGCTTTGATGTCAATCGTAGGATTGTTGACATTCTCCAATTTCAATGGACTGAAAGCGCAGGATGCAGCCGCTGCACCCGACCCCAACGCTACCGAACAAGTTGACGAAACTGCAGCTCCCGCCGTTGACGAGGCAGCCACTGCAGAAGAGGCTACTGAAGAAGTGGCAGCCGAAGAGACCACCAAGTCCTTCCACCAGGTTCTGAAAGAGAAATACATCGAAGGTGGTGCAGGCTGGATGACCCCCGTGCTCCTCTGCCTTATCCTCGGTATGGCACTCGTTATCGAGCGCATACTATATCTGAACATGTCCACCACCAATGTCAAGAAACTTCTTGACGGCATTGAGGACAAAGTGAAGAACGGCGACTATGACGGAGCCAAAGAGCTCTGCCGCAACACCAAGGGCCCCGTGGCCAGCATCTTCTACCAGGGTCTTGACCGTATCAACTCGGGTCTTGACAATGTTGAGAAGGCTGTTACCTCGTACGGTGGTGTTCAGATGGCCCGCCTGGAGAGCAACATGACCTGGATTGCCCTGTTCATCGCACTTGCTCCTTCATTCGGATTCCTCGGAACGGTTATCGGTATGGTTGCCGCATTCGACGCTATCGAGGCAGCCGGTGATATCAGCCCGACGGTTGTGGCTGGCGGTATGAAGGTTGCTCTGTTGACCACCGTGTTCGGTCTTATCGTTGCTATCATCCTTCAGATTTTCTACAACTACCTTGTCACCAAAATCGAGAGCCTCGTTGCTCAGATGGAGGATGGTTCAATCTCATTTATGGATATCCTCGTTAAACATCAGAAATAATAGTGTCGAGGAGTAAATAACTATTGTAGAACAAATAATCCTTGAACTATTATGAAAGAGAAAACAGATAAACTCATAACGATAATCTGCCTCTGCCTCGCGATTATTGGCTCTGTCTTCGCCATACTTTTCGCGATGAACGGCAGTTCAGCGTTCTTCGACACAGCTTTCTGGATGCTCATCGCTTTCATCGCAATCAGCGGATGTGCCATCCTGGGCTTCCTTGTCTTGCGCATCATCAAAGGTAAAGGCTGGAAGTTCCTCATCGGTATCGGAGTGTTGTTAGCACTTGTGCTCGTAGCATTCTTGATTTCGAAGGGCAACGACGTCAGTCCGATTTTCCTTGAAAAGAACAAAGCAACACTGGGTACTTCGAAACTGGTGGGAACCGCATGCATCACCACTTATGTGATGTTCGCATTGTCGGTGCTTGCCATCATATATGTTGAAGTCGCCAAATTTTTTAAGAAATAAGAAGTCAGTTTAACTAAACATTAAACTTTCTCAATATGGCTAAAAGAAAAACACCAGGATTGAACACGAGCTCGATGGCCGACATCTCGTTCCTGCTGTTGACCTTCTTCCTGTTGACGTCAAGCATCAACACGGACCAGGGTATAGCAAGACGACTGCCTCCGCCACTGCCGCCCAACCAGGACAAACCGCCTGAGGTGCGTGAGCGTAACATTTTCATCGTGAAAATCAACAGTAAAGACAAGCTGTTGTTCAACGGTGAAATCGGAAATGTACGCGACCTGAAGGATAGAGCCAAGGAGTTTTTGGGCAATCCGCAAGATAAAGACAATCTGCCCGAAAAAGAGGATGTATATATCGAAGGATTTGGAGGAACCTATCCTGTGTCGAAGGGTATTATCTCCCTGCAGAACGACCGCGGTACCTCATACGACATGTATATCCAGGTGCAAAACGAACTCACAGCAGCTATTAACGAGATGCGCAACGACCTCTCGAAGGATAAATTCGGAAAAGGATATGCCGACATCAACAACAAACAGCGTGATGCTATCGACAAAGCCATTCCTATCGCAATATCCGAGGCCGAGCCTAAAAACGTAGGAGGGAACTAACCATGGCAAGATTTACAGGAAAGAAAGCAAAGGAGACTCCGGGTCTGAATATGGGATCCATGTCGGATATCATCTTCATGCTGTTGTTCTTCTTCATGGTTATTACAACTATGCGTGAGAGCTCTCTGTATGTCAAAATACAGGTGCCTCAGGGTACAGAGACCAGCAAGCTGGAGAAGAAGAGCCTTGTGAGTTACATCAACATCGGAGTCCCCATGGACCAGTACCAATCAAAATACGGTAAAGAGCCCCGTATCCAGCTCAACGACATGATTGCCGACGTGTCGGACATCTCTCAGTGGGTTGAGTTGGAGCGCGCCGACCGCTCACCTGCAGACCGTCAGTATATCACCACCGCCATCAAAGCCGACATGGTCGTCAAGATGGGTCTTGTGAGCGACATCAAGCAGGAACTGCGCCAGGCTGGTGCCTTCCGTATATTCTACAACGCCCGCAAAGGCGAACGCAAATAACATACAACAAGCGAAAGCAATAAACACAGAAGGCCGCCCCAAAGGTGGCCTTTTGTATTTAGAAAACAAGCGTCGGAGAAAGAAGACTCGGAATGTTCAGGTTCAAACAGTTCTGCATAGAGGACAACGTGTCATCGATGAAAGTTGGCACTGACGCGGTATTGCTGGGCAGTGTGGCAGAAGCACCGAAAGAAATCTCGGAGCCAGACGAGATGCGCATACTGGACATAGGAACAGGATGCGGCGTGGTTGCGTTGATGCTTGCACAGAGATACGGAAAAGCAAGAATCGACGCCATCGACATCGACGAAGCAAGCACGAGGCAAGCCTCAGAAAACTTCAAACAGTCGCCGTGGAGCAACAGACTTGTAGCAATACACGGCGACATACGCAACTATGATAGCGAATGGCGATACGACCTGATAGTTGCGAACCCTCCATATTTCACCAAGTCGCTTCACGGTCCATCGGAGAGGCGCAACCGAGCACGTCACGACGACAACCTGACAACGGACGAACTCACGCAGGCGGCGACAAGGCTGCTGGACGACAACGGCTCCTTCTGGGTCATCCTGCCACCTGATGCAACGGAAAGACTTGTGCAAGCGGCAGCGCAAGCCAGCCTATACTGCCACCGAAGGATTGACCTGAGCGACGCAGCCGACGGCCAAGTGAAGCGAAGCCTGACAGAGATACGGAAGTGGCCTCCCCTACCCTCTCCCTGCGTATGTCGAGAGGTATTGCGAGATGGCAACGGAGAGCGCTCGGAATGGCATAAAAAAGTCACAAAGGAGTTTTATCTTTAATTTATCTTGTCCTTTTCGCCAAAAATAGGTATCTTTGCAAACCGAATAAAATAACCATTGAAAACAAAAGAGAATATGGAATACACCTACTTGAAGACCGAAATGAGCGACAACATCTGCACACTGACACTGTCAGCACCTAAGTCGCTCAACGCACTGAACAGCGCGCTGCTGAACGAACTGGGACACTTCCTCGACAACATAGACCCGTCGATAAGAGTGCTCATCGTAACCGGTGACGGCGACAAGTCGTTTGTGGCAGGCGCGGACATTTCAGAGATGTCAACCCTCAACGAGCAGGAAGGCTATGAGTTTGGAAAACGCGGAGCCGACGTATTCCGCAAGATAGAGAAACTCCCCATACCTGTGATAGCAGCGGTGAACGGATACGCCCTTGGCGGAGGATGCGAGATTGCGATGGCATGCGACATACGCATCTGCTCGGCCAACGCCCGTTTCGGACAACCCGAAGTGGGCTTGGGAATCATACCTGGATTCTCGGGCACATACCGTTTGGCAAAACTCGTGGGAATGGGTATGGCAAAACAGATGATATACAGTGGCAAGCCCATCAAATCGGACGAAGCGCTGCGCATAGGCCTGGTGAACGCCGTGTATGAGCAAGCGGAGCTCATGACGCAGGCGATGAAACTGGCCAAGACCATAAGCGCGAACGCACCTATAGCCCTGAAATACGCCAAAGAATGTATCGAGGCAGAGTATGACCTAGGGGCAGACGAAGCAATAGCATACGAGAACCGCACGTTCGGAAAATGCTTCGCAACCGCCGACCAAAAGAACGGCATGCACGCATTTCTAAACAAGGAAGAAGTGGTTTTCAAGGGTCAGTAGTTAAGTAACCAAGAAACTAAAATTATCAATCTATAAAACAAATAAAACTATGAAAATCTGTGTAATTGGAACAGGTACCATGGCAAAAGGCATCGTAAAAGCCTTTGCCGCAAAAATGCCCATCGTAATGAAGAGCCGCACCCAGGCAAGTCTGGACAAAGCCATGGGCTCAATCTCGAAATCGTACGCCAAATTGGTTGAAAAAGGCAAGATGACCCAGGAAGCCGTCGATGCCCTTTTGGCCAACATCACCACCACCACCGACTACGCCACCTTCGCCGATGCAGACCTCGTGATAGAGGCCGCTGTGGAGGAGATGCAGCTGAAGAAAGATGTGTTTGGCGAGTTTGACAAAATCTGCAAACCGGAGACCATCTTCGCCACCAACAGCTCGTCGTTGAGCATCACCGAGATAGCCGCCTGCACCTCGCGTCCGGCACAGTTCATCGGTATGCACTTCTTCAACCCCGCCGACCGCATGGCATTGGTCGAGGTTATCAAAGGACAGCTGACCAGCGCCGAAGTGACGAAAACCATTGTTGACCTTGCAACCTCTATCGGAAAACAGCCCGTCGAGGTGAAAGAGGCTCCAGGATTTGTTGTGAACAGAATCCTCATCCCGATGATTAACGAGGCAGTGGGCATCCTGGCCGACGGCATCGCATCGGCAGAAGACATCGACAAGTGCATGATGCTTGGCGCCAACCACCCGATGGGCCCCCTCGCACTGGCCGACCTTATCGGAAACGACGTGAACTTGGCCATCATGGAGGTTCTGTACAAAGAATTCGGCGATCCTAAATATCGTCCTCACCCGCTGCTGCGCAAAATGGTGCGCGCCGGCCTGCTGGGTCGCAAGAGCGGCGAAGGCTTCTACAAATATTGATTCATTAAGAAATCAGCAAACAGCCACTATGGGGCAGCTTGACCGCTCCAATAGTGGCTGTTTTTTAGAAATTGAAAAACGATGTCGAAAGGCAAACTTATCCTTTTCCCCGTAACCATCGGTGGCGACATAGACCTGTCGCTTCCAACAGGCAACCGCGAACTGCTGGAAAGCTGCCACACATTCATCGTGGAAGAGATACGCACGGCACGACGTTTCCTAAAAAGCGCAGGCTACAGCCATGCCATTGACGACACAGAATTCCTGGTGCTGAACGAGCACACCGACCCACGTACTATCGGGGACTATCTAAATTCCGTAACCAAGGGCGAGAACGTCGGACTGCTGAGCGAGGCAGGTTTGCCATGCATTGCCGACCCGGGTGCCCTGGTGACACGCATGGCGCAACAGAAAGGGATAGAGGTGGTTCCTCTGGTCGGGCCGTCATCGCTGATGATGACGCTTATGGCATCAGGATTGAACGGGCAGAGTTTTGCATTTGTAGGATACCTGCCCATTGACCGCACAAAGAGGGAAAAGGCCATCAGAGCACTTGAAACGAGGTCGTTCAAGGAAAATCAGACACAGATATTCATCGAGGCGCCATACCGCAACAACCAACTGATGCAAAGCCTTGTAATCGTATGCCACGATGAGACATTAATCTGTGTCGGGTGCGACATAATGCTACCATCACAGTATATCAAGACGCAGACAGCGGCACAATGGAGAGTAAAAATGCCTGAACTGCACAAACGGAACACGGTGTTTGCGATTGGTGGACGATAGGCACAGGTCAGAGAACTGGCACAACAGTAAATAATAAACCTTTCAACGATTCTGTCACTCCAATGAAAAAACTCCACACCATATACTTAATCCTCGGCATTCTGGCGGGCATAAACATTGCCCACGGACAAAACCCTGCGGGGAATCAACCGCAACAGGACACCGCAACAATAGACATGTCGGCCATCGCTGTCGAGATGGACAGCGGCTTAACTGAAACGCCTGTTGCACTGGGGATAGACACCACCGGCATTGACACAGCATCGATAGCAATTGACCTGGACAGCACCGACGAGGCACAACTTCTGTTCAGGATTATAGACCCGTTGCTGCCAGATGTGGTGTTGGAACAGCTGTCGGACAGCGTTTATCAAATGGTACGCGTTGACGACGAGATATACGGACAGATAACCGAGATAACTGGAGACAAGCAGAAGGTGTTGTTCAAACTGTATGACAACTACAGATGGAACGAGACACATCCATACACATTCGACAATGTGTATGAATACATACTTACAGAAGACCTAGACATCATTGTAATGGTGTCACAAAACGCCCCCGCGGCGTATATAACATATTGCAGCAAGGTGCCGCTTTGCAACCATTTGGCATACCTTGTGGAATTCGACACATTGGGGAGGTACACCATCTTCGAGATGGAAAGCCGCGACGGGAAGGATGTAGCGATGTTCAACTACACACTTGACTATGTAAACGAGGCCACCGGTACATACATCTACCCTCTCAACGACCTGAAGAAAGCGCCGAAGAAAAGTTTCTGGCAAAGTTTTGGGAAAGTGGCCACATCAATAGCCGGCAGCGCCTTGGTGGCCGCATTGCTGATGTTGTTGCTATTGCTGTGAAACAGTTGTGCATAACGTTAGCCTAACCGTTTTCAAACACTTTCCGACATTCACATTTACGAACATCCTAAAACACGGAAACCATCCATTTTGTATTCCTTGTATCCCAACCTCTTCCTACCCCATTATGGAAACCCGAAAGACAGGGTTAATACGGAGTTGATACGGAGTTTTCCGTGTACCCGATGAATGGAAACCATACGCAGAGGCATACAGGAGGACGGATTCGTTGTTGCAATAGGCAATAAAAGCCCAGACAATACGTTTAATTATAGTGAATATAAAAAAGATGCCATGCATAGAAAATTCCTAATGGTTTTTGCGGTGCTATGCTGCTCTCTGTTTGCAGTGAACGGCGTATGGGCGCAGAACTACGAGATAACGCTGAAGACGGAGAAACTTAAAGACAGCGTGCTGTATATAGGGCAGCACTACCGCGACGAGTTTGTACTGAAAGACAGCACCACACAACGCGATGACGGTTCGTTCGTGTTTAAGGGGAAACGGAACTGGGAACGTGGAGTGTATGCCTTCGTGCGCAAGGATGTGAACAAAAAGAAGAAAGAGACCAAGTTTGTAGGGCTGACCGATTTCGTGATTGATGGCAGCCAAAAGTTCACCATAACGGCAGACAGTGCATTCAGACCCAAGAACATGAAGGTAACGGGGAGCGAGGCATGCAAGGAGATGTACGCCTATATGGCCAAGATAAGCGAGGCTCGGGCAGAGGCTAAGGCGATAAACGAGCGGGTTAAGGGAGCGGATTCAGTAGCGGCAAAGAAAGAACAGGAGGCATTGAGCGAGAGGATGACGGCATACGAAAAAACGACGCTGGAGAAGAACAAGAAGCAACTGTTCTTCAAATTAGTCAAGGAGTTCAGCGGACCAGAGGTGCCCGACGAGGTGGAAAACAAACCCATCTACTACAGAACACACTACTGGGACGGAGTCAACCTGAAGGATCACTCGCTGAGATACACGCCCGACCTATTCAACAAGATGAATTACTATTTCTTCGGTGTGCTGTACCACGCCGATGCCGACACAATATGCCGCTACGCAGACATGACTCTCCAGAAGATGGATGGAGACACCGCCATGATGCGTTACTTTATAGACTTTATCGCTCCACGCTACTACCGCTCGACGAAGAATATCGGATGGGACTATGTTTGGTGCTACCTGGTGGAAAACTACTACCTGAAAGGACGTTGCGGATGGGCGACAGCGGGAGAGATTGAAAACAAGAAGAAACAGGCACGGTTTCTCGAGAAATCGCTGATTGGCGCATATGGACAGGAGCTTATCATGAGCGACACAACGCAGATGGAGTCGCATAGGATTTCGTCGCACAGACAGGCGAAGAAATACGTGATACTTTGGTTCTGGGACCCCGACTGCCACCACTGCCAGGAGCAAACGGCGGCACTGATTGAGGTGTATAACAAGCTGGAGAGCGAAGGGAAACGTATGTTCGAGGTGTTTGCCGTAGGATACGAAGCCGACGTGAACAAATGGAAGAACTACGTAAAGAAGCACAACCTGCCCTTCCTAAACGTAGGCGGACCGAACGTGAACATTGATTACCAGGAGGCATACAATGTGCACGGAGCACCGACCATGATAATACTGAACGCCGACAGGCAAATCATCATGAACAAGTCGATTCCCGCAAGCTCACTGGTGCCGTTCATTGAACAATATGAGAGGTTGCATCCAGAGCAGAAAGACCGTGAGCCGTCGTTTTGGCAGAAGAACGCTTCGCCGACGGGGTTTGTGGATTAAGTTCGTGCCCGCACAGGGCGGTTATTTAGTTTTAAGCTGTAAGTTTTACGTGGGCAGTAGTTAGCCATCAGTTACCTTTTAAACATTCAAACCATCCAACATATCAACATAAAACATATCAACACCTTAACACAATATCATCATGAGAAAACACATTGTAGCAGGCAACTGGAAAATGAACAATACCTTCGAAGAGGCTGACGAGCTGATAAGCGACATTGTAGATGCCCTCGAAGAGAAAGAGCTCGACCGTAACACGCAGGTAATTATCTGCCCGCCGTTCCCGTATCTGGAGATGGCAACCGACTATTCGAAAGACTCCTACTTCATGGTTGGCGCACAGGATGTTTCGACTGAGGAGAAAGGCGCCTATACCGGAGAGGTTTCGGCAGCGATGCTGAAATCCATAGAGCTGGAATACTGCATCGTCGGACACTCGGAGCGCCGCCAGTATCACTGCGAAAGCAACGCCATGGTGGCCAAGAAAGTGAACCAACTGCTGAAAAACGGATTACGCCCCATCGTGTGCTGCGGAGAACGCCTTGAAGAACGTGAGGCCGACAAACAGTTCGAAGTGGTGAAGCAGCAGATTGAGGAAGGATTGTTCCACCTGACCGCCGAGCAGTTCAAAGAATTGGTGATAGCCTACGAACCCGTTTGGGCCATCGGCACGGGTAAAACCGCCACTCCCGACCAAGCGCAAGAGATTCACGCCTTCATACGCAACCTTATAGCGGAGAAATATGGCAAGAAGGTGGCCGACGAAATTTCGATACTCTACGGCGGAAGCTGCAAGCCGTCTAACGCCAAGGAGATATTCTCAAAACCCGACGTTGACGGAGGTCTTATAGGAGGCGCATGCCTGAAAGCAGAGGACTTTATCGCCATCGCCTTCAGTTTTTGAATAGACAAAGGACTTGTTTGAGCGGTTTATAGCAGGGCGTTTTCTTTCGCACAAGCGGGGCAGTTTTTCTGCTCCGTTGGTGCGCATCGCCACCTACAGCATAGCGCTGGGAGTTCTGGTGATGGCCATGTCGGTCAGCATTTTGCAAGGGTTCCAGAAAGCCATCAGCGACAAAGTGGTGGGGTTTGGCTCGCACATAGTGGTGAAAAACTACGATGTAAGCAATATCTACGAGGAGACACCTATCACCGTGGACGATGACGAAGTGGCGGCACTGGAAAAACTGCCCAGTGTTAAGAAGGTGCAGTTTTTCGCCTCGAAAGGCGGCATGGTAAAGACAGACGACCAGATTCACGGCATAGTGATGAAGGGCACAGGACAGGGTTACGACCTGTCATTTTTCGAGGAGAACCTCATACGCGGACGGCTGTTTGACATGAGCGACAGCGTGGCAAAGAACGAGGTTATAATCTCTCAGACCATTGCACGCAAGCTGGGACTTGACACAGCATCGAAGATGCGCACTTATTTCTGGCAGGGCGAAGGATACCGTGCACGAGCTTTCACCGTAGTGGGGATATACAACACCGACCTGACTGAATTCGACGAGCACTACGTAGTCGGCGACATACGTCATATCCAGAAGCTCAACGGATGGAGCACATCGGATGTTGGCGGCTACGAGGTACTGGTGGACGACTTCAAACACCTTGACGCCACGGCGCAGGCTGTAGGAGAAACGGTGAGTTACGACAAAACGGTCACAACGGTAGTGGAGGAAAACCAGACACTCTTCTCCTGGCTAGAGTTGCTGAACTCAAACATCGTGCTCATCATCTGCGTGATGGCTATGGTGTGCATTGTTTCGGTAGTGTCGGCGTTGCTTATCATGATATTTGAGAAGACTTCTATGATTGGCGTACTTAAAACCCTAGGCGCCACTAACGCATCGGTCAGGAGAATATTTATCATCAAATCAATCCGCATAACCGGTATCGGTATTGCTGCGGGTACCGCACTGGCGGTGACACTGTGCGCAATACAACACTTCTACCGAATAGTGAGACTTGACAGCGAAAGCTACTCGGTGGGTTACATGCCCGTTGACTTGAACCCATGGATATTCGTAGCCATAGCCGCAGGGACAATCATAGCCTGCACAGCCGCGTTGTTGCTGCCTGCCGCCTACATTTCAAGGGTAGAACCTGCGAAGACAATAAGGTTTGAGTGATTCGATGCGTGTCTGCACATGGCGGGAAAGCAGTCAGGTACGTGCCCCTCAGTCAGCTTGAAACTAAAAACAAGAAACTTGAAATCAAAAACCAGACAGAGAATTTACCATAGTCCCCGTGTAAAGTGGATAGTACTCGCCGTCACGGTGGCGCTGTCGATTTTTGCGCTATGGGAAATCAACAACATAGCCACGCAGATACGGCACTCCGAAAAGCAGAAAGTAAGCCTCTGGGCACAAGCCATAAGCCAGAAGGCTCAGCTGATGAGCTACTCGGACGAATTCTTCAAACAGGTGGGGTTGGACGAGTACCGCAAGATGCGCATGTACACCGACATCCTGCAGTCGTTCAACTCCGACCAAGCCACCGATATGCGCTTCAGCTTGGCATACGTGAACTACATTGTTGACAGCTGTCAGACAGACCTAATCATCACCGACGCTGACGGTATAATCACCGTCCCCCAAGAGATGAGCGGCCAAAGGCTGCAAGGCCGACTGCTTGAAGAATTTTCACAGAATCCACCATTCCACTACAAGATATGGGGAATGCCGATGACGCTATACTACAAAGAGTCTCACACCTACCGCGAACTGCGCCACGTGCTCAACGGGTTCCTTCAGTCGTTCCTGTCTGAAATCACGAACAACTCGGTATTTGTTCCGGTGGTCATCACCGACGGTTCGATGCACTGCCTGCTCAGCTACGGCAACCTCGACGAAAACAGCGTAAATACCCCAGAGAAACTAGCTGCCACACTCGAGCGCATGCAGCACGAGAACACACCCATACAAATAACCCTGCCCGACTCGCAACGGGCATACGTGTTCTACGAAAGCACACCGCTGCTCAAGGCGCTCAACTGGGTGCCCGTGCTGTATATTTTCATACTGATGGTGCTGGTGCTCATATCGTACAACCTGTTCCGCACCGCACGGAGCATGGAGCAGAACCGCATCTGGGTCGGCATGGCCAAGGAGACCGCACACCAGCTGGGCACACCAATATCGTCGCTCATAGCGTGGACCGACTACCTGGAGGGAAAGACCTTCGACGAAAAATACTCGGCGGAAATCAAAAAAGACCTTGCACGACTGGAGACCATAACCCACCGATTCTCGAAAATCGGCTCGGTACCAGAGCTGAAAGATGAAAATCTATGCGAGGTGGTGGAGAACGCCATCTCTTATCTCAAAACCCGAAGTCCCAAGACTGTGGAGTTCCAGACGGGCTATCCCGAAGGTGAGGTGATTGTGCCGATGAACCGATACCTGTTTGAATGGGTCATCGAAAACCTCTGCAAGAATGCAATCGACGCCATGGAGGGCAGTGGAATATTCTCGGTCATAGTGTCCGACGACAGCAAGCACATATACCTAGACATTAGCGACACCGGCAAAGGAATTCCAGCCTCGGTACAGAAACATATTTTTGAATCCGGCTACACCACAAAACAGCGAGGTTGGGGCCTGGGACTGTCACTTGCCCGTCGCATAATCAACGAATACCATCGAGGAAAGATATTCCTGAAATATTCGGTGGTAGGTCAGGGAACGGTGTTCCGTATAGTTCTAAGAAAGTAAGTGGTCGGCGGTCAGCGAGTGCTGATTACATCCTTTAAGGCTGTGACAAAGTCTTGTATATCCTGCTCGGTGGTATCAAAAGAACACATCCATCGGACTTCGTTTTTCGCCTCGTCCCAGTCGTAGAAGAAATAGCGTTGTTGCAGAGCCGTCCACACCTCGCGTGGCAGACGGGCGAACACACTGTTGACTTGCACAGGGTAAAGGACAGCATAATCTTTTGACTGCTTAAACTGCTCCATCTTCATAAGTTCGGCGTAGAGCAGCTGTGCCATACGGTTTGAGTGTTCGGCGTTGCGACGCCATACATCCTGCGACAGATATGCCTCAAACTGAGCCGCCATGAAGCGCATCTTGCTACAAAGCTGACCCATTTGCTTGCGACGGTATTTTGCATCGGCGTTGAGTTCGGGGTTCAAAACCACACAGCTCTCCCCCATCAGCATGCCGTTCTTGGTGCCACCAAACGAGAGAATATCTACACCAGCGTCGGTGGTCATCTCTTTGAACGTGCAACCCAATGCCACTGCGGCGTTGGCCAACCGTGCGCCATCTATGTGCAGGAACATGCCGTGCGCATGAGCAAGACTGGCCAGTGCCTTTATTTCATCTATGGTGTAGAGCGTTCCCAGTTCGGTCGGCTGCGAAATGCTGATAGCCCTCGGCTGTGCATGGTGTTCAAAGCCGAATCCATGCATCTGGGTTTGTGCCAGCTCTGGAGTGAGCTTTCCATCGGGAGTGGCGACTGGCAGCAGCTTGCTACCCACAATCCGCTGCGGAGCGCCACACTCGTCAACAAAAATATGTGCCGTCTCAGCACATACCACTGCATGATGGGAACGGCACATAAGGTCTATGCTCAGCACGTTGGCGCCCGTTCCGTTGAACACGAAATAGACCTCAGCCTGACTGCCGAAAGTGTCCTTGAACAGTTTTGAAGTGCGTCCGCACCACTCGTCGTCGCCGTATGCGAGTGCATGCTCGGTATTGGCCTTTGCTATGGCCTCTAGTATTTCAGGACTCACGCCCGAATGGTTGTCACTGCCAAATCCTCGTTTCATGTGCGTACCCACATGGGGCTTTTTAATTTGTGAATCGTAAACTGAATAGGCACTAACTTGCGCCTCCCACTTAAAACTAAAAAACTATTTGTCCATTGTCATGAGGAACTCCTCGTTGTTGTGGCTGCGGCTCATGTTTTTCTGCAAATATTCCATAGCCTCCACCGGGTTTAGGTCGGTGAGCTGGTTGCGCAATATGAGCACGCGGTTGAGCAACATGGGCTGTACGAGCAGGTCGTCGCGACGGGTACTCGAAGCCACCAAGTCAATTGCGGGGTAGATGCGCTTATTGGCGAGTTTGCGGTCAAGCTGCAGCTCCATATTGCCAGTGCCCTTGAACTCCTCGAAAATCACGTCGTCCATCTTGGAGCCCGTGTCGGTGAGGGCGGTTGCAATGATGGTGAGCGAGCCTCCGTTCTCTATGTTACGCGCTGCGCCGAAGAACCTTTTGGGTTTCTGCAAGGCGTTAGCCTCGACACCACCTGATAGCACCTTGCCCGACGCCGGCTGAACCGTATTGTATGCACGAGCCAGACGAGTGATAGAGTCGAGAACAATCATTACGTCATGACCACACTCGGTCATACGTTTGGCCTTTTCCAGAACCAAGTTGGCAATCTTCACGTGGCGGTCGGCAGGCTCGTCGAAAGTGGAGGCAATCACCTCTGCCTTGACGCTGCGCTGCATGTCTGTTACCTCCTCGGGACGCTCATCGATTAGCAGAACTATGAGATAGACCTCGGGATGATTGTAAGCGATGGCGTTGGCCACCTCTTTCAGCAGGGTTGTCTTACCAGTCTTGGGTTGCGACACAATCAATCCGCGCTGCCCCTTTCCGATGGGGGTGAACATGTCGATAATACGGGTGGAGAGAGTCTCCTGCGGATGGCCTGTAAGGGTTAGCTTCTCGTTGGGGAAAAGCGGTGTGAGCGACTCAAAAGGTATTCGGTCGCGAATACGGTCGGTCGTCAATCCGTTCACCTCAAGCAACTTCACCATATAGAAACATTTCTCGCCCTCGCGAGGCGGACGCACACGGCAAAGTATGGTGTCACCCAACTTCAAACCGTAAGAGCGTATCTGCTGCACAGAGAGGAAGACGTCGTCTGGAGACGGGAGGTAATTATAATCCGACGAACGCAGATATCCGTTTCCATCGGGCAGAAGGTCTAAAACACCTTCCACCTCGGCGGCGCCTTCGACCTCAAACTCATATTCTGGACGACGGAGAGGCTTGAGGCCCAAAGCCTGGTCGCGCTGGTTTTTCTTGCGGTCTTTCTTCGACTGCCTGCGTTCTTGGTTGGATGCGTCCGACTGTTCAGACTTGTCCGACGAATCCGATGCTGCGGTTGACTCCGGCTGGTCGTTCTGAACAGGTTGAGCGGGCTGGCTCGCGGGTTCCTGCGATGCCTCATTCTCTACCGATTCATTTTTGGCCGCCACTTCAACTGCTTCGGTGGTCTGTTCAGTTTTTGACGGCACAACAGTTTCCGTTTCTTCGGCGGGTTTCACCAGAGTCGACGGCTGCGGGTTTTCGGGAACCCTGAGCATCCCTTCAATATCGGGAATCTGCGGCACCTCCATGCCCGCAATGTCGAGGTGAGCCACCTCTGATGCAATCTGGTCGGGGACCACCTTTACCGGTTTCTTTGCCGTCGTGGCGGCTGGAGCCGTTTCCGGTTCAACCACTTTCTTTTTGCGGCCGCGCTTACGCGGAGTCGGATTCGACGACTCGGCCAGCAGTGGTGGTTGAATGCGTGCCCTGCGTCCTCGTTTCTTCACTGGCTCCACGCCTGCAGGCTCGGGTTCGGCAGGACTTGCGGCCTGCTTGTCTAAAATCTTGTAGATAAGTTCTTGCGCGTTGTAGTGTTGCGCACGGGCAATGCCCATGGTTTTCGCTATGCTGATAAGCTCTATGTGAGCCTTGGCAGCAAGGTCATTAATGCTGTACATAAAAATAAGTTTTCCTTAGCGGGAAGTAAATCTGCCAATGTCTAAATGAAAGATAAAAAGCTGATAACTAAAATTGTCCAACGGGAACAACCATACAGTCCTATCCGTTCGGGCAATGCAAAGATAAAACTTTTTTTCACATTAGCATCATCTTGCATCTAAAAAAATCAAAAAAGAGGGCTAAACATCCAAGTGCAGCAGGGTTGTTGCACCTATATTTCTTATTTTTTTTGCAATTTGCCACTCCACTTGCGAAAAATGTTGTACTTTTGCACATCATTTCAAATGAAATATTAACCATTTAACAAAAACAAGATGAATATTCCTCAGAATCTGAAGTACACCCAGGATGACGAATGGGTAAGAATTGAAGGCGAATTTGCATTTGTCGGCATCACCGACTACGCACAGCACGAACTTGGCGACATCGTGTTCGTCGATGTGACCACCGAAGGCGAGACCGTCAACGCTGGCGAGGCTTTCGGCAGCGTCGAGGCCGTGAAGACCGTTGCAGACCTGCTTATGCCCGTCAACGGCGAAGTGGTGGAGCTCAACAACGCTGTTGTTGACGACGCTTCTTCAATCAACAACGACCCCTACGGCGAGGGCTGGATTATCAAAATCAAACCCGAGAACATGGGCGACATCGACGGCCTGCTCGACAGCGCAGCCTACGAAGCCAAGATTGCCAAATAAACCATACGACAATCACAAAACGAGAAGCGGGGCGTTCACTTGGACGCTCCGCTTCTTTTTTACGCTTCCCCATCTCGCCACCTAGGCCACAAGTCCTCTCTACCCTCTTTCTACCTGCTCTCTAGGTGCTCCAAAAGTGCATAACAAGTCCTACAAAAGTAGGACTATGCTAAGAGAAATCTAGGAAAATACTAGGAGAAATGTAGGAGACAACTAAGAGAAATGTAAGGAACAACTAGGAGAAATCTACTACACAACCAGGAACCACTTCCGACACAACCGGGATGGACCTAGGACAAATCAGGGACGAAACCACCGTTTCCCTCCCTCCTGCCGTTGTTACGAATATGTTATCCGCAACGACTAAAAAACAATGGAACAGAGGTTAGTTCTGTCTGGCACGCACAGCGCGGACTGACCGCCCGTAGAAGCGATCAAAGTAAATCATGTTCATACCGTCCGATTGGAAATCAAGGTAAATCGCTCCACTCGGGATTTCCTCAAAGAGAGACGAGGACCAGTAGGCGCCGAGCTCTCCCGCAAGACAAAGCTCCGCGTCAACACGAAAACCCGCAGCGGGCAAAAACAGGCTGTTGCCATTAGCCGCCGTGAATTTGCGTCCGTAAACATCATTCTCTGTTGTCCACTCAACGGTGGTGTTATCAATCAATTCCTGCCATTCAGCCTGGGTGGGCATCCGTGCACCAGCACCCAAGGCAACCGAGGCCGCATCGTCGTCTGGTTCAAGCACGATTTTATTGTCCACGGTGCCGTAATCCGCACTCGAATTGTATTTATAAATGTGAATAAACCCATCGTCGTCACCGTATGTGTATGTATCCCACGTGTACACACTCTTGGACGCAATCTCACCCCAGGCATAGTAGTTACCGTATTCCTCAGGTGTTGTCGCACCAAGATTGCATTTGGCCCACAACAGACCGCTCGGAAGGCCTAGGTCAACCCAATCGTCTGTGGTCGGATTCGTAGGGTTAGAAGGGGTGTTACCGTTGTTCGATCCACCATTGTCGTCACCATTCCTCTCGCACGACGCCATCCCAAATGTCAGCAGCGCAACCGCCACCATAAAGAACAGTCTTTTCATTTGTTTGTGATTTACTATTCGCAGTATTATTAATCCTTTTAACCGATTTTTACACTCCGTCACACACGATGCAAAGATATGAAAAGTTTTCAAAGCCCTATTATCTGTTGCTGCTTAATGTATCAAAGCCGTATCAAAGCCGTGTTTTGACTGATAGTCGCTGAGAGGTGGACACAACGACTTTCTATCGTTTGTCGTCCACCTCGTAAGTTTGGCCGTCTTCAGCAAAGATTGTGTTTTCAAATACTGACTTGGCTTCGCGGACAATAATCTCTATCTTGTCGCCTTTGTAGCGGGCGGAGAAATGGGTTAAAAGCAGCTGACCGACCTCGGCCTGGGTGGCAATCTGTGCTGCCTGAAGGGCGGTGAGGTGGCCTTTCTCGGCGGCGAGCTCTCGGAACGAGTTGTCGAAGGTGCTTTCGAGACAGAGCAAGTCGACTCCGTGGACAAAAGCAGACAGTTCATCGAAATAGCCCGTGTCGCAACAGTAGGCATAGCGGCGGACTTTGCGGCGAGGGAGTGTCATCTCGGCGTTGGGGATAACTGTGCCGTCGGGCATGGTGAAGTCTGCTCCTGCCTTGACGTTGCGGCAGTCGAGGTCGGAAAGACCGTATTTGTCGCGAGCGTTTTTTTTGAGGTTAAGTTCGGGTTCGGCCTCCTCGAAGATAAAGCCATAGGTGGGTACTGAATGACGAAGAGGAAAAGCCTTGACCTTGCAGAACTTGTTCTCGAAAATAGTCTCGGGCTCAGTCGCTACAATCTCGTGCACTCGCAACTCATATTGAAGACCCGAACCAGATATGGCAAAGACGGCATCGAGCACCGTTTTGAGGCCTTTGGGAGCATAGACATCGAGCGGCTCGGTGCGGCCACCGAGGTGCATTGAGGAGAGCAGCCCGGGAAGGCCGAACCAGTGGTCGCCATGCAGATGGGATATAAAGATGGTGTCGAGCGATCGGATGCGTTTGTAGTAGAGGTGCATCTGGTTCTGTGTAGCCTCGCCGCAGTCGAGCAGTGCCTTGAAGCCGCCGATGTTTATCATCTGCGAGCTGCAGTGGCGGCCTTGTGTTGGCGTCGCCGCGCCTGAACCGAATATGGTGACAGAGAAAGGCAAATCTTATTGCGTTAGCGACTGATTGTAAAATTATAAAGCAACAATGCCATCAACTAAAAAATTAAAACTAAAAACTCAGTTCTTATAGTATATCAGGTCGCCGGTGTGGCGGTCGAAGATGGCTTCGAACTTGTGCTTGGGGAGGTCAACGATGGGGCCGAACTGGGCTATGCGCACATCAGTCTCGAAGAGATAGTCTTTCCAATAGACGGACACGTGGACGGTCTCGGCCTGGCGGTACTTGAAGGTGCGACGCGAGCCGGCGTTATCGTCCTTGCGGCTGCCCTTGGTGCTCTGCTTGACAAAACGGGTGGCACTACGCAAGGTGTTCTCGCTGTGGAGGGTGCAATAGACGGTGTCCATGCCTTTCTCCATCGCGGCGCCGGTGCGTAATCCCAGTTTGGGCGAAAAGGCGAAAAGGGCGACGGTCTGGCTGTCGAGCGAAGCACGGTCGGTCTTGGGGTCAACATAGAAACGTACTGTCTCGGATACGGTGCGGCCAACGAACTGGTCGAGTATCGTCTGTTCCTGCTCGGCGAGGCGGTCGGCGAGATACTTCATCGCCTCAGGGCTATAGTCGCCCTCGTAGTCGCCGTATAGCAGCTGCTGACGTTTGGTTTGAATCTCCTCAAGACGCTGTGCAGCGGCGGCAGCACGCTGACGCAGGCTGCGGCTGTCTTTCTTGGAGGTGACAAGCGAGGGTTTGCCAGCACGGTCACCACGCACATAGAAAGTGTCGGCGCGGTCGTAGAGGTTGTATTCCGCCGTGGCGGTCTCGTTGTCCGAGGTAGCACGACCGCGACGCTCGGTATAGGACTCAAACTCCTCATAGTCGTCGTGACTGACGCCCACGGAACGCAACAGATGACGACTGTCGATATTGACCGAAAGGCGACGGGGGTAGATGAAGTAGTAGAGGTTGGGGTCGGCCTCGTTGACGCCGTCGATGGAAACACTCTCAATCGAATAGGGCGAATTGACGTCGGTCTTGTCGAGCCCCAGCATCTCGGCGGCGAACTCGGCGTAAGGAGCAGCCTCGTAGTTGCGTTTGTTGAAGGTCACAGTGACGCACACCTTGGTCTTGGGCAATGCGTATAGCATGCCACCCTTGGGATGGATAGCGGGACGTGACTTGACGGGATAAACCGTGTAGTTGACGCATGATGCGAGGAGCAAAACGACCGGGAGAAATATTAGAATACGTTTCATTCTATGATGGATGTTGTTAGGTGACTTGAAACTAAAAACTTGAAACTAAAAATCGGCACCCGACTGCTTCTTCCCTATTCCGGCCAGAACGAGGCCGATGAATGTTATCAAGCCGTTAATCAGAAGCAGCTCGAAGCCGAACTGGTAGCCGCCGAACCACTGCTGTGAGTTGAGTTTGAGTATGTAACACAGCACCGGCGAGACGACGGCGATGACCGGCACACACCAGTCACGCACACGGCGTTTGGTGAAGAGTCCGAAGGCATACATGCCGAGCAGCGGACCGTAAGTGAACGAGGCGATGTCGAACAGCGTGTCGATAAGCGACTGCGTGTGGAAGGGGCGGAAGGCGATGATGACCAGGAGGTAGAGCAAGGCGAAGGAGACATGGACGATGCGACGGATGGTAAGCATCCGTTTTTCGGAAGCTTCACGGCGACGGCCGAAGCCGAGAAAGTCGTAGCAGAAGGTGGTGGTGAGAGCCGTGAGGGTGCCGTCGGCGCTGGAATAGCCGGCAGCCACCATACCCAGCACGAACACCACAGCGGTGAACGGCGAAAGCGAAAATGCTATCGATGGGAAAATCTTGTCGGCCACCACGTTGCCGTTGTCGCCCACAGGCAGCGCAAAGCCCGTCTCCTGCGAGTAGAAGAGCAGCGCAGCTCCCAACGCCAGGAACAGGAGGTTGACGATGACAAACAAGCCACTCGAAGTGAGCACGTTCTTCTGCGCATCGCGGAGTGACTTACAGGTGAGGTTTTTCTGCATCATGTCTTGATCAAGTCCTGTCATCGTGATAGTGATGAAAGAACCGCTGACAATCTGCTTCCAATAGAACTTGGGGTGGCTCACGTCGGTTTCGAACATCTTGGTGTAGCCCGCCTCGGACGCTTTCGACAGCAACTGTCCGACACTCATGTCCAACTTGTTGAGTATCGCCACCACCGTCACCGCCGCCGCAAGCAGCAGGAAAGTTGTCTGAAGCATGTCTGTCCACACGACGGTCTTGATGCCGCTGCGGAAGGTGTAGAGAAGAATGATGGCGATGAAAATGACCGCAGGCAGCCAGAAAGGCATCCCCCACTCCTTGAAGACGAACTCGTAGAGTACGAATACAACCAGATACATACGCAAAGCGGAACCCAGCAGACGCGAGATGATGAAGAACAGCGCGCCCGTGCGCTCGGAAGCCAAGCCGAAACGCTGTTCAAGGTAGGTATAGATGGAAGTGAGGTTGAGCTTGTAATAGAGCGGGAGCAGCAGGAATGCTATGACCGCATAACCCACCACATAGCCAAACACCAGCGGCATATAGGTGAAGGCTCCGCCATAGACGCCGCCAGGGACAGACATGAAAGTTACGCCCGAAAGCGAGGCGCCAATCATGCCGTAGGCGACCACAAACCACGGCGACTTACGTCCGCCACGGAAGAAGGCGTCGTTGCCGGAACTGCGTCGCGAGGTGAGCCACATGACGCCGAAAAGCAACACCGTGTAAACCGCAAAGCAAATAAGTATAGTGAGTTCCATAATTAAAAGTCAGTATAAGGAAGTTGCAAAGATAGCAAAAAAAGAGGACTATATAGTTGATGACTCACGATTATAGACCTTGCAGAGCCAAGGAAGCCTTACAAACACGGCATGAATTTGTGTTTTGAGGCATCATTCGATACGAATACAACACAGCGAGGGCTGACGAGAAGATATGGAAAGGCCAGCGGCAACGGCAGTAAAAAACAACGTCAACAACGGCACGAAATAGAGGCCTACGACGGGACACCATGAAGGCGCCGAAATCCAGGGTTGAGCATTTTATGTTGCTAAATGTGAAAAAAATATTATATTTGCCGTTAGGTTTTGTTGCACGTATAAGCATCATTTGTTTGTACGACAACAAGTTATGATAGTATAATAGTATAAAATTAAAATATAAATATATGCACATTGCTATTGCGGGAAACATCGGGTCGGGAAAGACTACGTTGACGAAACTTTTGGCGAAACACTACGGCTACCGGCCGGTGTATGAAAGCGGGAACAATCCGTACATGAACAGCTTTTACGAGGACATGCGGCGCTGGGCGTTCAACATGCACGTCTATTTCCTTCACACGCGGTTCAAACAGCTGGTCGATATACGCAAGGAAAACCCGAACATCATACAGGACCGCACGCTGTATGAGGACGCCTACATCTTCGCTCCGAACCTGCATGCGATGGGACTTCTGAACACGAGAGACTTCGACAACTACATACAGCTGTTCGAGCTGCTGAACTCGTTTGTGCAACCGCCCGATTTGCTGATATACCTGCGTGGCGACGTGCCGACGCTGATAAAGCAGATACAGAAACGCGGACGCGACTACGAGAGCGGAATAAGGCTTGATTACCTCACCAGCTTGAACCAGCGCTACGAAGACTGGATTGCGGAGTACAACCGCAGCAAACTGATGATACTTGACGTGGAGGAGATAAACTTCGCCGACAACCCCGAAGACCTGGGTACGGTCATCAACAAGATTGACGCAGAGTTTAACAGCCTGTTTTCGTGAGATGTTGATATGTTGATATGTTAACTTTGAACCTTTGAAAACAATCGCAATCATACCTGCACGCTACGCCTCGACGCGTTTTCCCGGCAAGCCGCTGGCCGACCTGGGAGGAAAGCCCGTGGTGGAATGGGTGTATAGAGGTGTCAGCTCGATAGAGTGTATCGACTATGTTTGCGTGGCCACCGACGACGACAGGATAAAAGAAGCTGTCGAACGGTTTGGCGGAAACTGCGTGATGACACGCTCCGACCACCACAGCGGCACCGAACGCTGCTACGAGGTGGTGAACAAACTGAAAGCCGCAGGCAAAAAGTATGATGTGATGGTGAATGTGCAGGGCGACGAACCGTTTGTCAACAAAGAGCAGATAGAAACTCTGCTGGCGGCATTTAATGACGAAAACACCAAGATAGCAACGCTGGCAAAAAAGATAACCACCGAGGAGGAACTGATGTCGCCTAACAACGTAAAGGTCGTCACCGACATTTGGGGCGATGCAAGGTATTTCAGCCGCACCCCGATACCGTATTTGCGCGACTGCGAGCGTTCGCAATGGCTCGAAAAGCACGACTATCTCAAACACATCGGCATCTACGCCTACCGCACCGACATATTGGACGACATCATGAGTTTGGAAGAGTCGCCGCTTGAAGCCTGCGAGAAGCTGGAGCAGCTGCG
Source organism: Bacteroidales bacterium (assembly GCA_017618625.1). Next base: position 12,737 of record JAFZTV010000107.1, on the reverse strand, counting down.
CTGGGTGGAGCAAGGCTACCCGATAACGGTGGTCGAAACAGATTGCGAGAACATCGGCATCGACACGCCCGAAGACCTCGCCATCGCAAGACAAAGACTTGAACAAGAAACAAGATAGAACTCAAAAAAGCTCAAAATATGAATATTACAGATTACATCGTAGAATGTTTGCAGAAAGGCAAAACCGTTGAGATTCCCGGCATCGGGACATGGAAATCAGTTATCGACAACGCCCACTTCGACGAAGCCAGCGCCACATTCTACCCCACGAGAACTGTAGTAAACTTCGACCCCCGCACATCCGGCAACGAAGAATTCGTCGCATACATCGCCAACACCGAGTGTATCGGCACCGATGTAGCAAAACAGATGCTTCGCAACTATTCCGAAGTGCTGAGCGAGAAACTGGCCAACGACGGCAAAGTGACCATCGGCGAGCTGGGCGATATCCAGCTTCAGGACGGCAACAAGAGCTTCGCCTCTAAGGTGCTGTCCAGTGAGGATGCAGTGCCGCTGGCAGGCATCAAGACATACAAGAACGAGGCTAACGACGACCCGTTTGCAATATTCGACCCCGTGAAGAGAGAAGAGGCGGCAGCCCGCAAACAGCAGGCAGCGGCACAGGCTGAGCGACTCGCAGGCGTGGCCGACATCGTTGGTGGCACCGACATACTGAAAGGCAACGAAACCGTCGAACTGACACCACAAGAGGTGAGAGAGCGTGAGCGCCTTGTGAAAGAGGAGATGAAACGCATCAAACAGGAAGAGAAAGACAAAGAACGCGAAGCACGCGAAGCCGCCATACGTGAGCAGGACGACGCCAAACGCGCCGACGGAGAGTCCCTGCCTGAAGACATCGAGAAGCAGGCACAAGCCGAGAAAGAGGCGTTGAAAGAGAAAGCCCGTCTGGAGAAAGAGGCGATGGAAGCCCGCAAGGCCGAGGAACGCCGCTTGAAAGAGGAGCAGAAAGCCCGTGAGAAAGCCGAAAAGGAGGAGCAGGAAGCCCGTGCAAAGGCTGAGAGAGAGGAACAAAAGGCTCGTGAACGTCAGGAAAAAGAGGAACTTGAGGCCCGCAAAGCCGAAGAGAAACGAGAGAGGGAAGAACTGAAGGCAAAAGAGAAAGCCGAGAAGGAAGCCCAGGAGGCTAAGGAAAAGGCCGAGAGAGAGGCTCAGAAAGCAAAGGAAAAAGCAGAGAAAGAGGAAATGGAAGCAAAAGCCAAGGCAGAGAAAGAGGCCCTGAAAGCCGAGAAGGAAGCACAAGAGGCTAAGGAGAAGGCCGAGAGAGAGGCTCAGAAGGCCAAGGAAAAAGCAGAGAAAGAAGAGATGGAAGCAAAAGTCAAGGCAGAGAAAGAGGCCCTGAAAGCCGAGAAGGAAGCACAAGAGGCCAAGGAGAAGGCCGAGAAAGAAGCTATGAAAGCAAAAGAGAAAGCCGAGAAAGAGGCATTGAAAGCAAAAGAGATTGCCGACAAAGAAGCCCTGAAGGCAAAAGAATTGCAAGAGAAAGCCGACAAGGAGGCGAAGAAAAAAGCAGAAAAAGAAGCAAAGAAAGCAATGAAAAAACAGGAGAAAGAAGCTCGCAAAGCCGCCAAACAGGCGAAGAAACAGGCAGCAGTGGCCGACCCGCTGGCAGTGCCAGAGGTGACATTCGACGCCAAAGAAGAGAAGAAAGGCGAAAAAGGCAAGAAGAAAGGGAAGGCATGGCTGTGGATACTGATTGTCCTGCTGTTGCTGCTTCTCCTGGCTTGTGCCGCCATCTGGTTCGGCAAACCCGATTTTGCAAAACCCGCCCACGACTGGTTCTTCACCAACGTGATGAAACAAGAGCAGAAAGAGACCGCAGTGCTTGACATCGACGAAATGGTGACAAACAGCGGCCAGGAAACTGAAGCCAGCCAGTCGTCCGACAACGGCGAAGGAACTGCCGCAGCCAAAACCGGCAACAACGCCATCCAGTCGGTGGCAGGCGAATCATACGCCGATGCATGCCTCTTCTCGTTCAGCGAGCAGCTGGTTGAGTTCACACCTGGCGACATCGAAAGCCGTGCCGACGCCATAAACGACTATGTAAGCGGATACATCACCAAATACCTCAACGAGAAACACTACTCGACGGCTAAAGTCCCCATGATGGACAGAATACGCCAGTACTCGGTGAACCGCCTGATTGAGCTGTACGACAACAGCGGATATTCGGAGGAGCGATTCTTCGCCGGCAACGACTATGTGAGCGACTATCTGGCCGACTTCAAGAAAATGCACAAAGGACGTCAGAAACAAGTGATGGTGCAGGGTGAGATTCTGGACCGCTCGTTCCTCGACAACATGCTGAACACCTTGGTCGAAGAGATTGGATTGAAAGCCGACAACGCAACGGTGGCGATGCCGCCGGCTCCGCCTGCACCTCCGGTGATTAAGACCGAGAAGAAGTCGCGTCAGGGATTCGACCTGATAGCCGGATTCTACACCAACGCCAACACCGCACAGAAGATGGTTGACCGCCTGAAAGGCTACGGCTGCAACGCCTACATCATCGAGATTAACCACGGCTACTACGTCAGCATGGGCAGTGCCAGCACACGCACCCAGGCCGAGGAGAAATACCGCAAGGCAAAAGAGTGGTACGACGGCGACCTCTCGATAAAGAGTTTTTAGTGGTCAGTAAACAGTAATTTGTTATCGATGGCGCACCACAAGTTAGAGCGATTCGCCGAGAACCTCACATTCAAAAACCTTTTCCAGGTGTCGTTTGAACAGCTGGAGAACGAGGGGTTCGACTATCGAGGCCGCTGGAACGAGTGGTTCGGCAACGACAACCCGATAACGCTGGAGCTGGGATGCGGCAAAGGCGACTACACGATAGCGCTTGCCCGTCTGCACCCCGAGCGCAACCACATCGGCTTCGACATCAAAGGCGCACGTCTGTGGCGTGGTGCCAAGACAGCCACCGAGGAGGCGATGGGCAACGTGGCGTTTGTACGCACACGCATCGAGCTCATCAATCGTTTTTTCGACCAGAACGAGGCCAGCGAGATATGGATAACCTTCCCCGACCCACAGCCGAAGAAACCGCTGAAACGCCTCACATGCGAACGTTTCCTGGGCTACTACCGTCAGTTTCTGACACCCGGGGCTCCCATCCACCTGAAGACCGACTCGCAGGAGCTTTACAACTTCACGATGGACGAGGTCATAGCGCCGGCTGGCTACACGGTGGAATACCACACCTCCGACCTCTATGCCGACACCTCTTACAACGGTGAAGCGAAGCTGACGCAGACCTTCTACGAAAAGATGTTCCTCGCCGAGGGAAAGCCGATAACGTACATCAAATTCAGAATGTGAAATAACTAAATAATAACTAAATAAAACATTGTAATTATGTCAGGACACAACAAATGGTCAAAAATCAAGAGGGCAAAGGGCGCTGCCGACGCAAAGCGTTCCAAACAGTATTCCAAGATTTTGAAAGAGGTGGCAGTGGCCGTCCGTGAAAGCGGTCCCGACCCCGACAGCAACCCCCGTCTGCGCCTTTTGATCCAGAATGCCCGCGGCTGCAACATGCCGAAAGACACCCTGATGCGTGCCATCAACAAGGCCAGCGACAAGGATGCCGCCGTGCTTCAGGAGATAACCTTCGAGTGCCATGCCAACCACGGCATAGCCCTTTTCATCGAATGTCTGTCAGACAACAACATGCGTACCGTAGCCAACGTGCGTGCCATCATGAACAAATTCGGCGGCACCCTGGAGACCAACGGCTCGCTGAGCTTCCTGTTCACCCGCAAGGGCGTGTTCGTAATCCCCCGCAAACCCGAGATGAACATCGAAGAGCTTGAGATGACCCTTATCGACGGCGGTCTCGAAGAGATGGAGGTGGATGACGAATACATCACCCTCTACACCGCCTACGAGGACTTCGGCAACATGGTGAAGATGCTCGAGGACATGAAGATAGAGTGCGAGAGCGCCGAACTCCAGCGCATACCGAACACCACCCGCCAGATTGACGAGGAGTCGATGCGCAAGGTGCTGAAGGTCATCAGCATGCTCGAAGAGGACGACGATGTGACGAACGTCTTCCACGACATGGAGATACCCGACGACTTCGAGGAAGAGTAATTACAATTTTGAATGTTGAATTTTGAACATTGAAATGGATTATTCAAAATTCGTAATCTGAATGTTGAGATGGATAGTTCGAAATTCGAAATTCATAGTTCAAAATTATATCTCGTTCCCACTCCTATAGGAAACCTCGGCGACATGACCTATCGTGCCGTCGAGGTTTTAAAGTCCGTTGACGTAATCCTGGCCGAGGACACACGGACAAGCCGCAAACTGCTGCAACACTACGGCATAGAGACACCGTTGGAGAGCTACCACATGTTCAACGAACATGGACGGGTGGACGCCTTGGTTGAGCGGCTTGTGGCCGGGGTCTCAATGGCCATCGTCACCGATGCCGGCACCCCAGGCATCAGCGACCCCGGATTCCTGCTGACCCGAGAAGCGCTGAAGAACGGCGTCGAGGTCGAGTGCCTGCCCGGAGCCACGGCTCTGATACCTGCGGTGGCGTCGTCCGGCTTGCCGTGCGACCGGTTCGTGTTCGAAGGCTTCCTGCCCCACAAGAAAGGACGCCACACGGCCATCGAGCGCATTTCTGGCGAGGAACGTACCAGCATACTATATGAAAGCCCCTACCGATTGGTCAAGCTACTCGAAGAACTGGGCGAAGCCTGCGGCGGCGAGCGCCAGGTGGCCGTATGCCGAGAGCTGAGCAAACTCCACGAAGAGGTGTTCCGTGGCACTATCAACGAGGCCCTCACCCACTTCAAAGCCAAAGAGGTGAAGGGCGAGATAGCGGTAGTGCTTGCCGGTGCCGCAGAGTGAAATCCCCTGTCGAAACAGCTATATCCGGAAAAGGCCTTGGGGCATAAGGCGGTTTTGCCTCTTTTTCGACGATTTGCCATCGTCAACCTTTGTTTCCAAAATGTTTAACAATCCACATTAGGGCGTCGTTAGTTGGGCATGTTTGTCGGAGAATTTATCGCATTGGGAGTGGCGGTGTCGTGGACGGCGACGGCGCTTTTTGCCGAGGTGGCGTCGAAACGCATGGGATCGCTGCCGCTCAACACGCTGCGTATGACCATGTCGCTGGCGCTGCTTGCCGTAACCCTGTGGCTGATGCTGGGCGAGCCGTGGCCTCGATATGCCGACGGCAGCACCTGGCTGTGGCTGGCGCTCTCCGGCGTCGTGGGCTACGTCATAGGCGACTACTGCCTGATGCAGGGCTACATCTACATCGGGTCGCGGTTCGGACAGTTGTTTATGACCCTTTCGGCACCGACGGCGGCCATCACCGGACGTCTGCTACTAGGCGAACAGATGGGGTGGCTGGCCATAGTGGGCATGGTGGTGACGCTCAGCGGCATAGCTATGTCCATCCTCTCCGGCGGCGGTTCGGAAAGCGAAGCACCACAACCCTTGTCACCCTCCTACGCCAATTCCGCCAGGCATAAAAAACACTCTCCCTTAAAGCTCAAACTACCAGCGAAGGGGATATTCTTCGCCAGCATGGCGGGCATCTGCCAAGGGTTCGGCCTGGTGCTGAGCAAGATGGGGCTAGGACATTACAGCGACGCCTTGACGGCAGCTGGTATGGAACCTTCGGCAGCTCCGGATGGAGCGTTGCTCCCCATACCGCTCCAATTCTCCATACCCTTTGCCGCCACGATGATACGAGCCTCTGTCGGATTGGTGGGGTTCTTCGTCTTGCTGGTGCTGTTCAACCGCGACTGGCGAGCCAAGCTGAACCGAGCTTCACACGACCGCCGTGCGATGTGGTGCCTGCTTGGAGCCACGGTGTTCGGACCGTTTGTGGGAGTCAGTGCTTCGTTGCTGGCCACGCAATACACCACCACGGGAATAGCCCAGACACTTTTCGCCCTGACACCAGTGCTCATCATAGCGCCTGCGGCATGGCTGTTCCATCAAAGGGTGACGGTGCGCGAGGTCATCGGCGCCGTTGTGAGTGTTGCAGGAGTGTGCTTGTTTTTCGTCTGACATCCGATTATTTTTTATTCCGAATTTGAGAATCGGTGAATTGGATGTAAATTTGCAAGCTGAATTCATTGAATAACTTTTATTACTATGCCTATCAGTACCTTCATTTTCAGACTTGCCTGCGCACTTTTGGCGGGCATCATAATCGGCACCCAGCGTGAGCTGCGGCAGCATCAGGCGGGGTTGACCACCAACTCGCTAGTGTCCGTCGGAGCCTGCATCTTCATCCTCATATCCGAGTCGGTCATCATGACCGCAATGGCCAACGGCGGGCCAGTGAACAACGACAACCTCCGAGTGCTTTCGCAGGTGGTAACCGGCATAGGCTTCCTCGGCGCCGGCGTGATAATGAAGAACGGCCTCACCATACACGGACTCAGCTCGGCAGCCACCATTTGGTGTTCCGCCGGCATAGGGTGCCTATGCGGCTACGGCATGTGGAAAGAGGCACTCATCGCCACCGCCGTGATTATACTCATCAACTGGGGGCTGAAGGGCATAGAGATTTATTTCAAGAAGAAAAAGAACATCGACAACGAGGATGAGGTCTGAGCCAAACTGCCAAACCAAGCAGCCACAGGTCATCAAGACAGTGAGACGAGAACACAAGTATGTCTGTCAACCCATACACACACCCGTTGAAAAGAAAAAGGCAGCGGGAATGGCTTATTATAAATTAATATCGTATCTTTGCAGTCCTACAGCGACTCGCTGTTGTGTTTAATTAATTGATAAATAACTTATTACAATACTAAGAAATGAGAAAACTTGCAGTGGTGGCCTTCGGCGGAAACGCACTTCTGCGCAGCGGACAGAAAGGCACCTATCAAGAACAGCTCTCGAACGTGGAGCAGACTTGCGAAAGCTTATACAACCTACTCAAACGCAACTACAATATCGTCATCGGTCACGGCAACGGCCCTCAGGTGGGCAACGTGATGCTGCAGCACGAAGAAGGCAAACGTGCCGGAATCGAGGCTATGCCTATGGACTTCTGTGTGGCCGAAACCCAGGGCTCTATCGCCTATATGATTGAGATGGGATTGCGCAACGTGATGGCGCGCCACGACATACAGCGCGACGTGGTGACGCTGGTCACCCAGGTGGCCGTGAACAAACTCGACCCGATGTTCCAGAACCCCACGAAGCCGGTGGGCCCATACTACACCAAAGAGGAGGCAGAAGAACTGGCCAAGAGTACCGGAGCCGTCTATAAGGAAGACCCCAAAGGGCGCGGCTGGCGCAAGGTGGTGGCATCGCCCAAACCCACACGCATCAACAACATCAAGATAGTGAAACAGCTGGCCACCGCCGGCAACATCGTCGTCACCGTAGGCGGCGGCGGAATACCTGTGGTTGAGGAGAGCGACTATGTGAAGGGCGTCGAGGCGGTCATCGACAAAGACCTCGCATCGGCACTCTGCGCCGTGCAGATTGGCGCCGACGAGTTCTATATCCTCACCGACGTGCCGAAGGTTTACATCAACTTCCGCAAGGAGAACGAGAAAGCGCTGGACACCATCACTATCGCCGAAGCCAAGAAATACCTCGAAGAGGGACAGTTTGCAGAAGGCTCGATGGCACCGAAGGTTAGAGCTGCCATCATGTTCGTCGAAAACGGCGGCAAAGAGTGCATCATCACCGAAGCCGGCCAACTGGACAACCCCAACTGCGGAACGAGGATTGTGCGCTAAACGCACAATGCGAATTTCGAATTTTGAATTTTGAATTTTGAAGAAGGATGGACAATCCACTGTATTCGAAAAGTAAAAGGTTGGCGTTGGATATTATTCAGCTGAACAGGTTCCTGACAGAAAAGAAAGAATATGCATTATCTAACCAAATACTTCGCAGCGGTACAAGCATCGGAGCAAACATAAGAGAAGGTAAACGTCCACAAAGTGATGCCGATTTAATCAGTAAATGGTCGATAGCCCTTAAAGAAGCCGAAGAAACCCAATATTGGCTTGAACTACTGAATGAATCAGAATACATCGATAAAGAAATGTTCAAAAAGCTCAACTACCAGACAGAAGAAATAATCAAAATTCTTGTGACGGTAATCCGAAAGAAAAAGGAATCACTTCAAATTTCATAATTCAAAAGCATAACAGCACTTACAAAATCGCATAATTAATTTCAAAATTCAAAATTAAATCACCCCCGACAATTAATTCATAATTCAATATTCAATATTCAAAATTAACTTATCATGGCTTACAATTTAAGAAACCGTAACTTCCTGAAGATTTTAGACTTCAGCCCGAAGGAGTTAAACTATCTGCTCGACCTGGCCCGCGACCTGAAACGCGCCAAATATGCTGGCTGCGAGCAGCCCACGATGACCGGCAAGAACATTGCCCTCATATTCGAGAAGACCTCAACCCGCACACGCTGCGCTTTTGAGGTGGCCGCCAAAGACCAGGGTGCCCACGTCACCTATCTCGGTCCCACCGGCAGCCAGATCGGCGTGAAAGAGAGCATGAAAGACACCGCCCGCGTGCTTGGTCGCATGTACGACGGTATCGAATACCGCGGTTTCAAACAGGAGACCGTTGAAGAGCTCGCCGCATACGCCGGCGTACCCGTGTGGAACGGCCTCACCAACGAAGCTCACCCCACACAGATTCTCGCCGACTTCCTCACCATGCAGGAGCATGCCGGCAAACCCCTCAACGAGGTGACCTTCGCATACGTTGGCGACGCCCGCTTCAACATGGGCAACAGCCTCATGGTCGGCGGAGCCAAGATGGGTATGGATGTCCGCATCATCGCCCCCAAGAAACTCCAGCCCGCAAAAGACCTCATCAAGAAATGCCAGGAGATAGCCAAGGAAACCGGCGCCAAGGTGACCGTCACCGACGACCCGGTGAAGGGCGTGAAAGGCTGCGACTTCATCTACACCGACGTTTGGGTGTCGATGGGTGAGCCCGAGAAGGTATGGAAAGAGCGCATCGCCTTGCTGAAACCCTACCAGGTGAACGCCAAGATGATGAAGAACACCGGCAACAAAAACTGCAAATTCATGCACTGCCTGCCGGCTTACCACAACCTTGAGACCCAGGTTGGACGCGACGTCCACGAGAAATTCGGTTTGGACGGCATCGAGGTGACCGAGGAGGTGTTCGAGAGCGAGAACAGCATCGTCTTCGACGAGGCCGAGAACCGCATGCACACCATCAAGGCCGTCATGGTTGCCACATTGGGCGACTAAAACCATACCTGATTGTGTGAACGTGTTATTGTGCATGCAACCGACTACTCAGTATATAGAACAATAACACGACACAACTTTCAATAAAAAGGGGGCGTTCCTGATAAGAATGCCCCTTTACTGTGGAAAATTCCAAATAAAAGAACTATGGATTGGATCGTAAAACTTTTTACCGGAGAAGGGATTGCCCCCACTATCATCTATCTCGCGATATCCATCTTCGCGGGACTGATGCTGGGAAAAATCAAAATCAAAGGCATAACCCTGGGTATTACCTGGGTGCTTTTTATCGGAATCGCCATAAGCGCATTGGGCATAACCCTCAACCACGACATGCTGCATATAGTCAAAGAGTTCGGCTTAATACTCTTCGTCACCGGAGTTGGCTTGCAGGTAGGTCCAGGGTTCTTCAATTCATTCAAAAGCGGTGGACTTGCAATGAACCTTATGGCACTCACGGGTGTGGTGCTCGGTGTATTGATAACAGTTATAATAGCCAAACTTTCGGGCGAAAATCTCGCTGATATGGCTGGGGTCTATACCGGAGCCATAACCAACACACCTGGCCTGTCCGCTGCACAGCAAGCCGTAGGCGACCTCGGCATCGACGGAGCGTCCGACCGGCTGGCCGCCGGCTACGCGGTGGCCTACCCGCTGGCGGTGGTAGGTATGATTGTGAGCTGCATCTTACTGCGTCCGCTCTGCCGGATCGACCTCAAGAAAGAACCGACAGTTGAAGCAGTCAGCGGACAGCCGTCGGCAGTCAAAGAAAAAGTCAAGAGCCGCTCCCTCAATCCTCTCATCCCCATATTTGTCATCATAGCACTAGGCATATTGCTTGGTTCCATTCCCATACCAGTCGGAATGAAAGCTCCTGTGAAACTCGGTTTGGCCGGAGGTCCTTTGGTTGTGGCTATCCTTGCCGGCTGGCTAGGTGTGAAGAAGGAGTGGTTCGGTACCGACTTTACCGATGGACAAGGCGTACACATGCTTAGAGAGGTGGGCATTGCCCTCTTCCTCGCTGGCGTAGGACTCGGAGCGGGTGGCAAATTCATAGAAACGGTTCAAGTACACTATATGTGGGTTGTCTATGGTGTTATCATCACTATGGTACCACCTCTTATAGTGGCCACCTTTGGTCGATTAGTTCTCAAACTGAACTACTATACCCTGATGGGTTATATCGGTGGTAGCCACACCGACCCGCCAACGCTGGCTTTCGCCAATACCGTAGCCCCCGACGGCTGCAAACTGCCAAATATGGGCTATGCTACGGTTTACCCTCTAACCATGTTTCTTAGAATATTCTCAGCACAGCTGCTCGTCCTCCTGGCTGTGTAGGTACAGTCATTCAGGTAAATGAAAATTGAAGACTAAGGGCATCATATTTCTACTGACGATTCTTTTGCCGATGGTAGCTCTTGCACAACAAGAGTGTGACAACGACTTCGGCATCTGGGGGTCGGTAGATATGTCATATACTTTCAAACAGCGGGTCAACGACACTTCCGAGCAGAAGCAGCCGTCCCGTTGGTCGGCTGGTGTGCGGTTCGAATACCGCAGCCGCGACCTCTCGCGCCAGACGAACCTCTGGTTTGTGCGTCCATACGTAGGATTCAAAGCCACCAAGTGGCTGCGATTCAACCTCTACTACGACTATTTCAAGAAACCGACAGTATATCAGCACCGTATTCTTTTCGACGCCACCGAAAGCCTCTCGCGTTCAGGATTGACCGTAAGTCTGCGAGAACGCTTCATCGTAGCATACGCTCCGGAGAACGACAAGTGGTCGTGGTTGCTGCGTCCCAAGCTGACGGTAAAATACCATATCGGCGACACACGATTCTCGCCTTATCTCGCCTGCGAGCTCTATGTGAACAAACACTGGACGATGATGCACAACTTCGTGGGCACCAACATCAACCTCGGCAAAGGGTCGTCGCTCGACCTCTTCTACATGTTCGGCCTCAACAACGGCACCAACCGCCAAGACCATATACTCGGCGTTGGATATGGGTTGAAGTTGTGATTAGTGACTAGTGATTAGTGATTAGTGACTAGTGATTAGTGACTTGTGATTAGTGACTTGTGATTAGTGATTAGTGATTAGTGATTAGTGATTAGTGATTAGTGACTAGTGATTAGTGATTAGTGATTAGTGATTAGTGACTAGTGATTAGTGATTAGTGATTAGTGATTAGTGACTAGTGATTAGTGACTAGTGATTAGTGATTTGTGATTAGTGATTAGACAAATGTTTTTTGCTGACCACTTGAAACTTGGGACTCAAAACGCAAGATTCAAGACTCAAGATTTCACTCTGGCATCTGCTGAGAGAGGCAGTGGAAGCTGCCCAAGCCCCAGATAATGTCGGTCGAGTCGATTCCTATTATCTCCCTGTCGGGGAAACAGTCTTCGAGTATATATGCCGCACGGGTGTCGGTGACACATTTGTAGGTCGGGAAAACGACCTTGCCGTTGGCAATATAGAAGTTGGCATACGAAGCAGGCAGCCGCTGGTCCTCGTAAGTCACCACGTCGGGCATCGGCAGTTCCACCACGGTGGGCTGCTTCCCGTTGGCAAGACGGCAGCTGTTGAGCAGCTTCAGGTTCTCCTGCAGCGGCTTGTAGTTCTCGTCCCACTTGTCTTCTTCGACGGCGGTGACTATGGTGTCCTCATCGACAAAGCGCGACAGGTCATCGACATGGCCGTCGGTGTCGTCGCCAACGATGCCGTCGCCCAGCCATATCACGTTCTGCACGCCGTAGAAGCGGCACAGATAGTCTTCTATCTGACTTTGGTTCAACTGCGGGTTACGGTTCTCGTTCAGCAGGCACGAGGTGGTGGTCAGCAGGTCCCCTACCCCATTGACGTCAATACTTCCGCCTTCCATGACTATGTCGGCGTCGAGCAACTGCAAGTCGGGGTAGAGCGAATGGATGTGACGCGGTATCTCGTTGTCCAGCTCCGCAGGATATTTCCCGCCCCAGGCGTTGTAGCGCCAGTTCACCATCGCAGCACATCTTCCCTGCTCGTTGACAAGGAACGCCGGCCCGTGGTCACGACACCACGCATCGTTGGTTTTGAACTGGTGCAGGAAGACGTTCTTCATGTCGGCACCGATGCCTCTCAGCACCGCCGTCACGTCGTCGGACATCTTCTGGTCAAGCACGGAGATATGCACCTCCTCGTCTTCGGCGAGTGTCTTGATGAAGAGGTTGTACGACGGAAAGATTGTTTCGATTTTCCCCGGCCACGAATTCTCGTTGTGAGGATAGCTGAGCCATGTGGCTCTATGTTTCGCCCATTCTGCGGGCATGTGGAAATGGTTCACGGGAGGTGTTTTGTTGATAGGTTGATAGGTTGATATGTTTTATGTTGATAGGTTGATAGGTTGATAGGTTGATAGGTTGATAGGTTGATAGGTTTTATGTTGATAGGTTTTATGTTGATAGGTTG
>JAFZTV010000106.1 GCA_017618625.1 Bacteroidales bacterium | reverse complement strand
CTCGGCTCATCGCCTCGCTCGCTGGCGGAACGGCCACAGGCAGTTCCTTTCTTCTCCAGCTCCACAAAAAGAGGTTCATCGTTCGAGCCTCTTCCTATCGGAGCTGGAGGGGTCGGAAGTACCAGAAGCAACGAGAAGTGTGAGTGTTCCGCTTCTCGGCTCATCGCCTCGCTCGCTGGCGGAACGGCCACAGGCAGTTCCTTTCTTCTCCAGCTCCACAAAAGAAAGCTCTTCAGCCGAGCCTCTTTTCCTGTACCAGGATGACACAAAACGAGATTTTTCACCCTTCAGTGTATCTACTTTTTGTGGTTACAAGAACATGATATAGTAAATAGGCAGATATGTGGTTGCGCTCTCTGTTCTTGAGTTTCCCTCATTCGACAAGACCAAAGCAGACTGCACCCTGTAGTCGGGGTTGGCAATGAAGCGGTCGAGTGCCCGATGCGTGGAATAGTCTTTGCCGGACTTCACCTCTATAGGCAAAACGGTCAGGCTGTCGTAATCATCAATCAAGAAGTCCACCTCGCCTTTCTGCTTGTTGTCATAATAGAAAAGCGTATGTCCGTGTGCCTTTAACTCGGTAGCGACAACGGTTTCGTAAACCGAACCGAGGTTGATGCTGAGTTGGTCATCCTTGACGGCGGTGACATTGTTCCTAAACAAAATATAGGTCAGCAGCCCCACGTCGTTCAGATAAAGCTTCAGCAGGTTCTTCTTGGCAGAACTCACCAACGGGAATGTGGGATTAGAAATAGCCCTCACATCGAGTGCCACTCCGGCACTGATAAGGTACTCTATGTCGTCTTCATAGTCACGGGCGGCTTTGCCCTTTTTCTCTTCAACATCGTTGAAATGAAGACGTTTCTTACGGTTCTCCATATTGGAGGGTATCAGGTCGTAGATGCGCCGGATGTGAAGTTTCTCTTGCATGCTGTACTGCGAGGCATCTTCTTTGTAGAGGTTAAAAATGTCTTCGTGGATTTTTCGGACACGGTATATGTTTTGTGAGTTGAGATAGGTGTTGACTGCTTGGGGCAGACCACCGACTAACAGGTATGTCTTAAACAATTCCAACATACGGCGGTGCAGACCGTCGTCGGAACTTTCATTGTTTTTAAACTTTGTTCTCATGCCGTCAATCAAATCGTCGCCTACGCCATTAGCCCAAAGGAACTCTTCGAAGTCGAGCGGGTACATGTGTTCAACCTGAATACGTCCTCCCGGGATGGACAGCGTCTTGTGCATGGTCACACCCAAGAGGGAGCCGCTGGCAACGTAGGTGAATCTTCCGTCATCATTCAAGAATTTCAGCAGGGTGAGTAATGAGGGGTACGCCTGTATCTCGTCTAAAAAGATTAGTGTATTGTCTTTTGACCCCAACCGCCTTCCGGCAACTGCACTCAATCGCAGATAAAAGTCCTCAGTCCCCTTCACGTCTGCAAAGACGCGAGCCCCATCGCGGTCGTCAATCATATTTATCTCTACATAATTAGGGAAGGCGGTACGTCCCTCATGACGAATTATGTATGATTTTCCGACTTGGCGCGCACCATCGATAATGAGAATTTTGTTCCTGTCGGAGTTAAAATACTCTCTAATAGTCAGTTGTATCTTTCTATTTAGCATAATTCAGTCGTATTTGATAGTGCAAAAATACAACTTTTTCCAATATTTTCGTGTGTTTTTTACAACTTTTTCCATTTTTTAAAGGGTGTTTTTACAACTTTTTCCTTTTTTTCATGATTTTATGTACCGCCCCTCGTGTTTTTTGCCTCTTCTTCAACCCTTGCAGGGTTTCCTGCGTTGGATTCTTTTTTCAACAGGGGTATGCAACCCCTGCCTATATTCTGTGTCCCCTGCGGGGACTTTTGGGAATTCCTTTTGTGTGGGTAGGAGAGAGTCGATGAAGTATGTATTTATGGTGGGTTCTATGAGTTCTGTATATATGTCGCGTCCTTTCGGGACGCAAGTATCCTGTTGCTGATAATCACCGCACTGCGCCTTACGGCTTGTGCAGTATTATGAAAAGGATCACCTCATCGAGGTGATTTATAGAAGTTTCTTTATGTGTTTTAAACAACTTACATCCCCTTTTTTGTCGGAGTGAAATAATATTTGTATCTTTGCAATATGGTAAATGATAGTTTTTTGTACTGAAGTAGATGGGTTAATCGCTTGGGAATGAAATGCTGTTGGTTTTCCATACAAATGTTTTTGATAATATTTATTCACTAAAATACAAGACAATATGAAGTTAAAAGTACGCTATCTTTCGCTGACAGCGGTGATGTTTTTTTTACCGTTGGCAGTTGGTGCACAGGATAAGCCTTGTGACCCTATTTATGGTCTGCCCTGGTGGGAGGACTTTCAGGCCTATCCGCACAATACGACTCCTCCGACAGAGCCAGCCTGCTGGCATTTCCAGGGAACAAATGAGCCTTCGATTGGTTCATACAATATTAACAACGGGTACCTGACGTGTGTGCTGGACCTCTACAGTACGGGCGAGACGTGGGCTGTGCTGCAGAATCCGTTTGACACAACGCTGACGGTAAACCACATGCAGGTGACGTTCAGCGCGGGCAAATCGCGTAACGATGCCGCTCTGAATTCTGATTTGATTATCGGCATCTGCAAGAACCCGACGAATCCCGTGGGTAACTTCACCCCGTTGGATACGGTGCTGGCAATCCCGTATTGCTCGCCCGACACGATGGCGCGGTTTACGGTTGACTTTGCCGCCTATAACGACACTGGGCGTTATTTCTGTTTCTTGACCAAGCCTCTCCTTTCTTCGGGAGTGAACTTCCTGGCTATTGACAGTATTGTGTTCGACTTCAACGACCACTGCATGACTCCGCAGAATCTGCGTGTCCATTTCGTGACGGATATGTCGGCTTCTTTTGCTTGGCATCAGTATCACAGCGGAGTTGCCCAGTTGGAGTACAAGCGTGTTTCGGATACTGCATGGGTCTCGAACAATGTGACGGGTTGCACACATACGTTCAATGGTGTCTTTTCGCCCAACACGTCTTATATGGCCCGTCTGCGTCAGGATTGCTCAGCCGCTTACAACGGGTGGTCTGACTGGAGCGATACGGTCTATTTCACCACAGATACGGTGCGCTGCCGTATGCCGCAGGATTTGATGTCTACCGATATTTCCAACACCACTGCTTCGTTCCACTGGACTTCGGGCGGTACCGCCACCCAGTGGGAGCTGCATGTGTTCAACAGCTCTTACGACCGTACCTTTACGGCTACGACTAACAGCTATACGGTTACGGGTCTTACGCACGGCACCAACTATCGTGTTACGGTGCGTTCCATGTGTGATGCTTCCAATACTTCGGAATGGACAGATACCATCATGATTACCACG
>JAFZTV010000105.1 GCA_017618625.1 Bacteroidales bacterium | reverse complement strand
TTTCTGTGTCAGCTGTTTTGCCAGCTCTATTAACACCTGCTCACCATATTCAGCACGTTTTTCTTTAAGTACCTCTTTATGGATGCGCATTCCAAGCAGCCAGTTCCTCATAATAAGCGTGACATTCACTGTATGATAGACTGCCTGCTGCGCCTGTTCAATAATGTCGCTGGTGTCGTTTAGTAATGAGCTTTTCTCTTTAGGAACAACATCTTTCATTTTGTCTTTGTTATCTGATTATTATTCATATTATCATTATCTTGCAGCAGGGTGACAATCGACATCTCTAACTGGCTTTCGTTGAAGTATGGCATAATGCTATTCTCCTTTCGTTAAATTGGCCGACCCATTTTACTCTCAATCGGGTCAACAGCTTCGATTCTGGTATATGACGTATATTCGTTCAAGCGTGACTTTTTGGCATCGCGTTCGTTTAGCAGTTCTATAACTTCATCGATGGTAATTTCTCCCTCGATATTCCTTCGGGCAAGTTCAAGGAGATAGTTCGACACCTGTAACCCATCGACGGCCTGCAAACCGATAGCAACGCTCCATGCCTCCGCTCTTTCACGTTGTGCCGGATCCCCTTGGCGTATATACTCGTCAAAATCTATATATCCGTCCTTCATTTTCTATTCTTTATATTGTATATTATCACATTTTTCAACTAAAATAATATCAAAAAATCACATTTTTCACAATTCATCTTGTTAGGTGCTCCTTCGGTGTCCCTTCTATACTCCTTCTATGTCCCTTCTATGATCCTTCGGTGATTGTCCTGCTGCTCGTCCACCACCCACAGGCGAATAGTTACTTCTCAAACTGCAACCCTTTCCCTCTTAAGCAGTTCCCTCGCGAAAATATAGTCGTCAAAGTTCAAATATCCGTCCTGCATATTTTTTCATTACAAACTTGTTATCTTCTTTTTATTTGAGATGAATTCTGAATTAAGTTCTGATTCTGTATTTTAATATTTAGCAAAGATTGTATTCTGCTTTTATCTTTGTATTCAATATCGAACTTATACATATGGTTGATTACCAAATCACGCAACAATCTACAACACATAATATTACCCTTCATGTCATTGCTATATTTTTCAATTATATTTATTGGCAATCCTGGATAGTTCAAATCCGTTGATAAGTTGATTAACTTATATGAATTATACGGATTGTTCTCTAATATTTTGTCGAAAGTCTTGTTAAGTCTTTCATCACCAACAGAATTCGAAATTCTAGTTATTATCGCCAACGAAGATAAATATGATAAATCTGCCAAGAACTGTAATGATTTTTTTTGAATATCATCTCTTTGCAAAATAATATCTGCACGGCTTTTATTAGAGTATTTGTCTATTATTACATTTGCAATATACTCTGCCAGATCATCTTTATTATTTGACATCATGGTTAAATATAAACCTAATGTCCTTAATCCAATATTGTATGCGGTCTCAATGATTTCATATTTTGTTACAGCTTCTAACTCCCCCCAGTATTTAATGGCAATTTGCCCTAAAATATCAATAGTTTTTACAGCAAGATTTATCTGTGCAAATAAGTCAATGTCATACACATCGTCGTCAAGGGTGATTTGAGAGTAATTCATATCATCATTATCAAACTCTTTTTGTCGTTCCTCTAATTCCGACTCAAGTAATAATTTAGAGTTTCTTTCCTTATCGACATCGATAGCTCCTATAACCCTTGAAGTGAAATCATTCATCAATTCATTTAATGGTTGGATATCTTGTTCTAATTTGCAAATTGGAGCGTTTGGAAAAATTCGGCTGGCATTTTGTAATAGTATCGATATTATCCAATTGTTCTTTGATAAATGAGTAACAAACATGATAATATTTGCATATTCATCTTTAAAAATTCGTTCGCATATTTTTTGAACAATATCCTTTATCTCTGCATCTTCTATATGATTTGCAATA
This sequence comes from Bacteroidales bacterium, assembly GCA_017618625.1. Next base: position 17,289 of record JAFZTV010000105.1, on the reverse strand, counting down.
TACTTTGCTACAAAAAAGTAATATATATAATTCTGGCCAACTCTTACATTGTTGTTAAATGTCAGTAACTTTGTCTCTTTCAGTGTTTCTTTAACATTTTTGATGCCAAAGATAGTCTTATCTACATCGTGTTTTTCACAATACTGATTGTATAATTCTTCAAATTGCTCAATAGATATTTCTTTGACTTTTTGCTCAAATAGGAAATAACAAAAGAACACCAAGAAATTATAATAAAAGCCAATATCTTTCTGTTGCTTAATTGAATGTATAAGACTATCGTTAATAAGGTGTTCATAATAAAAACCGTGAAGAGAGTAGTTTATACTACTATTATTTTGAAGTCCCTCAAGCGCTTGTAGTATGCCTAAAATATAAAATGGGTATGCGGGAATAAAGTTTTTCCCTAGAATACTGTTGATTTGTTTATTTGCATCGTCGTTTTTCTTTCGAATTTCGTTTTTGCTTTCAACACTTGTGTCTAGTCCATAGGAATTCCATTTCTCCACTAATTGATTTCTTAAAACTGGACCAAATTCCATAATAATATATTTGTCAAAGTTCTCAAATGGTGGATTGGCGGAGAGGTCATGGGTTGAGATGGAAATGTCTCCAACTGCGATAATGTTTGGAAACAAAGACTCCAAATTAGCAGTAAGAAGTTTCCAGTACTTGTCATTGCCTTTAGCTGCAGTTTGAAAATCATCTATAATTATAACAAAATCTTCATTCTCTTCTTTCTTTTCTTTTGGAAATTTATTTATTCCCAAATACTGCTCTTTTGCTTTGTTAATTATTATTTGAAGGATTCTATCTTTTCTAGTATTAACTGACAAATCCATTCCGTTTAACAAAATGGGGATTAAATTATGTTCATAATAATACCTTTGAAACACATACTTACATAATGCCGTTTTTCCCGAACGCTCTTCTCCAATAATGTGATATAAGAATCCTTCTGTATCAATTGCACTTGTGAGATTTTCAATGTTTGTTCGCTTATCGTTTTTATTTGATTCCGAAATGATTTTTAAGTTTTGCGGAACATACAAATCTCCAAGAGAGATATCTTCACCAGAAGGGTGTGTAAAGAATGCATCTGTAGACATTAAATATTGTTCGAAATCAAGATTAAGCCGTAGTGTCTTTTGATAAAAATCATCGGAACTATCATTCTGGATTCTAACATATTTTTCCATAATAAAATTTGTCAAACAAGTTCTAAATAATGATTCAAAGTCTGTAGAGAACTCCTTATAATACACTTTTGCTGATATTTTATTTTTAAATTCCCTAACCTTCATTAATTGCTCAGGATCGATATCGTTAGAATAGCCTAGTGAATTCTTGAAGAAGAACATAATATGGATTTTGTCCCTATTATTGTATGCAATATCAAACTCTTCTTCAGTCCCAGAACCTGCTCTTTGAGTCGGTGTACCAAATCGATTTGCCATGATACCAACAAAAACATCATATTCTCCAATTTGATTATTAATGACGTTCTGCGGATCGTCTCCTGCAGATGGGTATGTATTATTTTCCCATGTCACAGGGAACAGATTTATTCCATGAGAATAACAAAGCGTTTTGTTTAGTTCTCCAATAACCTTTTCTGCATCAGTCCTTTCGGAACTTACATCAGAAGGTGATGAGATAAAAATACGGATTTGTTCTATTTTTTTTGACATTTTTTAATATTTATTATTGCCCCATCTTTGCCAATAGCAAAGATTGTAATTCGGTTAATATATTAATTTCTTTATCTTTTATTTTTATTTCCTTGTCTATTACAGATGCTTGTCTTTCAAACAAAAACATTTCTTGAGTAGTTGGGATTACAACTTCAATATTGTACAAATCATCCTTATTTATACTACCAAATACTGTACCATCATCATCGGATATATTAAAGACATGTTCCAACTCCAGCATTTGATAGAACAAATAGCTTTGGCAATGATTCTTACTTCTTAGTGCAGCTAACCCACGACCAATGCAACAATCATGTGGTGCGATGTTTATATCACCAACAGGCGCTCGTACGCTAAGTAGTATGTCTCCTTCTTTTGCAAATCTTGTCGGATCTGTCGTGTACACACGCGGTGTTGGAAATCTGTTTCCAAAATCAGCCCTCCCTTGATAAAAAAACATTCCATCGCCCTCCATATTGTATGTTTCACCGTCTGGAGACTGCCCCATTGTTATGTTTGCTAATTCGGACAGGGTACCAAGTTTCCAGCCTTGGGGGAGGTTTTGTTTGTCGATGTTGTCTATGAAGGTGTGGCGGTAGAGGGCTTGGGCGGTGGATTCGAGGCGTTGAATTATTTGCTCGTTGAGGCGTATGCGGTTAGTCAACGTCTCATACTCCGCCACGATTTCCCGCTGCCGTTCAATATCTGGCACAGGAAGGCGCATATCACAGAAGTCCTCCCACGCCAAACTTCCACGTACACCTCCAACAGCATAGAAACTTGCTTCACGGTCAAACTCTTTGCGAGAAAACCACATCATCAAGTATTTGGGCAACAGCTCTGATTTATCAATGACCTCAAACATCGGATAGGCAGGCGACATAATTGCCTCGTCGCCCTCAAACATAGCGACTGGCATCTTTCCGTCACGGCTCACCTGCATCAAACTACAAGCAAACTGCTCACGGCGAATCACCTTGTAGTTTGAGAGGTCCGTGCCAATGACATTCGCCACCGATGGAATAAACGCCTTGTCAATCGTAAGACCGACAAGCTCCGTAACATTCAAGTCTCGATTGCGGACATCCACAGGTCTGATATAGTCGCCTAATCTATGAAATTCTGTGCCCATTTGGTTCTGTATAATTCTTTATAATTTTGCAACAATTATAAAGTTTTTTCTTTCCAATCTTTGATAATTTTGCAAGAATTATCAAGTTTTATCAACTTTCAACCTTTCCAGTTCTTTCCAATTCATTCCAAACTGGAAAGAATTACTATTTCGGTAACGCTATCTTTTTCTTAAAATCTTCTCCAATGACATAGCCTTTTTTAACCTTATTAAACGCAATCTCTTTCAAAAGCCCATGATTTACAAGGTTGACAAGATCAAGTTTGGCTGTGGTCGGACTGACGGAGAATCGTTCCTGCAGGTCCTTTACTGTTAGGATTTCTGCCGGGTCATCTACAAATATCTGTATTATCTGAGCTTGACGTTGGTTGACATAGCCAAGCCGCAGATAAGTGTTTGCCGTTTGTCTCTCTGCCTGTTTTCTCTGTATGTATTCTTTCAGTTCGCGGTAGGCCTGTTCCAACACTTTCATATTGTAGTTGATGAAATAACCAAGGTCGAGGCCGTCAGCTTCCGCATACAGATATGCTTTCTCGTATGATTTCTTGGATTTTGCGATAACCCTTGATATGGAAAGGTATTCTGTCATCCAGTAGCCTTCTTTCAACATATACCAGTAGAACAATGCGCGGGCTGTTCGTCCATTGCCATCGACAAAAGGATGGTAGAAACCAATCATAAAGTGGATTATGATTCCACGAATTATCGGGTGGACATACGATGTAATATTTTTATCGTTGAAATAATCGCATAGGTCTTTTGCAAACTCAGGTATATCATCAGCCTTCGGCGGAGTATGTACCGTTTCGTCGGCCATCACATCATAAACTACAATATTGTCATCGTTTGTTCTGAAACGACCGGCATCTTCTTCGTTTTTCAGTGTCTTTTCCGTCATCAACCGATGAACTTGCATCAACAACTCTACAGTAAGCGGTGTGTCCTTTTGTTCAGAAATAAATTGTATGGTTTTGTAGTTGTTGACAATCATCTGCTGCGATTTGTCGCGTGGCGACTTTTTCTTGCGCAACATATCTTTTGCAACTTTTCGTGTGGTGGCTGCACCTTCCATCATACTTGAATAAATAGCCTCTTCCATCAAGGAACTTTTCAAGTATTGGCTCTTGTTCTCTTCGGTGATTTCGGTATGATACATCCAACCTTGTCCAAAATGCATGTCAAATTCATGGCAGAGACGCTGCATCTTATTGGTAAAACCGAAGGAAACCGCATATTTTCCCCATGTGTAGGCCGTCATTAATATCCGAGACACTTTAACTCGCTTCCATAATTCTTCCGGAGAGAAGCCTGCTGGACATTTTTTATACTTTACAGTGTCCCAGTATTCGTATCCGTCATTGGCTTTATCAATGAGGACATTCATCTCGGGATTGCTTCTGTATCCATTGTTTAGAAACAACCTAGATAGGTCTTTTTGTGTTAGTTGCGGAGCAGGTTCTATCATGTTTGTCGTATTATTTCTGAGCACAAAGATACAAAAAAAACTTTCCAATTCTTTCCAATTCTTTCCAAACTGGAAAGAATTATTAGATTTTATATCCCAATTTCTCAAACAATTCTTTCAGTTCTTTTGTGCTCACTTCCTCCTGTTGCAGCAGGTCGCGTATCTCGCCTTGCAGCTGCTTCATCTTGGTGTCGAAGTCTATATGCTCGTCGCGATTCTTGAACTCGATATATTTGCTGGGCACAAGGCTCCAGCCTTTCGCCTCGATCTCGTCTATGGTGGCTGAATAACAGTATTCTGCCTCGTCGTGATAGCTCTTTTCGTGGCCTTCGCGCTGCCAGTTGTGGAAGTTTTGGGCTATCTGCTGTATCTGCTCTGGCGGAAACTGGATGTATTTCTTCTCAAAGGGCTCTCCCCACTGGCGCAAGTCGATGAAGAGCACTTCCTTCTCGCGGTTGCGGTACTTCACAGTCTTGCCGTTCTGCTCTACGGTTCGGGCCTTTTTGTTGTTGTTCAGTATCCACAGCGTCACGCTGATGTCGGTGGAGTAGAACATGTTACGGGGAAGTATGACGATGGCCTCCACCAGATGGTTCTGGATAAGCTGCTTGCGGATAGCCAGCTCTGTGCCGTCGCCACTCAATGCGCCGTTGGCCAATAAGAAACCTGCTGTACCATTCGCAGAAAGCTTGCTTACGATATTAAGTATCCATCCGTAGTTGGCGTTACTGGTGGGTGGTGTATCATATCGGACACCATTCCCTTGCTTCGTATCGATCCATCGGGGGTCGTCCGTCAGCTCGTTATCGGCACGCCAGTCTTTTTGATTGAACGGTGGATTGGCCATAATAAAGTCGGCCTTGAGCTCTTTGTGCTGGTCGTTGTGGAATGTGTCGGCAGCCATCTCGCCCAGGTTGCATGCAATGCCGCGTATGGCGAGGTTCATCTTCGCCAGCTTGTAGGTGGTGTTGGTGTATTCCTGACCATAGACGCTGATGTCGCGCTTGTTGCCGTGGTGGGCCTCGATGAACTTCATCGACTGCACAAACATACCGCCGCTTCCACAGCAGGGGTCGTATATCTTGCCTCGATAGGGCTGTATCATCTCCGCTATAAGATTGACAATGGTCTTAGGTGTGTAGTATTCGCCTTTACCCTTACCCTCGGCGATGGCGAACTTGCCCAAAAAGTACTCATACACTCGTCCCATCAGGTCGTGCTCAGGGTCTTTCAGTGTGTCTATCTTGTTGATTTCGTCAAGCAATGCCGCCAACTTGGTACGGTCGAGCGAAAGGCCTGCATAGTAGTTGCTCGGCAAAGCACCCTTCAGCGACGGGTTGCTCTCCTCCACCTTCGCTAAAGCCTTGTCAATCTTGATGGCTATGTCGTTCTGCTTGGCGTTGGCTATCAGGAAATCCCAACGGCTTTCGGGCTCCAAATAAAACACGTTCTTGGCGTTGTAGAACACAGGGTTATCGACAAACTTCGCCTTCCCTTCTGTCTCAAGTTCATTCCTGCGCTCGGTAAAACGGTCGTAGGCATATTTCAGGAAGATAAGGCTCAGCACCACATGCTTGTACTCCGACGGCTCCACAGAGCCACGCAGCTTGTTGGCCGATTCCCACAGCGTCTCTTCAATTGATTTCTCTTTTATCAGTTTCTTTGCCATAATATGATTTCATCAATAAGACTAAATATCTCTTAGCCCATTGGTTAATGGTTTCTGTAGTAATCTGCAAAGATACGAATTTCTTTTAAATGTCGTGTAATTCAGTAATACTTATATACCCACCAATCATATTCCATTTCTCCAACATGCCTACCACTTGACTTGACCAAGTAGCGAAAACACTGAACTCATTGAAAAGCAAATTATCTCAGCAAATCAATTTTCACACCAAGTGGAAGCAGGTCCGCTGTTTATTATTATTGCGAAAAATCTTTTTAACATCGAAAAACACGAAAAACTCTAATTTTTCTTTATTGCGAAAGTATGCGAAAACTTTTTTACATCGAAAAACACTAAAATCACGAAAAACGGCTTGTGATTCGCACTCGCCTGCGAAAAACTCGAAAATGAAATGCGCTTCGCTGTTTCTTTGGATTGCGAAAATATGCGAAAACTGCGAAATTATGCGAAAATTGTTTTTACATCGAAAAACTCGAAAATCACGAAAAACGGCTTGTGATTCTCACTCGCCTTAAGCGAAAAACACGAAAGTTGAAAGGTGCTTCGCTGTTTCTTTTAACACCTAAAAATGGTTTCTGCCTACTGCTGACTGCTACCTACTGATTGCTGACCGCTGGAGGTTCCTGTGGTGTCGGTTTCGCCGAATTTGAACTGCCAGTCGGACTCGTTGTCCTGCTTGGTTTCGTCGTAAACTTCCTCACGCTCCTCGCGGTCGCGCACGCGGAAGAGTCGTCCAAGCCAGTCGTCTTTCTTCGACTTGACCTGTGTGGTGCGCTGCTTGTCGTCCTCGATAATCTTCTCTATCTGCTGGATGTAGTTCTCGACGTAGTTCTTCGGCGAGTCGGGATTACTGTTCAGCCGTGCACCCGTATAGTAATGCCTGATGATGCTGTCGTAGGCGATGCCGAGCTGTGCCATGCGAATGGTACCTTCCTGGCTGAGGCCGACACCATGACCATAGCCGTGGCCCCGCAGAGTAACCTTGCCGCTGACGGAGTCGTAAACCACACTGAAGAAGGTGGATTTGAGCTGGAAGTCGGTACGGATGCGGGTAAGCTGAACACCCATAATGCGGGCTTTGCGACGAACCTGGGTGAACGAGAGCAGTGAGTCGCGCACCGCACTGTCGGCGGTGTTGAGCTTGTGTTTCTTGGCGAAATAGCCTAGCCACTGGTCCTTGGTGAGCACCTTGGTCCAGTCGGACTGGCGCATACGGAAGGAGAAGGTGTCCTCGACCGAGCGCAGATAGGGCAAAGCGTTGCGCCACACATCCTCCGAGTTGGCGGTCTGTCCGCCACTGTTGGAGTGGAACGGTGTCTCGATAAGATGTCCCTCGGTATCGACAATGGTGACACCGCTGCTCTGCATGGTTCCGAGCATTATGTCGGGACGGACGCAGCGGTTGTGGTAGGCCTGGCAGTGGACGTGGTCGCAGAAGTTGTAGCCGTCTTTCTGGTGTTTGTTGATGTTCTTGAGCGCCCACGTGCGCGAGATGATGGCTTGGACGCGGAAAATGTCGGTGAGGTCGCCGTAGATTTCAGACTGCACCACGCCCGCAATATATGTCTCGAACTCCACATCGTTGATAAGCAGCAACGAGTTCTGCTTGGTGGCAGTAACTATCAGGTCGCCTTCGTAGGTGCGCTGCTTGACGTTGGAGGGGTTGATACAGAGTATGCAGGCCGTGTCGGTGGCCTGGAAACGGATTTTATCGAACGCTCCGTAGTTGTAGCCGTCGGTGGCTATAGACACCTTTCCGCCCGAGGGTTTGAGGGTGAGCGATGCACCCTCGCCAAGAGTGGACTCGACCAGCACCGAGTCGTTGGCATAGACGTTGTATTGTCCGAGGTCGAACGAGACCGTAACGGCGGAGATGGTGTTGGTTGAGAAGATGCGAACCTTCACCTTGTCGGCCAGAGCAGTCGAGGCAGTGAGAAGAAGTAACACTATGAGCGACAGGTGTTTCACTTTTGTATTGTACTGATAACGACAGACGCCACACGGTCAGAGGCGCCGCTGCCTCCGAGTATTCGGCGCACGTCGGCATAGCCCTCCCGCATCGTGGAGCGGTAGGACTGGTCTTTTGTCACAAGGCTGAACTCCTGCTCAAGCATCGTCTGGTTGAAGTCCTGCTGCAACAGTTCTTTCACTATGGGACGGTCGGCTATGAGATTGACCAGCGAGATAAACCGCACCCGCTTGCCCACAAACCAACGCGCTATGGCTATTGAGACGGGGTTGGCCTTGTAGCAGACCACCTGCGGCACGTTGAACAGCGCGGTTTCGAGCGTGGCGGTGCCTGAGCAGACGACGGCGGCGTATGACTCGGAAAGAATCTTGTAGGTCTGATTGTATCGTATCCTGACGTTGGAGGGCAACGCTCCGTAACGGCTGTATTGCTCGGCGCCAAGAATGTCCATGCCCGCTATGACAAAATCATATTCCGGGTGGCGTGAGGCCAAGGCGAGCATGCCGGGCATGGTGTTGGAGAGCTCCTGTCGGCGGCTGCCGGGCAAGAGGGCGATGGAATGCCTGATTGATTGATTGCTTGAATGCTTGAGTGCTTGAGTGTCTGAGTTGCTGGAGGTCGGACTTGTCGGACTTGTCGGACAGTTTATCGCGTCCAGCAGGGGGTGGCCGACGTATTGGGCTTGGGGGAAGTTGTTTCGCTTGTAGAAATCCTCTTCAAAGGGGAGTATGCAGAAAAGGCGGTCAATCGTCGTGCGCATCTTGCGGATGCGGCCTTTCTTCCACGCCCACAGCTGAGGCGAGATATAATAGAAATTGCGGAAGCCATGCTTGTGCGCGAAGTCGGCGACACGCAGGTTGAAGCCCGGAAAATCAATATATATTATGGCGTCCGGATGGAACTGAACTATATCATTCTTGCAGAAGGCGATATTGCCCAGCACCTGGCGTAAATGCCTCACCACCTCGACAAAACCCATGAAAGAGAGATCGCGTATGTGCTTGACGCAGGTGCCGCCCACCGCAGCCATCCTGTCGCCACCCCAGAAGCGTATCTCGGCATCAGAGTCATGCGTCAGGATTGCCTTCATAAGGTTTGAGCCGTGAAGGTCGCCCGATGATTCGCCTGCTATGATGTAGTACTTCAAGGTGAGTTTTGAGTTTTAAGCTGTAAGTTTTAAGTGGTCGGTGGGGATTAGAGTAGTTGTCTGGTCATTCCGAGATAAACCATAAAGGCTATGAAACAGACAAAGAAAGTGACGGCAGAGGCCTTTGTGGCTTTGGGGAAGTCTTTCTTCTTGGCGTAGGCCCGCACGACAAGTATCCCAAGTATGAACACACCCGCAAACCAACGTATGCGGGACATCGGGGAGATGCCAAACACCGTTAGCACCACAAAAAGCAGCAACGCAGGAACCACCACCGACAACAGTTCGGCAAGGATGCCGACATAGACTTTGTTTTGTTGGAATAGCTTTTTCATTCTCTCGGTCAGTTGCGCAGCATATTTTCAACTTCCGGTATAGCCTCGTAGCGCGTGTAGTCGGGATGTATGGGCACCACCGATACATAGCCGTTGGCGAGCGCCCACTCGTCGGTACCCTCGACGGCGTCGTCGCACACGAACTTGCCCGTAAGCCACCAATAGGGCCGGCCGTTGGGGTCGGTTCGCTTCTCGAAGCTGTCAGCCCACATCGCCTGCGCTTCACGACAGATACGCATGCCCTTCAACTCAGATGTCGAAAGACTCGGGAAATTGACATTGAGCGAGACATTGGTGGGCAGCCCTTTCTCCAGAACCTTGCCGATAATATGGCGGATGTAAGGCACGCAGGGAGAGAAGTCGGCATCGTCGTTGTGGTTCAGCAACGAGAATCCCACCGCATCGAAACCGTTGATGGTGGATTCGACCACGGCACCCATGGTACCGCTGTATATGACATTGACCGAAGAGTTGCTGCCGTGGTTGATTCCCGACAGCACTAGGTCGGGACGGCGCGGACAGAAATACTCTGTGGCGAGTTTCACACAATCGACCGGCGTACCGTCGCAGGCATAGACCTGCAACCCGTCGGAGAGTTTTATGGTGCGGACACGCAGGGGTCGGTTGGTGGTTATCGAATGGCCCATGCCCGAAGAGTTGCGCTCAGGCGCCATCACCACGACATCGCCGAACTCCTGCGCCACCTCATCGAGTACACGAAGTCCTTTCGAGGCGAAGCCGTCGTCGTTGGTGATAAGTATTAGAGGCTTGTTCAAGGTTAAATTGAAAGTTGAAAATTGAAAGTTGAAAAGCTATAACGCCACGTGGTAGCGCTCTTTGCCAAGGAAGAAGGAGGCAGGCTGGAGAATGTTGTCGAAGACGAAATACTGTATCAGCACCGTGTCTTTCGAGTCGATGACGGCATAGAGGCGGTTCAGGTCGAACACATTGTACATTGATGTGTCGGGCATAGTCTTAATGTCGTCGGGATTTGAATATTTGATGTAGGTTTTGACTTCGCGGCGATTGCCTGCCCTATCGGTCACCGTGAGGACGGTCTTGGGGGCTTTCGTGAACACGCTGTCAATCTCAACCTTCGGCACTGCCATGGCGTATTCGTCGAAATTGAGGTTGGTGAACGACGAGAGCAGCTGCGCAACACGAACAGTGTCGAAGCCCGCCACGCGCGTACGAGGCTCACCACATTCGAAGTAGAAGCCCTCACCCTCGCGCACTACGGAATATGACTGCTCCGGCGAGTCTGTTATGTCAAGTTGTACACGCTCTATGTTCTTCACGTCGAGCTTCATGATGCGGTGGCTGCGCCACGGTATCGGGTCGGCAATAAACCTCGTGTTAATCATGCCGCGCAAGCCGGGCATGTAGATAACATAAGGCTCCTTGTCGCCGTCGCGCAGGATATACGACCCCATCATGTCGCGTGTCTCGTGGCCGACATAATAGGTCACCGTTTTCTTTTCATGCGGGAAAAGCTGCAGCTTGCCCTTGAACCAGTCTATGCGGTAAACCATCTGATAGACCTCTACCTTCACGTTGTTGGTCGAGAGGTCTTTGACCACGTTGGGAAGCGCCGCACGGTTGATTTTCTCCCTGATGCGCATGGTTGCCATCGTGTTTATCAGCATGTCAATCATGGGCTGGCTAGCATAGTATTGTTCGTCAACCATCCACGCCGAGTCGCTGGTATTGCCGAGGTCGTGAGTCAGCAGCACACGGTGGTCGCGGTTGTCGGCCATGAATATGCGTGTTATGGTCTCGGGGTTTTTGACGCCGAAGTCATCTAGGGTGGAGCGATGGTTAAGCAGAAGCACCAGAAGTACCGCCACGAGCCCAAGCGCACAGGTAACGGAAAGTATTATGAGGTTGCGTTTCTTTTTCATATATTATATAGAAAACGGAATCTATGGTTTATCTCTTTCTTTTGATGTATTTCGCACGACGCACGAAATAGATTACCACACCTGCCAATGCGACGAGCAGAACCGGCACCACTATGTTGACCGTCTTGACTGCGACAGCCGACTTTTTCGATTTCACTACATCGAGTTTGCGCAGCTGCACGCTCTTGCCTCGCGAGGCCATCGCATCGTCGTTGCCCGCCAGATAGTTGATGGCATTCAAGAGGAACTCCTTGTTGGCATACATCGTGTTGGTGTAGCTGTCATAGCCCAACGGATAGGTTGTGCCGTCGTTGCGGTTATAGCGGTTCTTGATGATGTCGCCGTCGGAAACCACTATCATCTTGGTGGGCAGGCTTGTGTCGCGATAGCCTATCTCGGGCAGCTTGGTGAAGCCGGTAGGCAGACGGTGCACCCACATCGAACGGAAGGTGCCTTCGAGCAGCACGGCCACAGGCAGGTTTTTGCGGTTATAGAGCCTTTGGTCAGGTTCCTGACGGGTCTCGTTGAGGTCTATGATAACCGGGGCGTTCTTCACACGTGAATAATCGGATGTCGAAAGCAACACGGTTTTCGAGAGGTCGTCAGCATTGTCGAGCACCTGTATCGAGCTCACGAAGTCGCTCTTAATGATGTCGAGGTTACGCACAATCGGGTGGTTCGAGACAGGAATGAGGTCGGGGAAATAGTACCAGGGCGTGAAATTGTACTGCGGACGGTCGCCCACCTGACCCACGACCATCGGTATCGGGCGGCAGCGGATGTCCATCACCAGGTCGGTGTTTATCCTCACACCATAGGTATAGAACATCTCGTCCATGTTCAGCGGCAAACGGGCGGACACCGCCTGCGGATTGACTGCCAGACTGTCCATGTCGGCATCCATCGCGTCGATAAGCCACAGCACCCTGCCGCCAAGCATCACAAACTGGTCAAGTACGAAAAGGTCCTTGTCGGAGAAAGTCTGCGTAGGCTTGGCCACCACAAGGACATCGTATTTAGGCAGGAAAGTATATGACGAATCGGAGCCGCGCACCACCTTGCGCAAGGCGTTGACGTTCTCGTTCAATGTAACCGTGTCGAGCGTATAGTTCTCGTACAGCGAACGCTGTATTTCATAGAGGTTTGCCATCGGCAACTCGCCGTGGCCCATGGTGAACGCCACCACCGGCTTCATAGAGCGCGAAAGCGTGCGCACCGCGTTCGAGAGCTGATACTCGAGATTCTGTATAGAGTTGTTCACCTCGTCGGACTCCGACACATACTGCTGGCTTTGCAGCAGCTGCACATAGGCCTTGTTGCCTTTGTAGGTAATTTCCGCCGCCGGTATGAGCACCATCTGGGAGACCCCGTTGCCGCTACGCTGGCTGACGGTGGAAGGACGAATGTCGTGCGAGATAAGCTCTTTGTAGAGTTCGTTGCGTTCTTTGTCACCCGGCAAGTTGCCTGGATTGACAAACTCATAATCGACATTGCGGTTATAAGCCCTGAACTGGTTGAGAATCTCCTTGGTCTCGTTGCGCAGCCGCTTGAAGTCAGCCGGCAGATCGTTGCCGTCGAGATACACCCTGAACAGAATAGGTTCATCGACGCCCTTCAGAAGCTCTTTCGTCGATTTCGAAAGCGAGTAGCGGTGGTCGTCGGTAAGGTCAAGCCGGCCGAAAAGGAACGCTCCAATGACATTCACAAATATGACAACCAGCAACGCAATGCCGAATTCAAACCAGCTCTGCCGTTTGCGGTTGTCTTTATTCTTGGTGGCCTTGTTAGTATTTTTTAGAGACATCTCTTCGATTTGAAAAATGAAATTTGAAACTACGCTCACGCACAATCAACCAATCGCCTACCCCCTCTTCCATTTCCTGCTTTGCAGCACCATACGCGTTGCCATAACGGCAATGGCTATGACGCTCAAGTAGTAGAGTAAGTCGCGAGTGTCGATGACGCCACGGCTGATGGACTCATAGTGATGGCGCATGCCCAGCGACTTTATGAAAAGGTCGGCTTTGCCGAGAAACCCCATCTGGTATATCCCCTCGAAACCGAGATACATAAACACCGAAAGCACGACCGCCACGATGAACGCCACTATCTGATTGTTAGTGATGGCGCTGGCGAACAGTCCGATGCCCACAAAGGCACCGCCAAGAAAGAGCAGCCCGATGTAGGAGCCGCAGACGCTGCCGGTGTCGATGTTACCCACAGGGTCGCCCAGCGCATAAATAGTGAAATAGATCACCAAGGTAGGCAGCAACGAAATAAACACCAAGGTCAAGCCTGCCAGGAATTTTGAGCACACGATAGCAGTGTCGCCCAGCGGCTTGGTTAGCAGGAACTCCATAGTGCCACCGCGTTTTTCCTCGGCAAACATACGCATCGTTATGGCCGGGATGAGAAAGAGATAGAGCAACGGTGCAATGAAGAAGAAGCCGTCCATGGCCGAGAAACCATCGTCCAACACATTGAACGGAGTGCTGAACACCCATAGCATCAGCCCTATCAAAACAAGAAAAACGATAATGGCGAGATAACCGACAATTGACGAAAAGAAGCCCGAAAGTTCTTTCTTATATAACGTCCACATCGAAGTATTTGAGGATTGAAAAATTACTGACTACTGAAAACTGACCGCCAGGTCCGATTATAGACTCAATCGTCAATCAGCGGCCCATAGACTTGCAACTTCGACTCGTAGGTGCGGCCACGGTAGTAGCCCCTGGTCAGGTCGCACAGCGTGTGATAGACCAGCGAGGTTGCCTTGGTGAGCATCGTACGGTTGATATTCTCGGGTATGTCGTTGGTCGTGTGCTGGTGCTGTTTGCCGTTGAAAGTGGTGAACACGAGAGACGGAATCTCGAGCGGCTGGAAAGCCAGCGCATCGCCCGAAGGCATCGTCTGGAACCCCTCGACAACCTGCTCGGAGAATTTCTCGTTGCCTGTGGGTTTCTGTTTTTTCAAGGCCTTCATCTTCTTGGGATCCTTGGCGGCCTCTTTCTCCTCCAGCTTTTTCTGCTTTGCGCGTTCGGCCAGTTCCTCCTCGGTTGCATAAACCTTTATGGTTTTCTTTGCACGCCCCATAGCATTGGTGTACAGCGAGTCGTTGTGGCACGCGACACCCCACAGGTTCGGATAACGTGCATTGCCGCGCACGTCGATGCTGTCGCCGGAGCCTATGCAGTCGATGCTCAGGAAGGCCTCTATCCTACCCTGGTAGCGGAAGTGGTCGATGAATTCGTAAGTACCCTTGTCAAGCTGCTCGGAGCCAGAGAAAATGACAAACACCACGCTACGAGCCGGTCTCTTCTCCACAGGAAGCTCCGAAAGCAGTCGAGCCGTCTCAAGCAACGCCGCCACCGAAGAGGCGTCGTCGTCGGCACCAGGATAGAAGCAGGTCTCGCCCTGACGGCCTACATGGTCGAGATGGGCGCCGATGACGATATACTCTTGTTTCACCTTCTTGCTTGCGCCATGCATGATGCCCACTACGTTGTAGGTCTTGGCGCTGGCGCGGTATTTTGCATTGGTCTCTATCTCGAATTTCTTGTTGAACGCAAACGACTGAGGCTTGTGGGTTTCCTGAATCTTAGCAATGGCCTCGTCAAGCGGCATCTCCTCGCCACGGAACAACGACTCGGCACAATATCTTGTTGGCTGTATGATGGGGAAAGTGGCCAGATGCGGCAGTTTGCCGTTATATCCTCTGCATTGTACTTCTATGTCGCTACAGGTCTTAGACATGTTGATGGACACCAAGGCCACCGCACCGTGGCTTTTAGCCACCCGCGCCTTGTCGCGCAACGTTGCGTAGCGGTCGGTGATGTCGCTCGGCAGGAAATTGGGAACGCCACTTGCCACAATGACAACCTTGCCACGAGCATCGACATTCGCATAGTCGTCGTAGGCCGAAGCATCCAACCCGTAGCCACAGAAGACCACGTTGGCATCAGCGTACCCACGGCCCGTCATAGCGGCACACGAGAAGTCACGACCCAACGAGTAGGTGTCGTGGTTTTTCGCGCCTGGCAGGTAGGTATGGAAGGTGCAGTTGTCAATCTCGTTGCACTCCACATCGAACTCCTGCAACCATCCGCCGTCTTCGCCGGCAGGCTCCACACCATAGGAACGGAGGACCTCAACACAGTATTTCACCGCGGCGTTGTAGCCGTACGTTCCGGCCTGACGGCCCTCATAGCGTTCGGACGAAAGCTCGATGATGTGCTTCATGAGCGTGTCGGTATTCACCTCCTGCGAGACAGCCTTTGCGGGTGTCAGAATTGCTACAATCGCCGGAATCAGCACCGCCAGCGCTTTCTTACAATAATAAAAATTATACATTGCAGTATTTATTTTTCTAACAATAAACAACTTACATAATCGCACACTCCTATGCGATTATGCAAATATACAAAATTTTTGCAACATTTCAGGGCATTACATATTATTGTAGAACTTATTTGAAATAATTGCGCGAATTGTAAAAACACAATGCTTTAAAGCAGGCAGCCGCGGCTCGATTGCTCGGGCGGCGGCTGCGCTGTTATGAAACGTCTATTACCTTTTATTCCTTGACGGCGTTGAGGAGTTCCATCATCTTGATGGCACTTTCGGCTACCGGGGTGCCGGGGCCGAAGACGGCGGCTACGCCGGCATCGAAGAGGCACTGGTAGTCCTGCGGGGGTATGACGCCTCCGGCTACGACCATGATGTCCTCACGGCCGAGCTTTTTGAGCTCCTCGATGAGCTGCGGGAGGAGAGTCTTGTGGCCTGCGGCGAGGGAGCTGGCGCCGACGATGTGGACATCGTTCTCGACGGCTTGCTTGGCTGCCTCGGCGGGAGTCTGGAAGAGGGGTCCCATATCGACGTCGAATCCCATATCGGCATAGCCTGTGGCGACAACCTTGGCACCGCGGTCGTGACCGTCCTGTCCCATCTTGGCCACCATGATACGCGGGCGGCGGCCTTCGCGCTTGGCGAACTCGTCGGTCATCTGCTGGGCGAGCTTGAAGCGGTCGTTGGATTTGGTCTGTGAGCTGTACACGTTGCTTATAAGATTGATTTTAGCTTTGTAACGTCCATAAACTTTTTCGAGGGCATAGGAAATCTCGCCCAAAGAGGCACGCTTGCGGGCGGCGTCGATGCTGAGGGCAAGGAGGTTGCCCTGGCCGGTACGGGCGCACTCGGTGAGAGCGTCGAGAGCCGCGTTGACGGCGTCGCTGTCGCGCTCGGCACGAAGTTTCTTCAGACGCTCGATTTGCGCGTTGCGCACGGCGGTATTGTCGATTTCGAGTGTCTCGATGGGATCTTCGTGGTCGAGACGGTATTTGTTGATACCGACGATGGTGTCGATATTGCTGTCGATACGTCCTTGT
This sequence comes from Bacteroidales bacterium, assembly GCA_017618625.1. The sequence goes on along the minus strand of JAFZTV010000105.1, from coordinate 569 downwards.
TTGCGGGCGGAAGCCTCTTCTATACGCATCTTCGGCACGCCACTCTCGATGGCTTTGGCCATACCGCCGAGCTTTTCGACCTCCTGGATGTGAGCCCAAGCGCGATGAGCCAGCTCGTGGGTGAGGGTTTCGACATAATAGCTGCCGGCCCACGGGTCAACCACGCGGCAGACGTTGGTCTCTTCCTGGATGTATATCTGAGTGTTACGGGCGATACGGGCGGAGAAGTCGGTAGGCAGGGCGATGGCCTCGTCGAGAGCGTTGGTGTGAAGGCTCTGGGTGTGGCCGAGAGCGGCACCCATAGCCTCGATGCATGTGCGTCCGACGTTGTTGAAGGGGTCTTGCTCGGTGAGCGACCAGCCGGAGGTCTGGCAGTGGGTACGCAGAGCGAGAGATTTGGGGTTCTGCGGGTTGAACTGCTTGACTATCTTGGCCCAAAGCATACGTGCGGCACGCATCTTGGCTATCTCCATGAAGTGGTTCATACCGATGGCCCAGAAGAAGGAGAGACGTGGAGCAAAGTCATCGACACTCATGCCCGCTCCCACACCGGCACGGAGGTATTCAAG
>JAFZTV010000104.1 GCA_017618625.1 Bacteroidales bacterium | reverse complement strand
CTCAATCTCCTCTGGCATGGGGTCGCGGTGAGCCTTGTACTCGCTGTACATCTCGTGGCGGAAGGTGGGCTTGGCCATATCGAAAGCCACACCGATATGCGAAGGCTGTTGCGACCGCATCAGGTCGTACAGACCCATTGTGAAACCCAACGCCGCCGAGGTGTTCATGCCCTTGGAGTTGATGCGCGGGTTGTTGTTCATGGCATAGTATCCGCGGTAGACCGCCGCCATGCCGTCGATAAGCATTAGTTTAGCCATCGTGCAGAACTACCTGAGTGGGTTTTCGGTGAGCTGGTCGTATTCATGGCGGTTGCGCAGTATGTTGCAGGCGAGGTACACTGCGTTGCGGAAAGACTGCTCCGAGGCCTTGTCCTTGCCGGCGATGTCGTAGGCGGTGCCGTGAGCCGGCGAGGTGCGCACGTACGGCAATCCCGCCGTGAAGTTCACGCCCTCCCAGAAGCTCATAAGCTTGAAGGGGATAAGACCCTGGTCGTGGTAGAGCGCCAGCACGCCGTCGTATTTGAAGAACTCCCTCGAGCCGAAGAAGCCGTCGGAGGGATAGGGGCCGTAAGCCAGCACCCCTTTGCCCTGCATCTCCTCGATGACGGGTTTCAGCACCTTCATGTCGAAGTCGCCTATCACGCCGTTGTCGCCCGCGTGGGGGTCGAGCGCCAGCACCGCAATCTTGGGCATCGGCACGCCGAAGTCGCGCTTCAGCGACTCGTTCATAAGCATCAGCTTGTCGACCAAGAGGTTGTGGGTCAGCGTCGTGGGCACGTCTTTCAGCGCCAGGTGGTTGGTCACGATGCCCATCCTCACGCTCTCGCACACCATCATCATCAACGAGCTGCTGCCGAACTGGTGCGAGAGATACTCGGTGTGGCCGGGGAAGTCGAAGGTGGGCGACTGGATGTTCTTCTTGTTGATGGGTGCCGTCACCAGCACGTCTATCTTGCCTTCTTTCAAGTCTTTGCAAGCCTTGTCGAGAGCTTTGCGCGACAGCTCGCCGGCGATTTCGGTCGAGCGTCCGATGTCGATTTTCACCTCCTCGTCGGTGAGGTTCACCACGTTGAACTTCTTTTCCAAAGCCTCCGCAGCGTCATGCACGGTGTTGATGTTAACGTCTTGATGCAGCGAGAGTTGGTTCTTGTGGTAGGTAGCCACCTTGCTCGAGCCGTAGAGCACCGGGGTGCAGAACTCCAGCATACGGCTGTCGCTGAATGTTTTAAGTATAACCTCATAGCCGATTCCGTTGATGTCGCCATGGGTTATGCCAAGTCTTATCTTCTTATGTTCCATGATGGGTTGAAAAGTTTAAAGGGTTGAATGGTTTTGAAAGGGGTGGTTTTTCGGAGAGAAATTTTGCAGATTTGGGAAGAAATCCTGCAGTTTTATTTCTTCTGTTTTTTGGTCGGTTCCTTTTTCCGTTTTTTTTGTTGATAGGTTTAATGTTTGAAAGGTTGAAAGGGGTTGGGAGGTTGGCTGCTACTTCTCCATTGCTTCGTACACTTGCATAAAGGCGTATAAGAGCCTCATCCCGTAGCCGCTGGCGCCCACCGCATAGTAGGGCTGCTCCTTGGTGAAGTAAGCCACGCCCGCGATGTCGAGGTGTATGTAGGGCGTCTTGCCGGCGAAATGTGCCAGGAACTTGCCCGCCGTGATGGCACCCGCCTGCGCGATGCCGCAGTTCTTCATGTCGGCCATATCGCTCTTCAGCAGCTCGTCGTACTCCTCCCAGAAGGGGAACTCGGCGATGCGCTCATACACCTGTTCGCCCATGATTTTCAAGAGGTTCATGGCGTTTTGCGCGCCCTGCTGCATGGCGGCGATGCCGTAGGTGCCTATCGCGCGGACAGCCGCACCCGTGAGCGTGGCCATATCGATAAGCAGCTCAGGGTCAAACTTATCGACAGCGTATGCGATGGCGTCGGCCAGAATCAGGCGACCTTCGGCGTCGGTGTTCACCACCTCGACGGTAGTGCCGTTGTACATGGTCAGTATGTCGTCGGCGGCGTAGGCGTTGAAGCCCGGACGGTTGTCGGTGAGCGGCAGGCAAGCCACCGTCCACACGGGCAAACCGCTCTCGGCGGCGGCAAAGACCACAGAAGCCATAGTGGCGGCTCCGGCCATATCGCTCTTCATCTCCTGCATGTAGTCGTCGGGCTTAATATTCAGTCCTCCAGTGTCGTACATGATGCCCTTGCCCACCAGCGCCAAGGGTTTCTTGTTCACCGGTTTCTTGGGTTTGTACTCCAGCACCACGAACCTCGGCTCGTCGACCGAACCTTTGTTCACGGCGGTGAGGCCGCCCATGCGGAGCGACTCTATCTGTTTCTTGTTCAAGACCGTGCATTTCACACCGAGGTCTTTCGCGATGCTCTCAAGCTCGTCGGCAAACTCGGGTGCGTTCAGGTCGGCAACCGGGGTGTTCACCCACTCGCGGCACCAGTATATCCTGTTCATCAGACGGCGGAACGAATCGACATCCTTCTCCTCGACCAGCACGTTGTCAATAAACAATGACTCAACATGTTCGCGCGTCTTATTAAAGTAACGGTCAAAACTGTAGTCGGCCAACACCAAGCCCTCGACGAAGGCCAGCGCGTCCTCGGTGATGATGCCCTGACCGGTAACCAGACAGTCTTTGGCTTTGTCGGCGACCAGCATCTTGCGCACCTTGGCGGCCGACCTGCGGAGACGCTCATGCAAGCGCTCGGTGTTCTGGTCGACGTCGCAGCAGACGACATAGATGTGACCCGGCAGGCGGTCGAAACGCAGGATGGCCTCTTTGTCGTCGGCGCGGCGCTCCTCGATAAGCGTCAGTTCGTCTTTCTTGAAAGGGAGCAGCCTCCGCGACACCTCGTCGCCATAGAGGAAGACCACATTGCCCTCATAACGATTTGAATCAAAATTAGATATAGCAATATTCATAAGGCTGGGAATTAACAATAAAGTCTTCAAAGATACACTTTTTTTTCACAACCGCCAAAGATTCGTACCTTTGCATATCCGCAACGGCTCACAGAGGAACGGAGACGGAGGTCGGGGCGATGCGGATGACGTACGGAAAATCAATACTTTAAGATATGACAAGAGAAGAAAAAATACTGGAGCTGCTGGACGCGACCGACCGGCAGGGCATCGACGCGGTTATGGATTGGCTGAAGGGCAGCGGATTTTTTGCTGCGCCTGCGTCAACCAACTTTCACGGCAACTATGAAGGCGGTTTGGTGGAGCACTCGCTGAACGTTTACACAGCGGCCATGCGGTTGCGTAGCACGGCGTTGAGCTTGACTCCGTCGCTGGAGGAGCATCTGCCGGAGGACAGCGTGACGATTGCGACGCTGCTGCACGACGTGTGCAAGGCGGATGTGTACAAAGAGGTGACGAAGAAGCGCCAAAACAGCTTCGGACGATGGGAGGAATACATGGGTTATGCTGTGGATTACAGCAACTTCCCTCTCGGTCACGGGGAGAAGAGTGTCATCATACTGCTGCGGCTGGGGTTGGACATGACGGACGCGGAGATAGCGGCAATCAGATGGCACATGACGGCGTGGGACCTGGCGTTTCAGAGCCGCGAGGCGCAGGGAAATCTGAACATGGCCAAGGAGAAATACCCGCTGTGTGCTTTGACGCAGCTTGCCGACGGCTTCGCATCGTCGCTCATGGAGGAGACGGTGAAATTTGGTTGAATTGTGAAATTCGAATTGTGAGTAGTCAGCAGTTAGCGGTTAGCCGTTAGCTGTCATTTCGGCT
>JAFZTV010000103.1 GCA_017618625.1 Bacteroidales bacterium | reverse complement strand
GCCTGGTCGGGCAGTATGCTACAGCCGCGACGGATATCGCTTGTGATGGCCTGACCAGCTAGAGGTATGACGGAAGTGTGACGTATGATGCCATCATAGAAAATGGCTATGTCGGTTGTACCACCGCCAATATCCACCAATGCAACTCCTGCCTCTTTGTCACGCTCGTCAAGAACCGAATATGACGAAGCCACTGGCTCGAGCACAAGGTCTTTCACCTTGTAACCTGCCGCCAGCACGCTGTCGCGGATATTGCAAATGTTCTGCGTGTTTCCTGTCACAATGTGGAAATCTGCCTTCAACTGCTTACCTGACACTCCGACAGGCGAAATCTCGTTGTTGAGAAGCGCTCCATCCACATAGTAGTTCTGCGGAAAAATGTGGATTATCTCGTCTCCCGGCCCCAGCATAACACGGTTCTGCTCGCGGGTCAAGCGTTCCACATCTTCCTTGGAGATGAGCTTGTGGTCTTCGGGGATCATGATGATGCCCTGGCTGGGAATTGACTTGATGTGTTGTCCTGCAACACCCACATAGACCTCATCAACCTTTACATTGGCCTGTTGTGATGCAGCCTCTATGGCTTTCTTCACACTCTCTGCCGTAAGGCTGATGTTGCGTACCACGCCATGTTCAACACCAATCGACTTGGTACACGAATAGCCGAGAATTTTGATTTTGCCATCTTCAGCCCTCTTTCCGATAAGGCAGGCAATCTTGGTTGTGCCGATGTCTAAACCGACAATGAACTCGTTTTCCATAATTACTGTTGTTTATTATTTGATTTGTTTTCTCTTCGTACATACCACTTGGCCGTCGAACTTCACACTCACACGGCTATACGAGTCGTATCCAGCATGCGGAAGTCCCTTGGCGTAAAATATCTTGAGATTTCTAAACTTTTCCTCCAAATTATCCGCAGACCCCACAACCACCTCATGGCCGCCCAGCCTCGGCTGCATAATCAAATCGCCATTGACATCGACAAATATCTGGTCATAGAGTATGTTGTATCGACTGACCGGGTCGTCAAGGAACTTGGCCAATCGCCATACATTTACAATATCATAGGCAGCACGCAGCGTGTCATTCGAGAGCTGCGCAATGTCGAGATGCACCGGGTCTCCCGTCAGTTTTTGACGGAAATGTCCACTGACAACGGGAACGTCACAACCAAGAGACCGACGCGAAAGGAAACAGCGTCCGTGACGGTCGATATAGAAATCGCTGTTGCCGTAGAACACCCTGGCAATCGGGCGACGGGCAACAATGTTGACGAGTATCCTTCCTCCAACACTCACAGCCGCATGCACTGTCTCGACATAGGGATTTTTCGAGAGGAACGACTCGATTGAGCGAGTGCTTACATCCTTCACACGGCTCGAGGTAAGTCCGGGAAACTCATCCAGCAGCAAGTTTTCAACCTCCGACGTGGTCACAAGTGCATTAAGTCCCTGGCTGTCTATACGCACCGTAAGACCTCCGACAATCGAGTTTGCCCTGATGACACTGGCAGCCACCAATGCAGCGACAACCGCCACAATGGAGATTCCAAATAATACTATTTTGCCAGAGCGTTTCACCTGTAATGTTGTTTTGAGACTTATGTTTTACTGTTTATTCTGACGTCAAAAGTTTTTCTATTTGAGGCACCAGCCGATCAATATCGCCAGCTCCAAGGGTGACAAGGACATCGGGATAGAGCGCAGGTATGAGATCCATGAGCTGTTCCTTTGTGACAAGGTATTTGGAGAGGGTGTCCATCTTTCGAAGAATCATACCCGAAGAGACCCCTGGTATCGGTTTCTCCCGTGCAGGATATATCGGAAGCAGGATTGCTTCATCGAGGGTCGAAAGCACCGATGCAAACTGATCTGCAAAGTCTAATGTGCGACTATATAGATGCGGCTGGAACACTCCCACAATTCGCTTGCCGGGATAAAGAAAGCGTATGCTTTCAAGCGTGGCGGCAATTTCTTTGGGGTGATGGGCGTAATCGTCTATATACACTATATCCTTGTTCTCAACCCTAAAGTCGAATCGACGACATACTCCGTCGTACGTCTTCAACCCATTTCTCAATTCAAATTCATTCAAGCCACACTCCAAGGCCACCGCAGCCGCCACAACAGAATTCTCCACATTGTAGAGACTTGTGTGTCGCAACTCTATGTCATATATCACACCCTTCGGAGTACGAAGGTCGTAATATATGTTTCCGCGACTTGTTCTGACATTCCACGCATAGTAGTCGGCTTCAATTCCAGATGTTGTGTAAGATATCACCGGTACATTCACATCCTCTTCTGCGCCGTGATGATGTTCATGCTCATCTTCGTCATCGTGTTTTTTAGACAATCGCACGCCTTGTTTCAAAAACAGCTTTCCCGTCATTGCCGTCTGGTTGGCAAACTCGCGGAAGGCATCCTGCAGATGGTCGTAATCGCCATAGATATCCAAATGGTCAGGGTCTATCGAAGTAATGACCGAATAGTATGGGTGTAGTTGCAGAAACGACCTGTCGTATTCATCGGCCTCAACCACCACAAATTCGCTCTTGTCATTCAGTTCCACGTTGCTGTTCAGATTTTTCGAGATCCCTCCCAGAAAAGCACTGCAACCCAACTCGCTTTTTGACAACAGATGTGCTATCATCGTGCTAGTCGAAGTCTTTCCATGTGTACCAGCAACTGCTATGCACTTCTTCCCCTTTGTAAGTTCGCCAAGCATCTCGGCCCTCTTCATCAACGGTTTGCCGCTAGCCTGCGCCCACTTATAAACCTCCGTTTCCTTTGGCACAGCGGGCGTATAGATATACATGTCTATGTCTTGCGGCATCTTGGATGGGTTATCCTCATACCAGACGTTTATTCCCTCGCCCTCCAGCGCTGCCGTGAGAGGGCTAGGTGTCAGGTCGTATCCCGATACCGCATTTCCGCGCATCCGCAAATATCTTGCGATTGCGCTCATTCCGATGCCTCCTATACCGATGAAGAAGTAGTTCATTCCTCTTATTTTATCAGTTTCTCAATCTCATCCACAATCAGGTCTGCCGAATGTCTTACACCCAGCTTTTTGATACTTTCACTCATTGTTTCTCTCAAGCCATCATCCTTGAGTATCTTGTCCAGCACCTCTATGCCTTTGTCTCCACACAGTTTGTCGGCCACGACCTCGGCTGCGCCTTTGTTTGCAAGCGACATTGCATTCTTCGTCTGGTGGTCTTCCGCAACATTGGGCGACGGTATCAATATTACAGGTTTTCCCACAAGGCAGAGCTCCGATATGGCTATTGCACCGGCTCTGGAAATCACCGCATCTGCGGCGGCGTATGCGTAATCCATTTTCCCCACAAATTCATACACTTTTATCCACGGTGTCAACCCCCTACTCTCCACCGCACTCAGCGCTTCTTTATACATCCATCGTCCCGTCTGCCATATCAACTGTATGTCGTTCTGGTTGAAGTAGTCGAGGTTTTTGAGTATCATCTCGTTTATGCTTCTCGCACCAAGGCTTCCTCCTACCGACAGCACAACCCTTTTGCTGTTATCCAGCTGGAATTCCCTGCGTCCTTCCTCGCGGGTCACAGACAATTCCTCAATTTCCTTACGCACAGGATTACCCGTGAACACAATGCGCTCCTTCGGGAAGAAGCGTTCCATATTGTCGTACGCCACACATATCTTTGCAGCCTTTTTTGCCAACGTCTTATTTGTCAGGCCGGCATACGAGTTCTGCTCCTGTATCAACGTCGTGTAGCCCATAGCCGAAGCCGTCTTCAAAGTTGGTTCGCTGGCAAAACCTCCCACGCCGACAACAATGTCTGGGTTGAACTTCTTTATTATACCCCTGACCATCAACCGACTTTTTATGACCTTGTACGGCAACATGGCATTCTTGATGATGTTCTCCAATGTAATCTTGCGCTGCAAACCTGCTATGGGAAGCCCTTTTATTTCATACCCGGCCGCGGGCACCTTCTCCATCTCCATACGCCCTTGAGCTCCGACAAACAAGATTTCGGCATCGGCCCAGCGACGCTTTATTGCATTGGCAATTGCCACAGCGGGGAATATATGACCTCCGCTACCACCTCCACTGATTATTGCTTTCATATTACTTATTTATTTCAGTTATTCCGATGTATTTGTTTCCTGAACTGTTGTCATCTGTTTGTTGCGCTCCTCGTGAGCCTTGCGGCGACGCAAATCCTGTGCGATAGACTGAACGCCTCCCAATGCCACACACATAACCAGATATGCCGAACCTCCGTAACTGATGAATGGCAGCGTCTGCCCCGTTACCGGTATAACGCCTACCGACACACAGATATGAACCAATGCCTGTATATATATGAGCGTGCCAACACCGACACAAACAAGTTTTCCAAAGGGCTTGTCGCACTTGCGGGCTATCACCAAACAGCGCAGGTAGAGAAATGAATAAGCCACCAGTATAGCAACACCTATAAGGCTCCCCGCCTCCTCAACAATCACCGCGTAAATAAAGTCATTATGTGCCTGTGTCATCAAACGCCCGTGAATAGTATTTCCGATGCCAGCGCCGAAGAACCCTCCACGTGCCACAGCCATACGCGACATATTCTCCTGGTTGTATATCGTATAATCCGGATGAAGCCACTTGTCAACTCGACTAGCCCACGTCTCCGAACGGAACAGTGGCTTGTCTATCAACATATTCACCAACACGAAAACAAGTGCAAACCCTAGCAATATAAGCAACCATTTGCCCAGAGCGCTCTTTTTTACACCTGCCACATACATCATGATAAAACACACAGTTCCCGTTATTATGGCGCTTGAGAGGTTCTCAGGGAATATCAAACCACATGTTATCAGTACTGGTATGAGTGTTAGGGGAACAAAATATTTGTCACCCATGTTGTCCTTGAATTTGGCAAGTATGTTTGCCAGGAAAAACAACAGACTTACTTTCGCCAACTCCGAAGGCTGGATACTGCCTATAACCGGCAGTCTGAACCAACGTCCGCCAAACACTGCCAACACAACAACGAGGAAGACCACCGAAACGACGAGGGCGAGAAGAGAAAATTGCGAGAAAAATTTATAATGTATGCGACCGCCAGCCCATACACATGCATATCCGCCCAAAATAAACCCCAGGTGTCGCAATGTAGCCAAAAGTGGGCTGCGACCAAGATCATGGCGTGCCGTAAACCCTATAGAAGTATAGACAGCAAGCACCGACACGATGGTGAGGAATATGAAAATCACCCATATCGTGCGATCTCCTTTGACCAATGCCGTGAACTTGCTCATCACTGTTAATTATTAGTTTTATACTTTTACTTACGCTTTATCACAATTCACACACCTCTCTACGGAATTCGGAACCCGAGTCTTTCACTGATGTCCCGTGTTGAGTCGATGGTGAATAGATAACCGTGGCGGTCTCCACCTCCCCATACAAAGCGCGGTTTACCGCATACTCCATCGATGGGCAGTCAACAACCTGAGGAACCACACCGTCGAAGGCCTCATGCAACGATGCAGCATTACCGCCGGCACACAATATCATCTTTACTTTCTGGGACACACAGGTCTTAAGTTTTTTATAGTCAACATGGTTGTCCGAGCCGTTTGCAATCCAGATTATCGGCCCTTCCGTTGATTCCAGCGCATACCAGGTAGCGTTGACGTTGCATGATGCAGCATCGTCCACAAAACATTTGTCCTGAATTCGCGCCACAAACTGCATCTTATGTGGGATATCGTCCAAATGCTTGAAACAGTCGCGTAATCCCTGGTTACGAATCTTAATAAGTTGAGCACGGTCTACTGATGCCAAACTGGTGTGGCTTTGACTTGAAATCTGTCGAGTTATGGTTTCTATTCCCATTGTTATGTTTGTTTATTTTTGATTAACGTTTTATTATCTAAGTTTCAGTGTCACAATACTTACTATCGCAAGGAGAACCGCAATAATGATGAATCTCTGTACAACCTTCTCCTCTGCCTGCCCGGTCTTTTGAAAGTGGTGATGCAGCGGAGTCATTCTATACGGTCTCTTTTCCACCGGCACCACCTCGTTTGGTTTCAGATGATGACGTTTACGGTATATCTTGCAGAACGTGGTTTGGTGTATGACCGAAAGGTCTTCGAACAAATATATTCCACACAAAAGCGGGAGCAGCAACTCTTTGTGTATAAGCAACGCAAAGACCGCAATGATACCTCCGATTGTGAGTGAACCTGTGTCGCCCATGAATATTTGAGCTGGATGGCTGTTAAACCACAGGAAGCCCAGCAGTGCGCCAACAAACGATGCAATAAACATGGTCAATTCACCGATATGCGGCAGATACGCTATATTCAAGTAGTTGGCCATTACCACATTGCCCGAAAGCCATGCAAGGATAGCAAGAGCGCCGCCAACCGTAGCACCCACACCGCTGGCCAAGCCGTCTATACCGTCGGTAAGATTTGCAGCGTTCGACACCGCCGTCACAACGAATATTGCCACCAACACATATACCAGCCACACCCAGCCCTCAGCCCACGAGCCCAGCCAACTGACCAACCACACATAGTCGAACTCGTTGTTCTTCACAAAAGGTATAGTGGTTTTAGTGGTCGAAATCTCTGGATGAAACACTATCAATAGCCCAACGACCAACCCCAAGGCCACCTGGCCAATAACCTTGTAGCGTCCCGAGAGCCCCTTCTTGCTCACCTTCTTTTTCATATAGTCGTCCAGAAAACCGATAAAGCCCAGCCACAATGTCGTACCAAGCATGATAAGAATATATATGTTGTCTAGCTTGGTGAACAGAAGCGTCGGAATCACGATTGCCGCAATAATCAGCAAGCCTCCCATCGTCGGTGTTTTCGATTTTTGGTTTGCTCCTTCAAGTCCTAATTCCGTACGCACCACATCATTCATATGTAGCTTATTGCCAATCCAACGTATGAACGGCTTGCCACACAACAGCATAATCAGCAAAGACGAAATGAAACAGCATGCCGCTCGGAATGAGATATACTGGAACACTCCTGCTCCGGGAAAGTTATATGCGCGGTCCAACCAGTCAAATAGGTAGTATAACATCGTGTTTGTTTTATTTATTCATTCATTATTCATTTTTTCAGCATACTCAATCCTTCAAGAAATTCCCTACCTCTTCCTTATCGTCAAAGTGGCTGCGTACGCCGTTAATTTCCTGATATTTCTCATGACCCTTGCCGGCCACAAGTATTATGTCTCCCTTTTGGGCAGTCATACAAGCTGTCTTTATTGCCTGTCTCCTGTCGCTGATTCGCAGGGCCAAACGTTGCTCGTCTGCCGATAGTCCTGCAAACATATCGTCAAGAATATCCTCTGGATTCTCTGTGCGTGGGTTATCCGATGTCAGAATCACAATATCGCTTTTTCTCACAGCTATCTGAGCCATCTCCGGACGCTTGGTCTTGTCTCTGTCTCCACCGCAGCCTACCACAGTTATAAGACGCTGTTGCCGATTTCGTATGGCGTTGATGGTGTCAATCACATTTTCAAGTGCATCCGGGGTGTGCGCATAATCCACTATTGCAGTAATCCCCTTTCCATTGATATATTCAAAACGTCCCTCGGCCGCTGACAGCGTGCTCAACAAACGCAGTGCATCATGCTTATCCATTCCACAAAGCACCGCCACCCCATAAATAGCAGTCAAGTTATATGCGTTAAAACGCCCCACAAGACGCACCCACACCTCCTGACCGTTTATTTCCAGATGCAATCCCTGAAAGGTGTTTTCGATAATCTTGCAGCTAAAATCAGCATTACCTCTGACCGAATAGGTCGAAACCGCCGCTTTCGTGTTCTGCACCATAACCATGCCGTTGCGGTCATCCTTGTTAACCAAGGCAAACGCATCGGATGGCAACATGTCGAAAAAGCCCTTCTTTGCCTCGATGTAGGCCTTCATGGTTTTGTGAAAGTCTAAATGGTCATGGGTTATATTGCTGAAAACTCCGCCATAAAACGTGAGGCCACCTATCCTTTGCTGCACAACTGCATGTGAACTCACTTCCATAAAACAATAGTCACAACCCTGCTTGACCATCTCTGAAAGGAGCCGATTCAATTCAAGCGAGTCGGGGGTTGTATGTGTCGTTGCTATCTCCTGCTCGTCTATTTTGTTCACTATGGTCGATATCAAACCGACATGATGTCCCGCCAAACGAAACATACGGTGCAGAAGCGTAACCGTCGTCGTCTTCCCATTGGTTCCTGTCACCCCTATCAACTTGATTTTCTTAGTGGGGTCTCCGTAGTAGTTCGAGGCTATGGTTCCTAACGACGCACTGCTGTCCGACACTACGACATAAGTCACCTCTGGGCTCACTTTGCTGGGCATTTCTTCGCAAACAACCGCCACTGCTCCATGCTCAACAGCCTGTTCTATATATTTATGCCCATCTACGTGAACTCCTCTCTGCGCCACAAAAAGCGATCCGCTGTCAACACTGCGCGAATCAAATGTGACACGTGTTATCTCTTTCTCAGAGAAATTGCAACGCTCACAATCAAGTCCTGCTATTATCTTGCTTAACTGCATATTCAATATATATTTCTAAGCGTAAGTTGCACTCTGCTTCCTGATTTCACCTTCGTTCCATGCGCGATGTCTTGTCTCACCACACGCCCATGTCCCTCGAATTTTGCCCTGAGACCTCTACTCTCTAATGCCGCTATGGCTTCGCGCACCGTCATATTACGGCAGTCGGGCACAACACCCTCTTCTCCTTCGCCAACCGCTTTCACCCTATTTGTGCGCAACTGTTTTATTCCAGCACTGCTGCCGACCTCTATCTTTCCATTCTCTAGACGGTTGTCAAGCGCCACCACACAATCTGAAATCTTCTTGAACACGGGAGCCGCTGCCGAACGGCCATAGGCGGGCACATTCTTGACCACCACCAAACAGGTGTAACGCGGGTTCTCCGCAGGGAAATAACCCGCAAACGAAGCATTGAACACCCCGGGCGAGTTGAGGTTCACCGACGTACCGGTCTTGCCGGCTATTCCGTAGCTGTTGTCTTTTATATTGTCACCCGTTCCGTGTTCAACCACATTCACAAGCAAATCATTCAGGAGCTTCAGCGACCTTTTATCGCATATGGACTCCCGCATCACCACTGGCTTTATCTCCTGCCTCTCGCCGTCTTTTATTATAGCTCTGCAGAAAAGCGGTTTCATCATTTTTCCTCCATTGGCGAGCGCATTGTAGAACGTTATCAACTGCATGGCCGAAATCGACTGTGCATAGCCGAAACACAAGCCCAGAAAATCTCGCTGTGACAAAGTGATATCGTTTACTATCGGCTTGTACTCTCCTGTTTTCAGGTCCAAATGCAGCACATCGTACGGGAACACCTTGTCCATCAGCCTCTTCAAATCGCTTCTCCTATTGTTATAATTCTGCCACCCCAACTCACACATCGCCACATTGCTCGATATGGTAATGGCCTCTTTCAGCGATATGGTGTCCTTGCGTATCCTTCTCGTCTCCGGGTCTTTATACAGGAAGTGGTCGTCCTTTATTTCTCCGTCCTGTCTGCCCGTGAAGTTCTTCACACACGCACGAATCCTCATCGACGTGTCTATTGTTATTGACGAGTCATTCAGCATTGCTGTCAACAATACTGTCTTTATCGTAGAACCGGGGTTGTAAAGGTCCGAGCAAGCTATGTTTTTGTCTGGCAATTCGCGGTACTCACAATAAACGCTGTCCCACGCAAGATTGCTGCATGCCAAAACATATCCCGTCGAAGCCTCCATCAAAATGGCGCAACCACTACTGCGCGATGTGCCGCCGCTTCTGTGCAATGCCTGACGCAGTGCGGTCTCCGCTATGTCCTGGTATCTTGTATCTATCGTCGCCACTATATCGGAACCGTCTATGCGTTCCCTCTTCTGTTTGTCCCGTGCCAGCGTGTCCGAAGCCGACTGTCCCTCGTCGTCCACCGCGGTTACCGGAATCCATACTCCTCGCGTCAGACGACGGCATTCATACAGCCCATCCTGACCTGCCAAAACGCTATTATAGTATCCCTCCAATCCTGTCGAAAGGCGATGGTCGTTATATCCGAACCCTATGCAGTTTTCCGCCAAATTACCGTATATGTGTTCGCGGCTCTGCCTTATAACACTGGTCCCGTCTCCCATCAACTTCACCACAAAATGTCCCCAACCGTCAAAATGCACTATCTTGTTCCATGTGGTATATGGTATATTGCGTTCTATCAGCAAGCAACGTGACGGTCTCTCCTTCGCTCTCTCATTGTCGAAACGGTTCCTGTAATATTGAGCGTTGCGCCCAGGCCGCTCCAACTCTCCAAGCAATGCGCAAACCGAGTCTATCACAGGCAGATAAAGCGAATCTGGCAGTATCTTCTCTTTCATCGGATGTCCGCTCGAATCCATAACCACACGTCCTTTCTTGTCATACACCGTGCGACTGCCCATATCCACATACAGGTTGCAAATAGGTATCGTCGTCGCCATTATCTTTCCGTCCGACGAGTAGATATTGCCTCTTCTTGCTTCGTCCTTTATCTCTTCGGCCTCATGTTTTTCCGCTATGTCCAGCCACATCTTCCGCTCCACCAGCTGTATTCTTATAAACCCACCAATGACAAACAAGCCCGCCACCATGAGCAGTATATATACCATGGTCATGCGCTGCAGCTGTTTCTTATCTCCGTCGTTGTGTGGCATATCTTTTTATTTCATCTCATACGGTGGGCCCGAAAGGAGTCCTATACCCAATGTGTCCAATTCTTCGGCTATCTTCGATATTTTTGTCGATTCTTGATATATTTTCTGCATCTGTATCCGGTGTTCGCGTAAATATTTTATGCGCTCTTCCGTATCGTTCTTCTCTTTCACCAGGTCCTCCAATCGGTAGCGGTTGAATATTAGCACCACGAAACACATCACCACCATGAATATCCATGGCACATACCTTCTCAATCCCTTGCTCGTGATGTTCTTCAACAACCCTCTCACCGTACGTTTCCCTTTAGTCGCCGACTCCTCCTGCTGCTCTTTTTTATCCTCTGTCCTTTCCGCTCTTATCTCCTCCTTTTTCGGTTCTTCTGCCTTCTCTTCTTTTTTTTCCGGCTCCACAGTTCCCTGCTTACCGCCGATATTCGACACGTCGAAATGCCAGCGCTTAGCCTCGCCGCCTTCCTGCTGGTTGTTTATGTTCATCGTGTCGTCCATATATACTTATTATTCTATATAATATTTGCCAATCCTACACCTTCTCTCCAACCCTCATTTTCGCACTCCTCGAACGGTTGTTTTCCTGAAGTTCCGCCTCTGTCGGCGTAATCACCTTGCGGTTCACCGCCTTGAACGGTGCAATCGGGTTGCCGTAGAAATCCTTCTTGACTTCTCCCTCAAAATTCCCCGTCTTGATATAGTTCTTCACAAGTCTGTCCTCAAGCGAGTGGTAACTTATCACAGCCAACCTGCCTCCTGCCTTGAGCAGCTCCGCCGACTGCGTCAGAAGTGCTTTCAACGCTTCCAATTCTCCGTTCACCTCTATGCGTATCGCCTGGAAAAGCATCGCCAGATATTTGTTCTCATATCCTTTCGGCAGATGACGTCTCACCGCTTCGCACAGTTCGCCTGTAGTCTTTATTTCTCCTCCTTTGCGGGCTTCCACAATGCTGCGGGCCATCTGCCCTGCATTCGGCAACTCGCCATAAAGCCTCAGTATCTTCTTCAATTCCTCTTCTTCATACGTGTTCACAATATCCGCCGCCGTCGTCTCTTGTCTCACATCCATCCTCATGTCCAGCCGTCCTTCGCTCCTTGTCGAAAAACCGCGCCACGGTGCATCTATCTGATGACTGGAAATACCCAAGTCGGCCAATATGCCGTCAACCTCTCTCACTCCCTCCAGACGCAGATATGACTTCACATGACTGAAATTACCGTGTATCACCTTCACCCTCGCATCTTGTGGGGCGTTGGCCAGCGCATCGGCGTCCTGGTCAAAGGCGAAAAGGCGCCCTTCTGCCGAGAGCCGCTGCGCTATGGCACGCGAGTGTCCGCCGCCGCCGTATGTCGCATCGACATACACGCCGCCTGCCTTGATATCAAGGCCTGCAATACTCTCCTCCAGCAGTACTGGTTTATGATATACCTTCTCCGTCATGCGCTTCAATCGGCAACTTCTGACCAAGACGGGCATCTACTCGTTTCGAGATGTCAGCGGTCTGTTCGTTCATTTCTTGATACAGGTCGTAATCCCAAATTTCAATGAACTGACCGGTCGATTGCAGCACAATTTCTTTGCTTTTGGATACCACATGCTTCTGCTCGTTCGGTATCAGCATGCGGTCGTTCGAATCCAAATCAACAATGTTACACTTGGTCATCTTGCCAAGTATCTCGTAATCTTCCTTGTTGTAGGGATTCAACATTTTTTGCAACCTTTCCACTTCAGCACTGAAACTCTTGTATGTCCACAGCTCTAAACACTCGGCATGGAGACTCTGACGGATTACAAAACGGCTGTCATCAGTGTCCAGCTGCCTTTTAAATGCAACTGGGAACTTGAATCGACCGTTCGAATCAATCTTACAGTACTCTTTACCAAGGATTAACAACATTACGACTCTATTTTTTTCAGACTGCTAAAGTAAAAATAATTTTCCATTAAATGTTGCAAAATGCCAAAAAAAGTTTTTTTATTACTTTTTCATTCCATTTATCAACATTTTACGTGACCTGAAAAATAATGTTTCATTTTCTTCTCCTTTCTTCCCAATCGCCAATCAGTTCATACTTTCCACGCCGTCACAGTTTTCATTACCACCACAATTTCCGCTCTACCAACCCGATATGCCTGTGTTGAAAACTTTTTTTTTCGAACCTCTGTCATCCAGACGCCATACACTAATCAACAATAAATCACCCGTTCCGCCGTTTTTACTCTATTAAACGATAAAAACAACTGATGGAAAAGCTAGAATATGCCGACGAGGGACGCACCGAGCTTTCGAGCCTTGGCGAGTTCGCCCTCATCGACCGCATTAAAGAACAATTCGAACCCAAAAATAAAAGCACCGTCAAGGGCATCGGCGACGACTGTGCTGTCATCGGAACAGGTCGACAAAAGGTTCTAGTCACTACCGACACCATGACCGAGGGGGTTCAGTTCGACATGATGTACACACCCCTCAAACATCTCGGCTACAAAGCCGTGGCACGAAGCCTGAGCAACATCGCCGCCATGAACGGCATCCCGCTGCAGATTCTCGTCAGCATCGCCGTCAGCAACCGCTATTCTGTCGAAGCCATCGAAGAACTCTACGACGGCATCCGCCGTTGCTGCGAACGCTACGATGTCGATCTCGTCGGCGGCGACACCACCTCCAGCCGCAGCGGCCTGGTAATCACCGTAACTGCCATCGGAACCGCCGACGAAGACAAGGTTGTCTATCGCAGCGGTGCCAAACGCTATGACCTCATCTGCTGCTCAGGCGACCTCGGTAGTGCCTACTCAGGACTGCTGTTGCTCGAACGCGAAAAAGTCACCTACCAGGCCGACCCATCCGTCCAACCCGACCTCGACGGCTACGACTACGTGCTCGAACGATACCTCAAGCCCGAACCTCGTTTCGACATCATTGCCGAGCTCCGCAAACGGAATATCGTGCCAACCAGCATGATCGACGTCAGCGACGGGCTCGCAAGCGAGCTGCTCCACATCTGCAAAGACTCTTCCTGCGGCTGCGAAATCTACGAAGACCATATCCCCATCGACTACCAGACCAATCAAGTCTGCGAGGAGATAAACGAAAACATGATACCTCTAAGCAACGCCCTCAACGGGGGCGAGGACTACGAGCTGCTCTTCACCATCTCTCAAAGCGACTACGAGAAAGTCAAGGAAATCGAGGGTGTATCCATCATCGGACACATCACCGATGCCGCCTCCGGCTCCAAACTGGTCACCCCTCAAAACGTCTCCATCGACCTCATTGCTCAGGGTTGGACTAGCCACGACAACGATGATTAAGAACATCATATTCGACCTTTGCGGCCCAATCATCACCCTCGACATCGAGCTTATGAACCGCCGGTTTCACGAATTCGGTGTCAAAGTCGATAAGCCTTACCAGCTTCTTCGCGAATTCGGTGTGACAAAAAAATACGAGGCGGGTGAGATTTCAACTTCCAATTTCACACAACAGGTGCGCCTAGTCCTCGGCTGCCCGCTATATTACTCCCAAATCATTCAAGCCTGGAACACCGTCATCGTCGATTTCCCCAAAAAGCACATCAAACTGCTGAAAAAACTGAAGGGCAAATACAAAACCTTCATCCTGAGCAACAGTGACGAAACCAACGCCGCCTATTTCAGAGAATACATGAAGCGGCGCGCACGATTCGACATTTTGAACGATTGTTTCGACGAAGTCTTCTTCAGCTGCGACCTCCACGACAGAAAACCCAGCCCTGCCGTGTTCCAGCATATAGTTGACAAACACCACCTTATCCCCTCCGAAACGCTAGTGATAGACGATTATAAGGCCCATTGCGAGGCTGCCGCCTCCATCGGACTTCAAACCCACTGGCTGCAAGAGGGCGAGGACATCTGCGACCTGACCTACTGGGATTTCTCAAGCGGGCGAAAACCTCTGCGACTTAACATACTGGATTTTCTAAAAAAACACACGACACAATGCTAGACTCCTATAAACAACAAGGCCAACGTATTCAGATGTGCCGCGCTTTGCGCACCAAAGGCATCACCGACGAAGCCGTCCTCGCTGCAATGGAGAAGGTGCCGCGCCACTGGTTTCTCGACCCCACCCTCGTCGAGATAGCCTACGACGACCAAGCCATCCCCATCCTCTGCGACCAAACCATCTCTCAACCCTCCACCGTGGCGTCTCAAAGCCAGCTGCTCTGTCTTAAACCCGGCATGAAAGTCCTCGAAATCGGCACTGGCAGCGGCTACCAGACAGCCATCCTCTGCGAGCTCGGCGCCAAGGTCTTCTCCATCGAACGGCAGAAAGGTCTCTTCGACAAGACAAAACTCCTGCTTCGCGAACTGCACTACACGGCCAAATGCTTCCTCGGCGACGGCTACAAGGGCCTCACCGAAGTTGACTACGCACCCTTCGACCGCATCATCATCACTTGCGGCGCCCCATACATCCCTCAACCCTTGATGGATCAGCTCAAGCCCGACGGCATCATGGTCATCCCAGTCGGCGACGAGCAGCAGGAGATGCTCCGCATAACAAAACGTCCCGGCGACGAGCCTCTCGTCGAGCATTTCGGCAACTGCCGCTTCGTCCCCATGCTCGGCAACGTTCAGTACAAATATCAATAGCCCGTCCCCACCACCTAAAAACTTAATTTTCAACATCAAATCTCCCCATGAACAGACTTCTCTTCCTCCTTTCCGCCATCTGTCTCTCGCTTCTTTTTTCTAGTTGCGGTGGCGACGACTATGTGCCGAAACCCAAAGCCTACATCCGTATGGACATGCCGCCTAAAGACTATGTCCTCTACGACACCGCAGCGCTCCCCTTCACCTTCGAGCGCCCGTCCGAAGCCATCGTCAACTGGAAGCAGAACGATGCTCGCACCAAGTATTTCGACCTCGTCTATCCGCAGTACAAAGGCATCATCAACCTCACCTACAAACACTTCCGCACCCTCGACGACCTCAACTCTCTCATCGACACCGCCTCCCGCATGCTTGCGCTCCACCACAGCCAATCTACCGGCGAAAAGGAATTGAACCTCTCCGACCCCGACGGCCGCGTCTATGCCACCATCGTCAAGGTCGGCGGCAAGAATGCCGGCTCCACCTACCAGTTCTGGCTTACCGACAGCACCGAGCACTTCCTGCGCGGCGCTCTCTTCCTCAACTACACTCCTAACAACGACTCCCTCGCACCCGTCATCGATTATCTCCAGAAAGACATCGACCAAATCGTAGAAACCCTGCGCTGGCGCGACTGACCTGCCTGCCGCCAACCCATCACCTTTCTACATCAGCCTTCCGCTCCTCATCGACTACCCTGAGAAGCTTCTCTTCCGCATATAGCACGCGGTACACGGGGCAGTAGCGGAGCCTTTCTTTATTCTTCTCAAACCACAGTTTCCATCCGTCGCGGGCCGTCCGCGATATATAGCTCACCCCGTCCGCATCGCGTTCCACGCTGTTTCTTATGCCCGTGAGCAGCTCGAAGTTATACACGATATCCTCAACCGCCGGCGAAAGCTTATGGCGGTATATATCGGGTGAGTTCAACCGTTCCAACCTACCCATATAGACGCTTTGGGCCTTGGCGTTGTCGCTCGCGCACTCGTGGTTATACCCGCTCCCTACTCTTTTCCAGCCCTCTTTCGGCTCATGATGATACCCCGGCCACACATATTTCTCTATCGCGCTTGAACGGCACAGAACCGTCAACGATGTGTCGTGGTCAAGCAGTATCGACTCCGCGCTCCTCGTTTCCACCTCCTGTGCCGATACCCGCATTCCGAATACAAGCATTGCGGTCCACGCCAAAACCATTTTCCTCATCGCCGTGTTCATCCTCTTTGTCATTATATTGTCAGAGGCACAGCAAACGTCCGTCCGCTGTGCCTCTGTCTGATATGCCGCTTTCTTACTTCGCGTCGCGTCCTGCGCGTATGGCTGCGATGTTGGTGTTCACCACATCCTCGCCCTTGCGTCCGAAGATGTTCTGGATTGCCTTCTCCAGCTCGGCGAAGTCTATCTCCAGATACGGAGCCGCCGCACCCAGCAGCACCATGTTGCCGCGGGCGTGCAGCTGCTTGGCTATCTCGTTGGCGTTGAAGCTCACGCACTTCTTAAGCTTTTTCAGCTCGGCGTTCACCTTTTCCATGTCCGGATAGTTCGTGATGTTGATAAACGGGTCGCTGTTCGTTATCACGCATCCCTCTGGCGAGAGGAACGGCAGATAGCGCAGCGCCTCCATCGGCTCCGAGCTCAGTATGATGTCCGCCTTGCCTTCCGGTATCACGTCAGCGAATATCGGCTCGCTGCTGATTCTCAAGTGCGAGAACACGCTGCCGCCACGCTGCGACATTCCGTGTATCTCACTCTGTTTCACGTTCATGCCGAGATTCAACGCGGCATCGCTTATTATCTTGGCCACAGAGACGATTCCGTCGCCGCCTACGCCACACAGTATGATGTCTTTTTTCATGTTTTTATTGTTTGAGGTTTTACCGGTTTGAATGGCTAAAAGGGTCGATAGGATTAAAAGGCGCACGGTTGTCCTGTTACCTTTTCAACTTTCAACCTTTTCAACCTTTTTAACTTTATTTGTTCGCCGCCACGCGTTTTTTGTTCTCCACGATGCACACCCTCTGCGGTATTATCACGCTCACGCCTTCGTATGCGATTTCCTCTTCCAGGATTTTCACAAACTCCTCGTGGTTCTTCTTCAGCGGCACAATGTGGCGTATGTGTTTCTCATCGACGCCCAGGCCCTTGCAGATGTTGAACAGCTTCATGTTCGCGCTCGAAGGCTGTCCTCCAGTCATAGCCGTGATGTCGTTGTCCAAAATCATGATTATCACGTTGGCCTTCTCGTTCACGCAATCCAGCAGGCCCGTCATGCCGCTGTGGCCGAACGTGCCGTCGCCTATCACGCCTATCGACGGGAAGATGCCCATTTCCGCGGCGCCTTTAGCCATAGTAACGGAGGCTCCCATGCAGACGGTGGTGTTGATAGCTCCCATATTGAAGCCCAGCGTATAGCATCCGATGTCGCCGAACACGCGTCCGTTCGGGTATTTCTTCATCACCTCCACCACTGCCTCGTAGCTGTCGATATGCGGACAGCCCTGGCACAGCGCCGGCGGACGGTTCGTCACCACCTCGGGCACCGCAGGTCCGTTCTCCACCTTCATTCCCAGTGCCTTCGCCACCTTCTCGGCGTTCAGCTCGCCGTCGCGGCGTATCACCTCGTCCAGACGGCCGTGTACAGGCTTGCCCTTGCCGAGGAATCCCTTGATGTGCTCCTCCACGAACGGCTGGCCGTCCTCGAGCACTATTATCTCGTCGCACTCGTCATACAGCTTGTTCAGCATGTTGAACGGCAGCGGATACTGCGTGATTTTCACAATCGGATACGGGCATTTGCCGCCGGCGTAGTTCTCCATCAGGTAGTTGAACGCGATGCCGGTCGTCACGATGCCTTTCGACTTGTCCGTGCCCTCTATATACTGGTTGTAGCCGCTCTCCTCGCTCGATTTCGTGAAAGCAGGCTGCTTGTCTATCAAATCTCTGTACAGACGCTTCGCGTTCACAGGCAGCAGCACGAAACTCTTCGGATCCGACGGACTGCTCAGCGGGTTCTGCGGCAGCGGCTCCCTGCGCTCCACACCAGCGCGGCTGTGTGCCAGACGCGTCGGGATGCGCATCAATATCGGAGTCCCCATCTTCTCGCTCAGCTCATAGCCGAAGAACACCATGTCGTAAGCCTCCTGCTGGTTGCTCGGTTCCAGCATCGGAATCATCGCCCAGTGCCCGTAGTAGCGGCTGTCCTGCTCGTCCTGCGACGAGAACATCGACGGGTCGTCCGCAACCACTATCAGCACTCCCTTCGTGCCGATAATCGCAGCGTTCATAAACGGGTCGCCGCACACGTTCAATCCCACGTGCTTCATGCACGTCATCGCACGCTTGCCAGCATACGCCACACCTATCGAAGCCTCCAGCGCCGTCTTCTCGTTCGCGCACCAGTTCGCGACCACGCCTTTCGACTTAGCCTCTTTCGACTTCATCACATATTCCGTAATCTGTGTCGAGGGAGTTCCGGGATAGCTGTTTATCGCACTCCCGCCGGCGTCTATAAACGCCTGGGCTATCGCCTCGTCGCCCAGTAGTAGTAACTTTGACATGTCCTGTATCTTTTGTTATTGATTAATTATTGACTCAAAAATTTTTGCAAAGATAAACAAAATTCCCCGTCTTTCCAAATCCCACCCCCAACCCGCACAAAATCACCCTCCAACAACCCCCGCCCCACCATCAAACAACCCCCGTCCCACCCTCCAACACCCCTCAACCCCACCCTCAAAACCCATCCCCACCCCTCCCCAACCCATCCCATCCCCCACGCCTTACTCCATTCCATCCCCCCAACGACCCCCCCCAACCCCATCTATTCCCCCT
>JAFZTV010000102.1 GCA_017618625.1 Bacteroidales bacterium | reverse complement strand
TCTCCAATTCCTTGGCGTAGGAAGCATTGGCAATGGCCACCTTCTTGTCGTACCACATTTGTATCTCGGCCAGTGCATCGTCGCCTTTGTCCTTCATGGCCTTTGCCTCTGCCACCAGCACATCAGCCTGCGTCGGGCCATTGAATGAGTTGTTGAAACTACCGCTCACGCGAGGGTCTTTCGGGTCTTTGGGCTCTTTGCCGTCACCACCGCCGCCGCCTTTTTTATTGTCAGGCAAAACGAACTTCATGTATTCCTCTGCCTGTTTCTTCAACTCGTCAATCTGCCTCTTATACATATCGTATTCGAGACCGGCCTGTGCATAGGCACCAGTCTTGTAGTTGCCAGCGGGGGTCGTTATGGTGGTGACGCTGCCTGTGGCGGCATTACCGATATAGCGAGTTTTCTCTTTACGATATTCGTAGGCCGTTCCAGCGGCTTCCATATCGCGCATCGTGGTGAATGCTTTGTCGGCTTTCACCTGCAACTTGAATATCTCCTCGTATTTCTCGGCGGCCAACTTCATGCCCGCGATACTGCGGGCACGGGCATCAATGGCCTGTTGAACGGCAGACGTATTGTTGACATAGAAGTCCTCGGCTTTTTTGGCATCGTCAATGCTGTAGCCCAACTCCACCCAATCGTCTTTGTGCTGTTTCAGCCATTCGCCTTGGTCTTCGGCTTTAAGGTTCTGCCATTCCTGCTGCAAGGCTTTATATTTGGCGGTCAGTTCGCCAACGCTGCTCGCGGCACCCTCGTTGACTTCTTTCAAGATATTGACATCCGATGCAGTTTTTCTGAATAGCGACGATATGCCGTTGACAATCTTATCCCAGTTGCGAAGCAGCATCAAGCCCACCAGCACCAACGACTGCCAGCTGAAAAGCACCTTTCCGAGTTTACTGCCAATACTCTCCACCTTCTTTAATTGCTCGGCATATTCGGCAGTCCCCTCTGTCATCTCGGCGAGGTTGGCCTTGATGTCCGCTTGCTCGGCCTTGAACGCTTTGAGCTGGTCGAGGAACATCGGAACATTGTTCGAGATGGCGAGGAAGAATTGGTTGAGGTTGAGGGCTGACGGGGCCTCACGCAAGATTTGCTGGAACGAGTAGCCGAGGCCGTCGAAGGCGGCGCGGTATTTGCCCACTTGCAGGGTGTATTTTCCCGTGGCCTTCTGGAGTTCGTTCATCGTGTCGTATATCTTGGCCGATTGCGCGGTCATGGCTTTGCCCGCCTCGGTGTTCTGCCGCTCGGCCACAGTCATCGCGTTCAACGAGTCTTTCAACGTGTTGTACATGGCGTTGAGCTCGTTGTAGCTCTTGTTTTCCACGTCGATGGCGTTGACGGCGGCGAGGATGGAGGCGGTGTTGCCGCGAAGGGCCTGCTGGAAGGCGTTGACGGCCTGTATCTGCTCGTCGGTGAGTTTCTTGTAGCGGCGTTTGATTTCCTCCACCTTACGCTCCTCTTCGGAGAGGTCTTTCATTTTCTTGCTCAGACGCTCGACGTTTGCGGCGTTCTGCGCGGTGGCCTGCTGCTGCTCGCGGGTGGCGGTGCTGACGGTCTTGATGGCGATGCCGAGGCTCGCGGCCTCGCTTTTCACGCCCGCCATCGTGGTCTTGATGTCCTGCAATGCCTGGTTCAGCACCTCCAAACCTTTCACCACATCGTCGGCTATCAGGTCACTATATTTTACTTGGTCGTCTGCCATATCGTTTTTTGTGTTTTTGGTCGTTCCTCAATCGGGGTGGGAGGCCGATTACTAATCGCATTGCCTATCCGTTTACTAATCGCGTTGCCACCCTTTTTATTAATCGCGTTTTTGCCCTACCTCGTACGGGTTGCCTGTCCCTACCTCGTACCCTTTGCCTATCCGTACCTCGTACCCTTTGACACCCTTTACGGCGGTAGCCTTTTTCGTTTTCGTTATCGTTTTCGTTTCAACTCTTTCTGCTGCTCTTCCAGCACCTCGATGGCCCGGTAGTATTCCAGCACGGTCATCTGCTTCGCGTCCATGTTGAGGTTCTGCGCTATGGCTATGCAGCAGCCTACAAAGTTCTTGTCGTACAGCACCTCGGCGTTTCTCTCGCCCTGGAACACGCGGGGCTTGTCGCTGCGTACCATCTGGCTCTCGATGGCCCTTATCTCCTCACTGCGGTCGCGCCCGTCACCTATCTCGTCGAGCATCAGCAGGGCGCGTCGCCGCATCAGCTCGTAGTATTCTTTGCTGGCCGCACTCTCGCCGCCTTGGTTGAAGTAGGCTTTAAGCTCCTCTTCGATTTTTTTTTTGACCTCCGAGGCGGCTCCCTCGTAGGCTTTCATCGTCACGTCTTTCAGCGTGTCGTACACCCGCTGGATGTTCTCGTCGCTCAGGTCGGTCAGCGGCTCGCCGTCCACCTCGGCCATCAAGGGGATGAGGCTCATGAAGTGGGGCGTCAGTCCGTTCTGCACGTTGAAGAGGGTCTGCCGCAGGTTGTCAATCTCGCGGGCGGCGTTGTCGGTCTCGCCGGCCTTGATGAACTCGCCGACGCGGGCGAGGTGGGCGTCCAAGGCGGTCAGGTCTGAACCCAACCCCGCATCCAGCATCAGCATCTTGTTGTATTTCTGGAAGCGCACAATGGGCAATTCCTCGATGCTGTCGAACATCACCACACTGTGCTCCCCAAGTTTCATTTTCTTCATTTCACTTCAACTTTTATAGATATTTGACAAATTTTAGTTGTTCACCTTCACGGATATGGACTATACCAGGGTATTGCTTTTGCAGAAAATCCCAAGCCCTTGTGCCGTGACGATGCCACATTGACACAGGATGCACTCTCTCACCCGAAGGCAGAAGGTAGAAATCTGCTTGCAGTCTGTCTATAAGTTCATAGTTGGCGGCCTTATAGATAGTTCCTTTGTTCCCCACCGAGGTATCGGCATAGGAGATTAGCACCTTCACTTCGGGATGAGCAAGTCTCATGTAGTTGTGGAAAAGAGAAAGGGTGATTGTCTCGCTGAACTTCGGCATATCATCCGAAAGCCACATGCGGTCAAACTCTCTCACTTGGTCTGCGTCATAGTCGCCTTTGATTTTAGGTCGTATTCCGTAGCCACATTGCAACGCTCCTTCGACCTTGCCCTTATAGTACACAAGCAAGCTTTCAAAACTATTGGATGTGACCTTGTGGGAATAG
>JAFZTV010000101.1 GCA_017618625.1 Bacteroidales bacterium | reverse complement strand
GAGTTTTTTGCTGTTATAGTTCAACGACGCCGCGCCGGTGATGCCGTCGTTGTACATTTCCTTGCGAATGATGAAGTCCGACTTGCCCGATTTGTCAATATCGTATTTTGAGAATTTCTTTTTTTCCTTGTACTGTTCGTAGTATCCATCTCCGCGTGTATAGTTCAGCACCCCTTTGACGCTCCAACGGTCGCTGAGCAGATGGGAGAGATAGAGCTGGTAGTGCTGCTGCAGATAGTTGTCACTCTCGTTGTTGTAGTATAAAGTGTTGCCATCAACATGGTATGCGCCAGAGGGATTATAGGTCGGGTCTTTGTCGATTTCTTCGGCCGAAGCGCCGTCCCAGGTTATGCCCGCCTTGGGAGCTCCAATAATTGTAACCAGCTTTATGAGGGTTCGCTCACCATACCAAGCCAGACTCCCGAAGAAACTCTGCTGATGTGTGAAACCTCCGCGCACGAAGCCGTCGGAAGTCAGGCCGCTGTAAGCGAAATCGAACGAGAGGCCGTTTTTGAGGATGCCTGTTCCCGCAGCGACGCTATACTGATGTGTGTTCCAACTGCCATAACCTAAATCAGCCACTCCGTAGGGTTTGTTGGCCGCGTTCAGGGTCTGCATATTGATGGCCGCGCCGAATGCGGGGCTACCTCCTGTCGACGCGCCGAGACCACGCTGAATCTGCATGCTCTGTGCCATACCTCCAAAGTTGGGTATGTTGTACCAAAAAACCGACTGGCTCTCCGGGTCGTTAAGAGTTATACCGTTGATGTTGACATTGATGCGTGTGGCATCGACACCACGGATACGGATGTACGTGGCTCCCACTGTGCCGTTTTCTCCACTGGCCACCACAGAAGGCAGAGTCTCGAGCATATAAGGGATATTCACATTCCCTCGCGACTCTTGGAGATCGTCCTTGTCCACCGTGCTTGTGGTGAGCGGAATCTTGTTGCTGACGCGCGAATCGCTGATAATCACAGTCTGAAGGCGTTGCACCTTCGCGCTGTCACGCACCTCGGGGGTTTGACCATAAGTTAAATGTGAGGTGGCGCAGAAGACCACCGCTGTGCAGAGCAACTTGCTCAATGCACCGGCACACCGCATCTCTCGATGTGCCATCGAAAAGGTGTTTTTTCTCATAATTTTTCCTCCGCCGGTATTATCCGGATCAGGTTCTAGGGTTTGTTCTCAGCCATTGGTCATACCAAGTTGGGGCACCCCTAAAAATGATAAAATTAGATAAGTTAGTTAATTAATTATTTAAAAGTGTGCTGACCGCTCGGGGAGCGGCCAGCACATGGGTTTATTTATCTTTTGTAGATTACATAGAAACGGTCGGGGGTGGCGTAGCGCATCTGCTGCACTTTCTCGCCTTTTTCACGACCGCAGGCGTCTTTCTCGCGCACGCTCTCGAACATCGCCTCGCCATTGACATTGATGATTTCAGACACATAGAAGTTGTCGTCCAAATGCTTTCTGTTTCCCTTGCAGCCCACGGTATAGGTGATGAAGTTGCCGAAAGTCATGGGTGTGTTCTCGATAGTGAACGAGCTGCCCTCGGGTTTGCTTCTCTTCGGAGTGTCCTTGACACCGCAGAGTGTCATGTCGCTCTTGATGATGGTGAACTCCGAGAAGTATTTGGTGGCGTGGGGCGGGATGGCAATCACTCTGCGCTCGCCGAAAGTGGAGGCCTTGGTTGAGGTCTGGCTTGAGCCCTCGGTGGCGTCAATTTGTTTTTTCTTACCTTTGTTGCTTTTCTCCTGTTTCGATATTGAGATTGTCGACGACTTGGTGGTGGTCCACTGACGAGCCTGGAAATATTCGTTGGCGTTGCCGTTAATGACGAAGAATGTTTCGGCAAGGTCGACATAAATCACGGAATCGGTAAGGTTGGTGAACCAGAAGCCGGCGTCACCTTCCTCGGCAAAGAAATTGTATCTTACTAAACAGTCGGCACTCTCGTGTACCAACTTGCTATCGGCGGTCACGATTGACTCGGCGTTGACAGGCTTGGTTTGATAAACCTGATAGTAGGTTTTCTTTGAGCATCCGGCGGCAACAGCTATAACTGCGGCAAGCAGGACGATGGTATAAAACTTTTTCATAATTGATAAATATTTAAGGGTTTGATAATTGTTTTTTTCGGTTTTCAATATGTTTGAGACTAATTCACTCTCTCGTAATACTTCATCCACAATGTAGGCACCTCGTTCTGCTGCGCCTGCTGATAGTCGGTGTAGGTGCAGGGCACAAGGAGGTGGCGCTGGTATTGGTCGCGGCGCTCGCCGTTGTAAGGCACTTCCATCCACCAGCGGTCGCTCTTCTTGCTTTTGTAGAACGATATCTCGAAGTCGCCGTCGTTGAGGCGCACAAGGTAGTGCTTGTAGTTCTGCTTGTCACGATAGGGGAAGTCGGACACACGGTTGTAGAATCCATCGATAAAATACCAGATGGCGTGCGCCATAAGGTGCGCCGTCTGTCCACGGTTGTCGTATATGTGGTTGTAGTTGTATAATCCTATGGATGTGAGTTTGTCGCTCATTCCCGCATAGCGGCACAGGCGGCACAGCTCTTCGCCATAGAATCCATGAGGTGACCCGTCGGTCTGTCCCGGCGCGTCGCTGAGGCGCACACTCTGAATGTCGACGCTCACCATGTCGGCCGACCGCACCAAGGTCTCGGCACGCACCATGTCGCCCTGTATCTCACCGAGGCGGTAGGCATCGAATCCCAGCTCGTTGAGGAGACGTATCTGCGACTCGCCGTTGAAATAAGTCTGGTAGCCTATGTTGGCGAAATTGAAAAGATAATTGGGCTGCTGGGCTACAATATGGCTGAGCCAGTTGTTTGCGGACAAAGGCTTTGTGTCGGAACCGAGGTCAAACATCGAGTCGATGCTGGCGATGTTGATTACACGCCCCAGAACCTCGTAGGCCTTGTAGTTGGAGAACGCTATCTCCTGGCTGCCGCCAAGTATGATAACTGTAATATTTCTGTCGAGAAGTTTGAACAGGACCTCTGTAATCGCGAAACGGGTGTCCTCGGCAGTGTCGCCGGGCACCAGATTGCCAAGGTCGACTATGTGCATATTCTCATTTGGTTTGGCGAGAGCGTAGAAGAAACGGCGCACCTCGTCGGCATCGTCGGTGAGAGAGGAGTCGTCAGGTATGCCGACAATGCAGAGCGACGCGTTTTCGAGCGACGGGAAGTTGCCTTCCTCAACATAGATCGACGCGGAAGAAGCAATGTTAGAATAGAAATCACCGTCACCCATCTCGGCAATTGCAGCACTAACTGGTTGAAAATATGCACTTAAATCCATTATTTGCTTTTTCTTTTAAAATGTAAAGATACGAATAAAGGTGAAAAGTGAAAGTTAAAAGGTGATTTTTTTGTTTTTACATTCCCCACATCAACTTCTCGCGAATGGCCGAGAAAAAGTTCTGGTGCTCGATACGCACAAGTTGGGTTTGGTAGTCAGCCTTGCGTATATCGATAATGCTGTCGCCGGTAACCTTTGAGACGAACGAGTCGACACCAAGGGTGTAGCGCACGGCAGGGTCCTCGTCGCGCAGCCGCAGACGGACATCGTCGGACAGTATCACAGGGCGTTGTGTCAGGGTGTGCGCCGCGATGGGGGTAACCACAAGACATCCCGACTCGGGGGCGAGGATAGGACCACCGCAGCTGAGCGAGTAGGCAGTGGAGCCTGTGGGGGTGGCTACAATAAGACCGTCGGCGGCATAAGTGGCCACCATGTCGCCGTCTACCTGCACCTGTGTATGGAGCAGCGGCGAAGTGTCGGAACGGTGAAGGTAGACCTCGTTGAGGGCGAAGAGTGTGCTGTTGTCCTGGACGCCACCGTTTTCAACAGTGACCTCGAGCATAGTACGTTTCTCAATAGTGTAGCGGCGCTCCTTGAGGCAAAGAGCCAGCTTGTCGATATCGTCGCGTCCGGCGGTGGTGAGGAATCCCAGATGGCCGAAATTGATGCCGACGACAGGTATGGATAGCCGTCCGATTTGGTGCACAGCGCTGAGCAATGTGCCGTCGCCGCCAATGGAAATCATCATGTCGATATCTATATCCGCATTCCAGCGGTCCACAACCTCTATGCCGTTGCGGTAAAGGGCGTCGATCAGTTTTGACTTGCCATTGTGGTGGGTCTCGGTGTCGTTTTTTATGTATATTGCTACTTTCACTTGGTGGAATGATAGGTTTAAAGGTTAATATTCACAAATCACTGGTTACTAATATATCATCGTTATCGTTCCGACTATGTATTGGTCGGTGCCGTCGTTCTGGCGGTAGGTTATCTTGTAGACATAGGCGCCCATGGGCTGAAGGATTCCGCCGAAATACCCGTCCCACGATTCAGCGACATCGGTCGACGAAAAGACCAGCTGGCCCTGGCGGTTGTAGATTACAAAACTGTAACCTTCAGGATTGGCGTAAGAAAACCTGGGCCGCACGGTATTGTTGGTGTTCTCGAGCGGAGTGAAAGCGTTGGGCATCCAAATATTAGTATACGGCTGATGGTAAGACTGTACACTCTGCAGGCTGTCGAAGAGCCTGTACTGCGAGTTGGCGCCCTCGAAGGCAAGGACCTTGTACCGCAGCAGCCCATCGCCCGACCCGTCAAGCGAGTATGAAGTGTCGGTGGTGCTGCCCTCGCTCTGCCATATGTCGGAGTCTATCGGCGACGATATAATCTGGTATGATGTGGTGCCAGTCCATCCGGTGTAGGCTTTCCACGAGAGCGTCACACCGCCGGTGGTGCCAACGGTCTGTATCTTTGGCGACAGGGTGTTGCCCTGCGCCGTGCGAATCTCGCTGCGTCCGC
The DNA here is from genome assembly GCA_017618625.1 of Bacteroidales bacterium. The sequence goes on along the minus strand of JAFZTV010000101.1, from coordinate 409 downwards.
ATGCGTCGGTGACTCCAAAACAATAAGAATAGGTGGCTTTCTTGGGCTGTACATTGCCGTCGCGCCATTCGAGCGTTCCCGTCGGGTCGGGACTGCAGTGTCCCACAGCGGAGAAGGCGCCGCCGTCGGTGGAGCGGTAGACGGTATAGTCGGTGACAGGAAACGCCGGGTCTGTATGGCCGAGCACACACACATCCTTCTCGTCGCCATACACCGACACCTTTCTGAGATAGAAATCCTCAGGACGGTCGGCGGCATCCATGTGATGCTGTACAATATTGGACTGTGACACATACTGTCCGTTGGCCGAGACAGCTTTTAGATGGAGTTTTATGTCGGCAACTCCGTCGGCAACCTCGAACGAATAATCCGAGATATCGTTGCCCACCTGTGCTATACGCTGATACTG
>JAFZTV010000008.1 GCA_017618625.1 Bacteroidales bacterium | reverse complement strand
ACCAGAGCAAGGAGCGCGTCAGCCAGGTCCTCGTCTGCAGCGGCAGCAACCGTCAGCGCGTCGAGAAAGCCTGCGCCGGCGATATCATCTGCACCATCAAGCTGAAAGACGTCAAGATCAACCATACCCTCACCACCCCGAAGAACACCGACGACGCCGTCGAGGAGATTGTGTTCCCGACTCCCATCTACACTGTCGCCGTGAAGGCTGCCAACAGCAACGACGACGAGAAGGTCGGCGCCGCGCTGAAGGACCTCGTCACCTACGACCGCTCGCTGACCCTCGAGAACAGCCGCGAGCTGCGCCAGGTCATCCTCGGCTGCCAGGGTGAGCTCCACCTCAACACCGTGAAGTGGTACTTCGAGAACCAGTACAAGCTGGCCGTCAACTTCACCGCCCCCAACATCCCCTACCGCGAGACCATCACCAAGAGCGCCGAGGCCATGTACCGCCACAAGAAACAGTCGGGTGGTAGCGGCCAGTTCGGCGAGGTGCACATGCTCATCGAGCCTTACTTCGACGGCATGCCCAACCAGACCAAGTACCCCATCCGCGACACCCAGGAGTATCCGCTGGAGTGGGGCGGCAAGCTGGTCTTCAACAACTGTATCGTTGGAGGTTCTATCGACGCTCGCTTCATGCCCGCCATCCTCAAGGGTATCATGGAGAAGATGGAGCAAGGCCCTCTGACTGGTTCCTATGCTCGCGATATCGTGGTGAACATCTACGATGGTAAGATGCACCCAGTCGACTCTAACGAAACCGCCTTCAAGATTGCTGGCCGTACCGCTTTCCGCGAGGCCTTCAAACTGGCTAACCCCAAGATTAAGGAACCCATTTACGATGTCGCCGTCACCGTTCCTAGCGAGAGCCAGGGAGGCGTCATGACCGACCTTCAGGGTCGCCGTGCCATCGTCATGGGTATGGATGCCGAGGGTAAATACACCACCCTCCGCGCCAAAGCCCCGTTGGCCGAGATGAACCGCTACTGCACCGCACTAAGTTCGCTCACCAGCGGCCGTGGTACCTTCACCATGACCTTCAGCAGCTACGAGCTCGTTCCCGCCGACGTCCAGCAGGCCCTGCTCAAAGCCTACGAAGAAGCCGCCAACGAGGAAGAATAGTCCACGTATGGGCGTACCTCAATGTACGCCCCACAAAACAAGCAGTAGGTTTCGAGAGAGACCTACTGCTTCTAGTATATAAGCGGCGGTAGGAAATTCCACCATTCGCTAAATCTGCAACGTTTGAATATAACTGCTCCAGGCTTTCGGGCTTTTTGATTAATTTCTATACCAACCCCCTATCCTGAAGGAATTCTCTTACTGCTGCCTCTATGGGCTGAATTTCTACTTCCAATTCGGTTTGAGCCTTTCTATTGCAGTAATGCTCTTCAACTAGCAGCTGGTCTATGTTGCGGCTCGTGAACGCCACCTTTATCCCGAGCGATGACAACACGTCGCCAAGCGCACCGACTGCCTTGCACAACCAGCGCGGAATAGTCAACACATCCTGTCTATATCCTCCGACCTTGGACTGTAGCTCATACAGTTGCTTGAATGTAAGGTTCTCCCCCGTCACAAGATAACGTTCTCCACCCCTACCCTTGCGCAGCGCCGCCACCGCTGCTTGCGCCACCGTGCGAGCGCCCACAAAACTCTTGCCTCCCGGCGGAGTCGCCATCACCCTATGTCGCCATCCCGCCAGCAGCATCTTGCCTGACGAGGGCCGCACATCATACTTACCTATTATGTAACCTGGATTTATTATGACAACCTTCAACGAGCTCCTTTTCGCCAACTGCAACAGTTCCTCTTCCCCCTCTTGTTTGCTCAGCGCATAGTACGACCGCGTAAAAGGGGCGCACATCGCACATTCCTCGGTACCCACTTTCTCTGCACTGCCATACCCTATCGTATTTGCGGTGCTGACATGAACAATCGTGCCTATATGCTCATCCTCCGCCACTTTCACCAAGTTCCGACACAAGTCCCGGTTTACAGGATAATAATCCTCCAGATGCCTCAGCGACATATCCGTGACTCCGGCACAGTTGATTATCCCATCGCATCCCTTAGCCGCCTGCCTCAGGTCTTCGATATCGGTCAGGTCGCCCGTCATAAAACGATACCGACCAGGATATAGGCTTACGTCCGCGACCACCCTTCTCGAGTCGCGCAGCAATGCGGTAACCTCATACCCATCAAGCAAAAGCTGCTCAAGAACGTTGTTGCCGAGCAGCCCTGTAGCTCCTGTCAGGAGTATTCTCATTTCCGTCTCGGGTGGCGGAAACTGAAATCGTACTGAAACTTGACGCCCACGTTGAAGAGCCTCAAGCTCTGCACAGCATTACTCAACAATGTCGGCCTGGACTCTATCTTGCCATTGCTTTGAGCCGCCAACGGTTTCTCGCTGCCCGGATGGCACTCGTTGAATGCGAACTCAGCATACACGCCAATCTCCAACGCATCGCCTCGGGGGCTGCCAAGTCTGTATCCGCCCTCTATCAAGCTTGTGACAAAGAAGGGTTTGAAGGTGTTGCCCCTTGCCGACGAGTTGTACGATATAGCCTCGAATCTCTGTCCCGGGATACGCTCGCCGGGTATTGAAACCTCGTTATTGCCTATCGAAACACATTCGGTCTGTGTCTCGCCATATTTCGAGGTCTCCCTCAATTTCAGCGGTATGTTGAACTTCACCCCTGCGCCGGCATACCACGATTCGCCTTGAAAGGCCAGTCCCACCGGTATTCCGATAGCCGAATACATATAATCCGATTCGATATCGACCGTCGTGGTTTTGTATTCCGCCTCGACCGTCTGCGACTCGCCCAGGCTCGGATTCGTGTACACCTGTATCTCCTCTTTGCTCTGCGCGGTATAGGTCGCCATGTGGTATTTGCTCATAAGCACGGTCACATCGCATCCCAGACGCAAGCCCACGTGAGTTGAGACAAAGTGCGTATAGTCGATTTCCGCACCCACGCCGAATCCTCCGGGGCTATTTTTCAATTTCTCGCTGTTCACCATCAAATTAGAATACCCCATCTTCACCGATGCGGTCAGATGGCTTCCATCCACTATCGTCAGCGGTTTCTCCATCACGGCATCCATCTCATCATCCTGGGCCGAGAGCGGCAGCGCCAACGTCATCAGGCAAATCAGCATCAAGCCCTGCAGGCACGTGTGTCTTCTGTTTTTAAGCATATCGTGTGTTTCTTGTTACTCAAATACTTTAGCTCAATAGTTCACCACTATCTTACGCCCTTTTCCAACGGCTTTCGACGTCCCGTCCGTGATATTCACGATATACGTCCCGGGCACCATATCACACCTCACCATTGCACCCGAATCAATCCGCTTCTCTGCCACCTTTCTCCCTTCCAAATCGTATATCGTTGCCTTCCACTCCTCGCTGGTCGCATACTGGCCGGTCAATGAAATATTCACAGCCTCGCCCTTTCTTACAGGATTGGGCCATACGCTGAATTCCACACCTCCGTTCACGTCGTCGATTCCGTTGCTTATGCACACCTCGTTTGTCGGGAACCAGGTACCTTCAATCATCACCCACACCCTGTAGCAACCGCTCAATGCGGCGTAGTTGTCCAGATGGTAGTTGTCGCCGTGGAATCCCTCTATCACCTCGCCGTTCAGCTCCCAATAGATGCTGTCGTAGTCAACCCTCGTATTGTCGCCAAACGGGTAGTGGTTCAGTATCAGCACGTTTTTCTCATACACATACAGCTGCGGCATCGGGGTTCCCCTCGGTGTGACATACAGGTGAATCGTCACGATGCTGTCGCAGCCTATCTGGTTGCCGATTACATAGACATAGTCGCCGCTCGCCGTGTATGTGGTGTCGTAATATATAAAGCTCTGCGGTGCATATACCATAGTGTCGCCGAGCGAGCTGTATTTCACCGAAAGGTGCAGTGTGTCGGCGTTCTCGCACTCGTTCTCCATATAGTAGTATATGTCCGTCGTCGTCTCCCTATACACCGTTCCGTTCCACATCAGCGAGTCGCACACCTCCGCCGTTTCAGCCCTGTATATCGGGTGGTTGATGCGAATCTTCCACATATACTGCGTGTCGCAATCCATCCCCACGCCCGGCACCGTGTCGTAAATGTTCGTGCTTGCCGTGTATTCCACGCCCTTGAACGTATATGTCTCGCAGGCCATCACCAGCGTGTCGGCGCGGTTTATGGTTCCCGTGGTGTATTTCAGATATAGCACGCTGTCCAGCCCGTCGCTGCTTGTCAGCAGGTATGAGGCCAGGGTGTCATGCCCTATCGTCGCCACCGGCGTTCCCTGCACCGACCACTGATACTCTCCGCAACCCACCACATACGTCGTGTCCCGGTACGACGGCTTAAGCGCAAGCGTGATGCCAACAATGCTGTCGCAGCCATACTGGTTGTAGAACATCCTGCTGCGCACGGCGGCATAGCTGAACGTGACGTCCATCACCGTGTAGGGCAGCTCCGACTCTCTCACATACACCGTCGTGTCAGTCCTGTTCGACGGGCACACCGAGATGTTCAGCACCATCGTGCTGTCACACCCTTTCACCGTCTGTCCGTGTATGGTGTCGGTCATCTCCAGCATTCCGGTTCCCAGCGGTCCGGGGATGTTTATCCTGTGGTCTCCATACATGTAGTACAGACCCTCGCCGTCCTCTCTGACGCGGCTCGTGCATATCTTCAAGTTACGCGAAATCTTGTACGTCCTGTTTATCGTAAGCTTCAGATAGGTCGTATCGTAGCACTGCACGTCGTACACCCTTCCCCACTCCGACTCGGCCGTCAGGTAGGTCCTCGTGTTCGCCGACATGCCCGTCAGGTTAATGTTCAGGCCGTAGTCCGTATAGCTTCCCGTGCTTTGGCACACGGTGTCGTACACATAGTGCATCAGCGGTCTGTAAATCGTTATCGCTATCCTCTCCGTGTCAGCGCAGCCGGTCAGGTTTCTCGGCATCACATGTTCCACATCCACCGTCGTATCGTTGCCGACAAAGCTGTACTGCATCATGTTCACCCTGTAAATCACCGTGTCGTACGTCGCACCGCCGCCACGCTCCAGCGTCAGGTGCCAGTCATAGTACGTTCCCGTGCTTCCGTGACACAGTTCCGCGGAGCTCCAGTGTTCCGCGTCGCGCGTCGTGCCTGGCAGGTCGCTATACTTAATCTTCACCCTGGGCATGAACGGATAGCGACCGGCGATGCCCGTGCAGCGCATTATGGCCGAACCCGTCCGCGGAGAGCCCCTGAACGTGCACTCGCCGCTCACCGTTCCCGCCTCCGCAATCGTCACGTCCACTATCAGATTGCCGCCCCGGTAGTCATACGGCCTGTCAAAAGTCAAGGTCACAACATCGCCCGTTGCGTCAATCGTACCCTCGTAAACCTTCGTGAAGTTCGTATTGTCTATCAGCACCGACGACCCGAATTCCGAGTTCTCATAGGTGCCCAGCCTTACCACGTAACGGCTGTCAAACGCCTCGGCGGCAGCATTCTTCGTGTAGAAATCCATACCCACTATCAACTTGTCCACCACACCCGCAAGCGAGTCCGCCGGGTACAGAATCTGCGAGTGATAGGCCGCGTCCATGGCTTTCTGACCGTTTATGGGCACATACGGCGACGAGTTGTTCGTCTCACCAATGACCAGCTCTCCAACCTGCGCCCACGCCCCACTCATGGCATACAATGCCGCCACTGCCACCATTACAAAAGAAACCGCGTATCTTTTCATTTTCTTAAAGTGCATTCTTTACAACTTGCAAAGATACTCTTTTTTTGGGAACTACAGCCTCTTTGTTGAAAAAAAACATCTTCGCCACCACAAAAAGCCCTCCGACGGGAGCCCCTGTTCCTCACCGCCACACCCGCCACACCTCTCTCGGCAAACAGGGAACAAACTGCCGCCCAAGTCCTTTCTGCCTGCTTTCTACCTGCTCTCCACCTCCTACAAAAGTGCATAACAAGTGCTACAAAACTAGGACTATGCTAAGAGAAATGTAGGAAAACACTAAGAGAAATCTAGGAGACAACTAAGAGAAATCCAGGACGCAGGTAGGAGAAATCTGCTGCGCAACTAAGAGCCGCTTTCAACCCGTGTGGGATGAACCACAGGCAAATCCGGGACGAAAATCATCCCAGCCATCCGCCGCCGACCCCTCGCGCACTTTTCCGAAGTATTTTACCTCTCTCCTACTTTTGTTTTACCTCTCGCCTACTTTTGTTTCACCTCTCTCCTACTTTTGTTTTGCCTTTCTCCTACTTTTGTTATACTTCTCTTTTACCTTTGTTTTACTTTTTTCCTACTTCTCTCCCAGATTTCACCTACATTCCATCTTTACTGGTTTTATACAGACCTTATACAGACCTAATACAGACCTAACCCTGCTCCTATTCTGCTCCTACTCTAGACCTACCGCGCTTTTACTGAGGCTTGGCGGTTCAAAAAAATCCGGAGGCCGACTCGCGGTCAGCCTCCGGATTACCAATTCTATAAAAGCGCCTTGTTACAGCAGCTTTTTCTTGAGGTTCACTATCATGTCCTCCGTCATGCGTGCGAGGTCATACTGCGGGTTCCAGCCCCATTCCTTGCGTGCGCAGCTGTCGTCCATGTTGTTGGGCCAGCTGTCGGCGATAGCCTGCTTTATCGGCTCGGGTTGGTAGGTCATCTTGAAGTCGGGATAGTGCTTCTTGATGGCGTTGTATATGATCTCCGGGTCGAAGCTCATGGCGGTCACGTTGAAGCTGTTGCGGTGCACGAGCTTGGTCGGGTCGGCTTCCATGATGTCCACCATCGCCTTCAGCGCGTCGGGCATATACATCATGTCCATATAGGTCCCCTGTTTCAGCGGGCATACGAAGTCTTCGCCTTTCACAGCCGAATAGTAAATCTCGACTGCATAGTCGGTCGTGCCGCCGCCGGGCAGGGTCTGATGGCTGATAAGACCGGGGAAACGCACCGAGCGGGTGTCGACACCGAAGCGGGTGAAGTAGTAGTCGCTCAGCAGCTCGCCTGTCACCTTGGTCACACCGTAGATGGTGTTCGGACGCTGGATGGTGTCCTGCGGGGTGTTGTCGTGCGGAGTCGAAGGACCGAACGCGCCGATGGAGCTCGGGGTGAACACAGCGCAGCCGAACAGACGGGCCACCTCAAGGCAGTTCACCAAGCTTCCGATACCGACGTTCCATCCCAGCATGGGGTTCAGCTCAGCCGTAGCCGAGAGGATGGCGGCGAGGTTGTAGATGGTGTCGATGTTGTAGTTCTTCACGGCGGCGGCAATCTGCATTATCTGAGTCGAGTCGATACGCTCGATAGGACCGCGCTCGTAGGGATCACCCTTGAGCGGACGCAAGTCGCTGCATACCACGTTGTCGTTGCCGTAAGTGTCGCGTAATACACGGGTCAGCTCGGAACCAATCTGTCCGCCAGCTCCCACTATCAATATTTTTTTCATGGTTGTTTGTGATTTAAAAAATTGTTCCGTTTTTCTATTTTTCCTCAACATTCTCGCCCATCAACTCCTGCACGGCTGCCGCCTGCTCCTTCACCCTTTTCTCAATCCTTGTGATGGCTATGAATGCCACAATGCGCATCACGCCGTTGCACACGATGCCTAAACCTACAAACACCGCCAGCACCGTGCTTATGCTTTCCGCGTTCAGAAGCGCCGCATAGCCCAAGCCCACGTTCAGCAAGCCGAACAGCAGCATGATCCACCAGTGTCCGAATTTGGCTTTCTTGTAGCCGAACGAAGTGATGGTGAGCGACAGACCCTCATACATCACCCAGATGGCGAAAAGCACCCCGATGGCCGACTCTTTCAGCATCCCGAAGCTGCTCATCACGAAGAGCGACCCCAGCATTATCTGGAACACACCCAGGAGAGTCGAGTTACTGGCGTTGGGTATGATTTTCTGCGCCCTGAGGCTGAAAAGTATAGTGAAGCAGCCCGTGGCCAGTATCATAGCGCCGAGCAGCCAGGTGAGAGGGCCCAAGCTGTCTTTCGGATAGATGATGCAGAGCACTCCCGCCGCCACCAAAATTATGGCCGTCAGAATGAGATGGATTTTCACTTTCATATCAATGAATGTTTATAACTTGCAATATTTCACACAATTGACACGCCAAACCGTTGGATTTGACGATTACGAAGATACAAAAAAAAACGTAAAAAAATAAAAAGCACTCTATTTTCATTTCGTTTGTGTTACACAAAGAAACGAAACAAAGAAAAGTCAAGGACCGTGGGTCTTTCCCTGATTTGGGTTTACAGTTTTTGACAATTACCCGGTTTGCCTGTGGGACATTCTACAGGAATGGTTATCCGATCCTCGATAACGTTTGACTTTTCATATCAATTCTTCCCAGAAGGAGTTAGGCATCCAGATATTCTCCACATCCACCGCCCCTTTAAAGAAACCTGCCACCTCGTGTGGCGTGTATCCCGCAATTCCGCAGCCTACCGGAGTGAGAAGAAATGTAAGATCGCGATGTTCTTTTGCAAAAGCGATGAAACGTTTCGCCTGTTCCTCAAAAACCTGCAATCCGTCCATCGTGTTGATAGCATAACTGTTCCCTTGTAGGCCTTCGGCCTGTCCCATTATGGCACCAAATTGTTCTAGTGCTATATATGCGGCCCCACCTCCATGCATGCCTGCACCATTGCTTCCAAACACAAACACTTGACCCTCTTCCAACCTTGTGATGCGATATGGTGTAACCCTTTTTGTATTCATTGTCTTTTTCATGTTATTGATTACAAACCTTGTCAAACCTTTCGTTTACATCAACCATCCAGTCGGGCAACATCTTCAACGCCTGATACACTATCCCATCCGGCATCTTTTTGTAATGCGCGTATGCCATCGGCCCTGCTATTGCAGCCAGCGTGTCGGCATCGCCACCAAGCGATATCGCCAATTTGATGCAATCCAGATAATCGCTCGATTCCAGAAAACAGATTATAGCCGGCCCCACCGTACCAGGACAGGTCGAGTTAAACGTGAATGAGTCATGTATATCCCAGTATTTCTTACCTTTCCAATCCGGGTAATGTTTTTCAAGTATTTCATGTTCAACATACTCCTTGTCGCATCCGTTTTTCAGGTTGAAGATGGTCAATGCCGTAACGACTGCCCCCTTAATCCCTTCGGGGTGGTTATGCGTAGGGGCTGCCGTCGCGGTTGCCAATTCCACACACTCATCTTCACACTTGGCCAACCATCCCGCCGCAGAACATCTCATTGCACTGCCGTTTCCGAAACTCAAATATGGCTGCGGATTATGGCATGCAAGCCATTCTTTATACTTGTGTCCATAGCCGGCATGTGGGTGTTCGTTGCAACATTTCCAAAGATTCTGTGCCATATCCAGATGGCCTATCAACGCCTCAGCGCATGCAAACGTACACACGGTATCGTCAGTAAAATGGGCACGCGAACTGAACATCTTCACGCTGTCATAGTCCTTGGTTCTATGTCTCCGCCCTTCGTATGCGCTGCCGGCAATATCCCCAACAGCCGCACTCATAAGTAGGTTCTTCATTTTTTTCAAATCAATTCGTTCCAAAATTGTCTTGGCAGCCAGATGTTCTCTATGTCCACTGCTCTCGAAAACAGGTGGGCCATATCCGGCACCGAATGGCCGGCACCGCCACAACCTACCATAGTGACGAGAAATGTCTGATCGGGATGCGAACTGGCATAGTCAATGAATTGGTTGACGCAGATTCCCGTGTTGCGCATCGTTCCAGTGGTCGGAATCGCATACGAATTACCTTGCATTCCGGAAGCCTGTCCACGTATGGCGCCGAAGCGCTCGACTGCCGTCTGTGCCGCCACACCAGTATGGTCGCCCCGCTCGTTGGTACCGAACACAAAGACCTGTCCCTCTCGGAGATCCCTGACAAAGTCGGGAGTCACACGGCGCTCATAGCTGTCATTCCATTCACGGTATTTTTTTCCACGAAGCATTTCGCGAATCTTTTCTACAGCTGATTGCCTCGCCCAAGATGGGCGGTTTCCCATACAATAGTCAATCTCATCATACATCATGTAGCGCGATTTGCGCTCTTTATCCCATGCTCCAGTCATACCTTCGCTGCTGTAGTCAAACGACATAGTGTTCTCTATCGAAAGCGTCTTCGCTGCCGCCTCCACATCGTGGTTGGCTCCGATATACGAGAAATTCCAGCCGTATTCATCCCTCATCTTATCGACCAAGGCTTTTATCGCGCTGCCGCTGTACTCACTCGACGAATTTTCCATTCCGTCGGTTATAACAGTGACTATCACTGCGGCGTTTTCGTCATCCTTTACTCTTTTAAACAAATCGTTGATTCCCAAACCCATTGCATCGTAAAGCGGTGTGTTGCCACAAGGACAGTAGTCTCGTTTCGATAGTTCCCTAGCATTTTTTATGGGCACACAGTCATAGACATACTCTATCGAAAGACCGCAAAACAGAAGCAAGCTCACATAATGCGTCTGTGTGTCGGCATATTGCCGTTGAGCCGAGAGCGCACCTCCCAGCGTCTCGTTGAAACCGTCAACTGCCGCATTGGCAATAGAGTTCATCGAGCCGCTTTTGTCAAGGATGATGAGGTTGTAAACCCTTGCCTTCGAATTGTCGTCATTCGCCGGCTGCACCACCTGTTCGTTGGTTTGTGCTGCATCTACTGCCCCTTTCGGTTCGTCTGCCCGTTTGTTTTCGTTTTTTGAGAATAGTTTCATGGTATTAATTATTTAATGTTTTACATCTTGTTAGAATTCCAACTTGAAACCGCCGTTTTCCTTCAGACGTTCATAACCCTCTTTGTCAAAACTGAATCGTTTGCCTTTGCGACCACTGTGGCGTTCCTGGGGATTTTCCGTCGCCGCCAACGCCATCTGACATTCCATCTCCTTGGGTTCTTGTTTCAGCAGTTCATGCATCCGTCTGATACGATCACCCCTATCCTCTTGTTTGGTATTGGATGCCGAGAAGCCCTGTCCTGCAAATAATTCGTCAATGCTTCGTGTACGCATCTCGCGGTGTTTACCATAGAACTCCGGCGGCTCCGCTATGGTTAAACAATCTTTTTCATCATCTTCCTCGCGCAGAATGCCCGTCTGCAACATCTTTTTGTAAAAATTCCTACGGTCAAACCGCACACCCAATATGCTCTCATACAATCGCTGCAATTCCGCAATCGTGAAGGTTTCTCCAAGCAAATCGAACCCCACCGGCTCGAAGTGGATATCCTGACGTATTCGTTTCATCGCCTGCCGCAGGATATAGTCGTGATCGAATGCCAACTGCGGCACATCGTCAATCGTCCACCAGCGTGCCTTTGCCGCATCGTCCCCGCCTCGAACATCGGCGTGCTTTGCCAACGAGTAGAACGCAATCGACACTATGCGTTCGCGCGGATCGCGGTTCACCGCAGAGAACGCTCCCAGCTGTTTCACATTCTTTATCTGAAGTCCTGTCTCCTCTTTCAATTCCCGCAATGCACATTCTTCTGCCGATTCATCCATCCTCATAAATCCGCCGGGGAACGCCCACATGCCTTTGAACGGTTCAATGCCACGCTCGATAAGTAGCACCTTCAATTCTCGACCATCAAATCCGAAAACAACACAGTCGGTCGCAACCGCGGGGTGAGGGTAATCGTATGTATATTTCTCCATAATCTTGAATCACTGAAAATTATAATGCTCAAAAGAACCAACGGTTATTTGTGTAAATTTTACGCAAAGATACTACCTTATTTTGTATTTACAAGGGATTTTTGTGTATTTTTTACACATATATTCTAACAGTACTGATACCCAATTATTTAGTGTGTGTTAAAATTTAATACACACTAAATACAACGAATCTTATCCAGTTTATGTTCGCTATAAAATCACAAAGAGTCTCCCGACGGCTGGAAGGAAGTCACAAACAGAAGATTAATAGGTTGAGAGATAGGTTTTTATTTGAAAAGTCGGGTCTATTGTCATATTATGTCAAATGTCAAATGTCATTTTTGAATTCAAGTTGTCATTTTGGCTCACTATAATATAAAATTTATATTATAGTGGCGATTTTGACATTCCCAAAATCGAATTTGACATTTGACATTTGACATTTTTGACATCGTGTGTCTTTTTTGTACTTCCCCCGGAATACTCGTACCAAGAAACTCCCTACTAACTCCCTACTAACTCCCTACTAACTCCCTACCAACTCCCTACTAACTCCCATTATAAAACCATCAACTTACCCCTTGTTCCAACCCCCTAAAACTCAACCCATTCAAAAAAAGTCAAAAAAAATTTCCTCATTCATTCGTAGACCGCAATACCGCCACCGTACTTTTGCAAACAGAATTCAGCGATTGAGTGTGAGCGGAATGACGCCAATAGGCGGCAATTCACCCACTTGAGCGAAAACGAAGGAAGTCATTCGTTTTCCGAACCGTAGCTGAAAGTCAGCTTCCAACTGACAACACTCGATACGCGAACGTTCTGCCCGGTCAGGCTTTTTAATTCTGCGGTCAAGGTGAGCGAAAAGCAAGCTCGCTTGTTTTTGCAAACGGAAGCAATAAAAACACCGCGACAACGTTATGTCTATAAGACACTTAAAATAACCACACCATGAAAAAAGTATTCCTTTTCGGCACTTTGTTGTGCCTCGTCGCAATGTTCGCGGCCTGCAAGAAGAACGGGAACGGAGAGCTCTCCAAAGCCAAAGTGAGCCATATCTCCTACATCGACTGCAAAAACCACACCGACAAGCTGGCCAAAGCCGACCCCAACTTCGGCGACCCCGACTCGGTAATCATCAGCTATGCCGACGGCTCCGCATACATCACCCATTATAACCTTCTTGTCAACTGCGGCTTTGAACTGGGCGGCATAGTCGTGGACCTCGACATCGACGGCTCGACCATCACCATCGACGAGCACGAGAACCCCGACGGACCGCTGGACCGCTGCCTCTGCACCACCGACAACTCGTTCCAAATCGACAACATCCCTCACGGCACATACACCCTTGTCTTCAAAAACTGGTATCCCGAGCCCCACTCTCAGACAGTCACTTTCTAAGAAATAACAAAGCCTAGCATACAATGACAAAAAGCCTCTCGATTTGCATCGCAATATGCGCACTGGCAGTGCTTACTTCTTGCTCACGCGACCGCAGCAACCTCATCGTCGGCAAATGGGCTGT
>JAFZTV010000100.1 GCA_017618625.1 Bacteroidales bacterium | reverse complement strand
ATTGGTGGATATTGGCGGTGGTACAACCGACATAGCCATTTTCTATGATGGCATCATACGTCACACTTCCGTCATACCTCTAGCTGGTCAGGCCATCACAAGCGATATCCGTCGCGGCTGTAGCATACTGCCCGACCAGGCTGAGAGCCTGAAGGTGAAGTATGGTTCCTGTTTGCCAGCCAATGAGCGCGAAGGCGATGCGGTCTCTATACCAGGTATCCGCAATCAGCCGCCCAAGGAGATTGGCCTTAAGGTGTTGGCCAACATTATCAAGGCTAGGGTGCAGATTATCATGGAGCAGGTGGCATACGAGATAAACACGGCTGGCTACAGTGGAAAGAACCTCAGCGCAGGACTGGTCCTCACGGGAGGTGGCGCCAGCCTGAAATATATTAAGGAGTTTGCATCGCTCATAACGGGAATGGACACACGTACGGGACTGCCGAGTGAGCATCTCGTTGCTGAATCTGACGCAGAGCTTGCACATCCTAAGTATGCCACAGGTATAGGTCTTGTGTTATATGGCATTGAGCATGAGGAGGCCCGTTTGGCTTCCAGACGTGCAAAGGAAAAGACGGCAGAGCCAGAACCTACCAATCAGGATGAGCAGCCAGTCGCTCCCGAACCAAAGGATCAGTCGATAATCGACATACTCAACAATATGCCGGGAACCAAGGAAAAACAGGTTGAGAATACCGCTACGGTTCAGGAGCCGGAGCCAATCAAGGTTGAACCCGTATCATCTCCCACACCGAAGCCCAAGGAAGACCCCGAGAAACCCGACGATTCGAAAGGAACTAAAAAACCGAGTTTGATGGGGAAAATAACAGAGTTTATGTGGAAGATTGTCGGTGATGATGATATTAAGTAAGGTGTTGGTTTGCCGATGATTGTATTGGTTAGAGTAGAAAAGGCAACGAAAATACGTGGTATTTGTTTATAAAGATGTTGATAACTAATGTGTAACGATTAAATATAACTCATTGGCAATAAGTAATTTTACAATCTCAACACTGAAGACTGATTATGTAATATCTTTCTAGTTTTCAATTAAATAAGCAACAGTAAGCACTATGGATACAAACAATAATATGCAAAACATGGACGGGCTGGTATTCGAATGTCCTAAAAACCAGACGTCTTACATAAAGGTCATCGGAGTAGGCGGTGGCGGAAACAACGCAGTCAACCACATGTTCCGTCAGGGAATCTCGGGAGTTGACTTCATTGTGTGCAACACCGACAAGAAAGCACTCGCCACGAGCCCTGTACCCAACAAGATAATGCTTGGCAACGGTATGGGTGCGGGAAATAATCCCGAGGTGGCACGTGCAGCAGCTGAAGATAAGAGTGAGGAGTTGCGTAATATGCTGAAGGAAGACACCAAGATGCTGTTTATCGCGGCTGGCATGGGCGGCGGTACCGGCACTGGCGCCGCTCCTGTGATTGCCAAACTGGCGAAGGAAATCGAACTGCAGGACGGATATACCAAAAGAATACTTGTTGTCGCTATTGTGACTATGCCGTTCTTCTTCGAGGGTATGAAGCGAATGAAACAGGCTATGGCTGGACTTGAGGAACTGCGCAAACACGTGGATTCGGTGCTGGTCATAAACAACGACAAACTGCTCAAGAAGGGTAACCTTCCGTTGCCGCAGGCATACGCCTTGGCAGACGATGTGCTTCTCACGGCAGCAAGAGGTATTTCGGAGATTATCACGGTCAATTCGTACATCAACATAGACTTTGAGGATGTCAACGCAGTTATGGCAGGTAGCGGCACGGCGCTTATGGGTGTCGGCGTTGGAGAAGGTGAGAATAGAGCCAAGGATGCCATTGAAAAGGCAACAACATCGGAGTTGCTCAACGACAACGACATATCTGGTGCAAAAGACATTCTGCTCTATATCTCTTACTCGGAGAGCAATGTTATAACCGTTGATGAGTTGAGCGAGATAACAGACCACATGACCCGTCTCACTGGAAGCACTAACACCAATGTTATTTGGGGTCAGGGCGTGGATGACTCACTGACTGAAGAGATAAAGATAACCCTTATTGCCACTGGTTTTGAGGCAAAGAAGAACGATAGCCGTGAGATACACAAACTGGACGATGTCAAAAGCAAAAGTATTGTGAACGAAATCAAGAAGGAGGGTGTTGAGGACCCTCTGACTGTGGTTACGAACAAGCCTAATGCGGAGCGTCGTTTATTGCTATTGGATGAAACGTCGGCTGACAGAAAGCCGGCGGGAGAGCACATCCCAGGAGCTATAAGCTTCAAGTTTGGCGAGCACAGCCAGGAAAGTGCCGACGACGGTATGCAGCTCGTTCACAAAGACAAGCCCGTAGTCAATGTCACCAGTAATACGG
Organism: Bacteroidales bacterium; assembly: GCA_017618625.1. The sequence goes on along the minus strand of JAFZTV010000100.1, from coordinate 19,928 downwards.
ATATGACGTTCCATGCTGCCGTGCAGGAAGAGGCCGAGGCTGCTGTGGAGGAGGAACCACTGACTTATAGAGTGGAAAAACCGACTGCTATGGCGATAGAGACCATGTCGTTGCATAGCGATGTGCAAGAGCCGGCCAGCGTGCAGGTTGAAACTCCGTCGCTCAGCCCTGAAATGAAGAGCACCGCCGAGGAGCGTATCAAACGGATGCACGACCTTCTGCACAACAACCCGATGGGACCGAAGATTGCGGAGCAGATGTTGCCCTCGGAGTTGATGGGCGATGTGAATGCACTTCCCCCGCTGTCTGAATCAGACATGCCGACCACATATCTGGGCAGTGACGGCAAGATGTGCTCGCAGGACGGTTATCTGGACAATCCTGCCGATTGAACACGACTGATAAGTAAGCACATAAAAAAAGGCAGGGCAATCCGAATGGGTTGCCCTGCTCTTTTTATGTTTATTTCGGCATAAAGTGGAGGTTGCTCTCGATGGGAATGAACTCCTTGCTGTTGCCGTAGAGTTCGCGGTAGAGGTACTTGGCCGAGAGGATGGCTATCTTTCCCTCGTGGCGGGTCACTATTTTCTCGTTGCGGGATGACTTCTCCTTCAACATCTTCCAGTCGGAGAGGGCCAATCCGTAGCAGATTTTACTGCGCAGTTCGTTAACTTCTTCTTCCGACATATTCTTCTATTTGTTGAAAGGTTTCAGGGTCGTGAATAGTAGTGGTCAAATCTTTGCCGCCTTCGGCCACGAGGACGCGGTTGAGCGACGAGTTGTCGAACAGGACCCAATAGTCCACGCACGGCATATAGAGCTCGAACAGATGCTCGAGGCCAAGACGGTAACGGCGGTGGATTACATGGGTGGGCACGCCGTGTCCGCCGGCTTCCACGCGCTTTGCCACGCGCAATTCGGCCATCTCGGGCGATTCGAGCCAGAAATAAAGGAGGCTGCAGCGATAGCCCATCTCCTGGGCTTTGATGATGAGGGTGCGGTAGGTTCGCGGCGAGAGGGTGGTCTCGATGGCGAAGGTGGCGCCTTGCGCCAGAAGTTCATCGACCCGTTTGACCAGAAGACGACCTGCCTGGATGGTGACGCTCTCGGGGTTGAAAGGGGAGAGGCCTCGCGCTATCTCGTCGGCGTTGACGAACTCCTGACAACCGAGGATTTCAGGCAACACCGTGTAGGAGGCAGTGGTCTTTCCAGCACCGTTGCAACCGGCTATGATGTATAACTGTTTGGTTTCGTCCATCTATATTGTAACGACAGTGTTGGTGTGTTATTGTGTTGTGATGCTACAAACTCCAGGTTGCGCCGTCCTTGCCGTCTTTGACGGTCACTCCGAGAGAGCCGAGCGAATCACGTATCTTGTCGCTGGTGGCCCAGTCTTTGTTGGCTTTGGCGGTGGCGCGCATATCGAGAATCATCTGCATGAGTCCGTCGAGGAGTGCGGTGTTGTCGGAGGAGGCTTCGTCGCGGAGACCCATAACGTCGAAGACGAAGGTGTCGAAGAGCGACTTCAGCTCGTCGATGTCGGCTTGTGTGAGGGTGGCGTTGTGGTCGTTGACGGTGTTAATCACCTTGGCGGCGTCGAAGAGGTGGCTGATGACGATGGGTGTGTTGAGGTCGTCGTTCATCGCCTCGTAGCATTTCTCGCGGTAGCCTTTCACGTCGATGGAGGAGCTCTTTGAGGGTTGCAGCTTGCCGAGGGTGTGGTAGGCCTGCATGAGACGCTCGTAACCTTTCTGTGCGGCTTGGAGGGCTTCGTTGCTGAAGTCGACGGTGCTGCGGTAGTGGGCCTGAAGGATGAAGAAACGGATGGTCATGGGGGAGTAGGCCTGATCAAGCATCTCCTTGCCTTCGCCGTCCTTGTGGCTTCCGTTGAAGAACTCGTCGAGGGTGATGAAGTTGCCGAGCGATTTGCCCATCTTCTTGCCGTTGATGGTGATCATGTTGTTGTGCATCCAGTAGCGGCAGGGGCCGTGACCGGTGACGGAGGTCTGCTGTGCTATCTCACTCTCGTGATGAGGGAACATAAGGTCCATTCCGCCTCCGTGTATGTCGAAGGTCTCGCCGAGATATTTGGTGCCCATAGCGGTGCACTCGGTGTGCCAACCCGGGAAACCGTCACTCCAGGGGGACGGCCAGCGCATGATGTGTTCGGGAGAGGCTTTCTTCCAGAGGGCGAAATCCATAGTTTCATGTTTCTCGCACTGCCCGTCGAGGTCGCGGGTGGTGGAGAGCATCTCGTCGAGCACTCGGCCGCTGAGACGACCATAGGCTTTGAAGTCTTCCTGATATTTGCGGAGGTTGAAATAGACACTTCCGTTGCTCTCGTAGGCGTAGCCTTTGTCGAGAATCTTCTTCACGAGCTCGATCTGCTCGATGATGTGACCGCTGGCGAGGGGTTCGATGCTGGGACGGAGGACGTTGAGCTTGTCCATCGCCGCGTGGTAGCGGTTGGTGTAGTATTGGGCCACCTCCATGGGTTCGAGCTGTTCGAGACGGGCTTTCTTTGCAATCTTGTCCTCGCCCTCGTCGGCATCGTGCTCGAGGTGTCCCACGTCGGTGATGTTGCGTACGTAGCGCACCTTGTAGCCGATATGCAGCAGATAGCGGTAAAGCACATCGAAGGTGATGGCCGGACGAGCGTGGCCGAGGTGTCCGTCACCGTAAACGGTGGGACCGCAGACGTACATGCCGACGCGACCTTCGTGGACGGGTTTGAAAAGCTCTTTCTGGTGGGTTAAAGTATTGTAAACTAGCAACTGTTGCATATCGGTAAGAGTTTGAATTTTTTGCAAAGGTACGAAAAAGATGGGAAATAAGACGTTTGGGTTCGGACCTTGAAAGTTGAAAGGGGCGAAATGAAGGCGCAGAAATGAAATTTTAAGGTAGATTTTTGTGAAAGTCAAAGGTTTGAAAATGTGTGGATTAAGTGTTTTTGTTGTTGCAAAAAACGGCAAAAATAGGGCTTATAACATTCTGTGGAACAGTGAGATATATTTACAGGTTTTGCTTACCTTCTGCTCACCTTCTGCTCACTTTTTGAGTTTGGCCGATGTAAAGACCACTTTTGGACGGCAACGAGACGGTGTCGGGCCAACCTGGGGCAAACGGCGGGCGGGGATTGTGGCAACGGTGGATGGGGAGTGGGCCAACGGCGGGTTGGGGTTGGGGCTGGGTTTGGGCGGAGGAGGGTTGGGTTAGGTTGGGGTTGGGGTTGCGAGATGTTTTTTTTTACCGAGTTGTTTTCATAATTCAATCGTTTTTTGTATCTTTGGCGTTTGGAGGATATTGTGTGTTTTGGCGCAATCGTCTGAATGGTAGATGGTTGTGGGTGTGTGGAGCGTCTAATAAACTGAAAGAAACAAAAAGTTGTAATATCATGAAAAAGTATTTGATTATCGGACTCCTGGCCATGATGTGGATGGGGAGTGCGTATGCGCAGGACACCTTGAAGGTGGAGCTGCCCCCGACAACGAGAGAAGTGGCAAAGCGCCTGTATAACGAGGCGTTTGATATGTATTCGGTGAAGAGCTATGACGTGGCGCTGCAGTTGCTGAGCAGGTCGATGGAGGTGGACCCGACGTTCAGCGAGCCGTTCTTGCTGAAGGCGCGGATATATTATGAGAAGCACGACTATCCGTCGACGGAGAAGACGTTGCAGAGCTACTTGACAAGGGGAGACACGAGGGCTATAGACACGGTGTATTTCCTGTTTGCGAAGATGTACTCGGAGACGTCGAAGGTGCCGGAGGAGATGGAGGCGCTGAACAGGTGCCTGGAGCTGAACGCGGCATACGGCGAGGCGTACTACACGAGGGGAATAGTGTATTTTGAGCAGGGCAACTACGAGGCATCGCTGGCGGACATGACGAGCGCCATAGAGAACGGCGTCGGGACATCGGCGGTGTTTAACGACCGCGGAAGCTGCCAGAGGATGCTGAACAAGTATCCCGAGGCGGTGGTCGATTATACGAAGGCGATAGAGGTGGAGCCGAAGGCTATGTATTACTGCAACAGGGCGAGTATCTATGCCAAGATGGGCAAGAACGAGGATGCGATAAACGACTACACGCAGGCAATTGCGGTAGATGGGAAATACTACAAGGCATATAACGGCCGCGGAGTGGTGAGGGCGAACCTGGAGAGGTATGAGGACGCGATAAACGACTTCACGCTGTGTCTGGATGTGGAGCCGGGGTACACGTCGGCGCTGAGCAACCGCGGCATTGCGTACTACAAGATAAGGGAGTACAACAAGTCGGTGGCGGATTTCGACGCAGCCATACTGGCCGAGCCGCACAACGGAAACACGTATATGTATCGCGGAAACGTGAAGGAGATGATGAGGGACAAGCAGGGCGCGCTGGAGGACTGGAAGAAGGCGTCGTCGCTTGGCATCAAGGTGGCCGACCGCTATTTCAAGGACAACTGTAACTAATGGAGGACTGGACAATGAAAAAGGCATTACTTGTTATCATATCGCTGCTGATGTGCCTGGCATCGTCGGCACAGAATGTTGAATTCACCAACGAGGCGTTTCCGAACAACAAGAAAGAGGTGAAGGAGGCGAAAAAACATATAAAGGATGGCGAAAAACTGCTGTCGGAAGGGTTGTTCAGAGAGGCCTACGTGGAATTAATGAAGGCGCAGAAGTTCAACCCCAACAACGCCAAGCTGAACTACGACCTGTTTAAGTGTACATACAATCTGAAAATGATGACGGAGAGCTACAACTACTTGAACAAGGCGTACCAGCTGGACCCGAACGTTGACCCCGAGATAGTGTATTTCAAGGGAATGGAGCGGCAGTCGAAATATGACTTCGAGGCGGCTGTGAAGTTCTACAGCTCGGTGTCGCCCACGTCGCAGTGGAAGAGCTCGGCAGACAAGAAAATAAGGGACTGCCTGTTTGGCAAGTCGTCGATAAACAAGCAGGTGAGGTGCTTTATAGACAACATCGGCAGCAATGTAAACACGCAGTATGACGAGTATAACCCGGTGGTGACGGCCGACGGCCGAATGATATACTTCACGTCGCGCCGTGCGTATAAAAAAGCGCAGTATGCGAGCGACGGAAACTACTATGAGAACATCTTCTTCTCGAAACAGAGCGGCGACGACAACTGGGTGCCGGCCGAGATGGTGGAGGGAATCAACAATATGAAAGACCACGATGCGGTGCAGGGTATAACGGTTGACGGACGAAAGATGCTGATATACCGTGCGGACGGCAACGGCGACCTGTTTGAGACGACGAAGAAAGGTGCTAAATGGGAGAAACCCAAGGCTTTGAAGACCCTCAATACGGATTCGCACGAGACGAGTGCGACATACTCGTATGACGGAAAGACGATATATTTCTGCTCGGACCGCCCTGGTGGATTCGGCGAACATGACGTATATCGTTCGGTAATGGACTCGAAGGGTAAATGGGGCAAGCCCGAAAACCTCGGGTCGGTGGTGAACACACCATACGACGAGAAGAGCGTGTTTGCGCATCCAGACGGAAAGACCTTGTATTTCTGCTCGGACGGACATGCGGGATACGGCGGATTCGACATCTTCGTGACCACCTACGTGAACGGAGCATGGACGGAGCCGGTGAACCTGGGATACCCTGTGAACACTTCGGGCGACGACGCCTATTTCGTCATCACCGCGGACAAACGCACGGGCTACTACTCGTCGAAGCAGGAGGGAGGCCAGGGAGGATATGACATCTACAAGATAGCGTTCCTGGGACCTGAGAAGGAGTTTGCATACCGTTCGGAGAACGACCTTATAGACGGAGTGGAGAGCTTTGTGGATGTGGATATCAAGAGCGAACAGATACCGCTTGAGGAGGCACGACTGACGCTGCTGCGCGGCGTGGTGATAGATGCCGACACGAAGGAGCCGATAGCGGGTGCGCACATCGACCTGTACGACATCGTGGAGAACTTGCAGTTGCTGTCGTTCGAGAGCGACGAGGAGGGAAGATTCCTGCTGTCGCTGCCGTCGGGACGCAACTACGGCGAGAACATCAACGCGCCCGAATATCTGTTCCACTCGGAGAACTTCAATATACCCGACACGGCGACATACCAGGTTATAGAGCAGGTTATCAAACTTGACAAGATTGCCGTGGGTAAGAGCATCGTGCTGAACAATATCTTCTTCGACTTCGACAAGTCAACTCTGAAGCCAGAGTCGATAACGGAGCTTGACAAGGTGCATGAACTTATGGTTGCCAATCCGGAGATGAAGGTGGAGATTTCAGGTCACACAGACAACGTGGGAGCAGCCGAATACAACAAGCGTCTGTCGATGCAGAGAGCACAGGTGGTTGTGAACTATCTGTTGAAGAAAGGCATCAAGAAGAACCGTATGAAGGCGATGGGTTATGGCTTCGATCGACCGATAGACACGAACGATACGGACGAGGGTCGTGCGCACAACCGCCGCACGGAGTTCACGATTATCGACTGAGCGAATTTGTCGGTTGAGTAAACACAAACAAGGGCTGGTTTCAATTAGAAGCCAGCTTTTTTTATTTTATGATGGCCGCATAAAGTAAATATTTATGGAGGCGGTCATGCCTCGCGGCAACTCCCACATTTTCCCTTTTTTATAAATTTTTTTGGTGGTTTCCGAGAAAAGTTGTACTTTTACAATCAGTAAATGATGAAAGAAAAACGTTGGAAATTAAGACAAGACTATGAAATAGAAGATGTTGAACGACTGGCAGGAGAATTAGGGGTTGACCGTGTTATAGCCACTTTGTTGGTTGAACGCGGGGTGCGGACATTTGAAGAGGCGCGACGGTTTTTCCGTCCGAGTTTGGAACACCTGCACGACCCATTCCTGATGAAGGATATGGACAAGGCGGTGGAGCGCATCGAGAGGGCCCTGAAAGCGAAAGAGCGGATAATGGTGTACGGCGACTATGATGTGGACGGCACCAGTGCGGTGGCAGTGGTTTACGGCTTTTTACACTCCTTGACGGACAACATAGACTTCTATATCCCCGACCGCGAACGGGAGGGGTACGGCATCAGTTTCGAGGGCATAGACTATGCGAAAGGAACTGGTGTGCGGTTGATCATAGCGCTGGACTGCGGCATCAAGGCCGTGGAACAGGTGGATTATGCCGCCGAAGCAGGCATAGATTTTATTATTGGCGACCATCATTTGCCTGGCGATACGATTCCGAAGGCGGTGGCGGTGCTGGACCCCAAACGTAACGATTGCCCGTATCCGTATAAGGAGCTGTCGGGTTGCGGCATCGGTTTCAAGATAGTCGAGGCCATTATGGAGAAGAACTTCGGCGTGAAGCTGAGCGACAATCCGGAGAAACTGGACAACAACGGGCGCAAGCGTCTGGAGGATTTGAAGCTGCGATTGCTGCACTATCTTGATTTGGTGGTGGTGTCGATTGCCAGCGACATAGTGCCGATGACAGGGGAGAACCGTGTGCTGGCTTTCTTTGGCTTGAAGGTGATAAACACCCACCCGCGTGCCGGCTTGGAGGCTATACTGAGTTACGGAAACATAGCGAGGGCCGAGGGGTCGGCGTCGCAGTCGCAGAAGGATCAGGGCTACTTTGCAAAGAACCTCACGATAAGCGACCTGGTGTTTCTGGTAGGACCGCGAATCAACGCGGCAGGACGCCTGCACAGCGCGTTTGACTCGGTGCGTCTGCTGCTGGAAGAAGATATTGAACGTGCAAGGCTTTTGGCCAAGGAGATTGACGACTACAACCAGGAACGCAAGGAACTGGACACTTCGGCCACCGACACGGCAAAGCGTCGCATAGACCAGGACGAGAAGCTGAGAAACAAGAGCTCGATTGTGCTGTTTGACGAGAATTGGCACAAGGGAGTTGTGGGAATAGTGGCGTCGAGACTTGTGGAGGTTTATTATAAGCCCACGATTATATTCACCAAGTCGACGGACGACATGTATGTCGGCTCGGCGCGTTCGGCAGGAGAGTTTGACATACACGCGGCATTGGAGAAATGTGCCGACTTGCTGGAGCATTTCGGCGGGCACAAATGTGCGGCGGGAGTGTCGGTGAAGCCTGAGAACTTCGAGCGTTTCTGCGAACGGTTTGAGGAGGAGGTGAGCAAGGGAGTGCTGCCGGAGGCGGCTGTGCCTGAGATAGAGATTGACGCCGCAATCAGCTTTGCGGAGAACATCACGCCTAAGTTTCTTCGCATACTGAAGCAGTTCTCTCCGTTCGGACCCGAGAACAATGTGCCGATATTCATGACCAAAAACCTCATCGACACGGGGCATCCACGGGTGGTCGGAGCCAAGGACGTCAAACACCTGAAGTTTGCGCCCATTCCGTTTGACGAGCGTTCGCAGAGCTATTCCGCCATCGGGTTCCAGCTGGGAGAGTATTTCGACAGGGTGCGCAGAGGAGACCATTTCGACTTGGTGTATCAGCTGGAGGAGAACTACTGGAACGGCAAGACTGAGATGCAGCTGAACGTCAAGGATATTCATTTCATCGATTAAGATTTCCGAAATCGACCACAATTCAAGCTCAAATCCATTCAAAAAACAGACACATGGCCGACGACAAGAAAATCATATTCTCAATGGTTGGGGTTGGCAAGCTGATACCCCCATCACGCCAGATATTGAAGGACATCTACCTCTCGTTCTACTATGGAGCCAAGATAGGCATCATAGGCTTGAACGGTAGCGGCAAGTCGTCGCTGCTGAAGATTATAGCCGGGGTCGATAAGGACTATCAGGGTGAGGTTGTTTTTGCGCCTGGCTACAGTGTGGGATACCTGGAACAAGAGCCCAAACTTGACGATTCGAAAACGGTGAAGGAGGTGGTGCAGGAAGCGGTGCAGAATGTCGTTGACGCCCTGAAGGAATATGAGGAGGTGAACAATAAATTCGCCGACCCCGACGCCGACATCGAGAAACTTTGCGAGCGGCAGGGAGAGTTGACGGAACTGCTTGACCACTATGATGCGTGGAACCTGGACAGCCGTCTGGAACGTGCTATGGACGCGTTGCGTTGTCCCGAAGAGGACACCCCTGTGAAGAACCTCAGCGGTGGCGAGCGGCGTAGGGTGGCGTTGTGCCGCCTGCTGTTGCAGGAACCGGACATACTTCTGCTCGACGAGCCGACCAACCATCTGGACGCAGAGTCGATAGAGTGGTTGGAACAACACCTGAGACAATACAAGGGCACCGTCATAGCTGTGACGCACGACCGTTATTTCCTAGACAATGTGGCGGGATGGATACTTGAACTAGATCGCGGCGAAGGCATTCCATGGCAGGGAAACTACTCGTCGTGGCTGGACCAGAAGACACAGCGTCTGGCGATGGAAGAGAAGCAGGAGAGCAAGCGTCGCAAGACCCTCGAGCGCGAGTTGGAGTGGGTGCGCATGGCACCGAAGGCCCGACACGCAAAGGGCAAGGCACGTCTGGCCGCCTACGACCGTATGATGAACGAGGATGTGAAGGAGAAGGAACAGAAGCTGGAGATATTCATCCCCAACGGACCGAGACTCGGTAACAAGGTGATAGAGGCCAACGGTGTGAGTAAGGCCTTCGGCGACAAGTTGCTGTACGAGAACCTTACCTTCAGCCTTCCACCAGCAGGCATTGTGGGCATCATAGGTCCTAACGGCTGCGGTAAGACAACGCTGTTCCGTCTCATCATGGGTTTGGAACAAGCCGACAGCGGCACATTCAGCATAGGCGAGACGGTGAAGTTGGGATATGTCGACCAGCAGCACACAACGATAGACCCTGAAAAGAGCGTGTGGGAAGTGGTGAGTGAGGGCAACGAGCAGATACAGGTCGGCGGACGCCTCATCAACTCCCGTGCATATATAAGCCGTTTCAATTTCTCGGGTAACGACCAGAGCAAGAAAGCCGGCGTGTTGTCGGGTGGCGAGCGCAACCGTCTGCACCTGGCGTTGACGCTCAAAAGCGAAGCCAACGTACTGTTGCTGGACGAACCTACAAACGATATAGACGTGAACACGATGCGGGCGTTAGAGGAGGGTTTGGAGAACTTTGCCGGCTGCGCCGTTATAATCTCGCACGACCGTTGGTTCCTTGACCGTATTTGTACGCATATACTTGCCTTCGAGGGCGACTCGCAGGTTTATTTCTTCGAGGGTTCGTACAGCGAATATGAAGAGAACCGCCGCAAGCGTCTTGGCGACGATACGCCGCACAGGATACGGTATAAGAAATTACAGAAATAGTCGCCAGGTGGCAGCGCCAGTGACAAAAACACCATAGTAAATAATCAACGCATTTACGCAATAAAGAATATTATGAAAAAACTTGTTAGCCTCACACTCTTGATTGTTTTCGCCCTTTCGGCTGTAGCACAAATACAACCGAGGTGGGGTACCTATAACCTGTATGACAAGGTCAAGCGACTGACCAGTGTGACCGTTTATGACGGCGCCAACGATTTGAACTATCAGGAGACCTATAAGTTCGATACCAGCGGCAATCTCAACACATATATTCGTAAGGGGTTCGGTCAAAAACAGACGGTGAACTATCCGCTTGAGATAGAGCCCGACAGTTTGGTGCGTTCCGATTTTGACAAAGACAACGACATTGTCGAGAGACGTCAATTCCATCCCGATGGTACACTTTACCACTCGTCACACTATGTGTATAGTGCGCCTCACCAATTGATAATGATTATTGACTACGAGTACTCGGAAGAAGGTGTGATAGTGGTGCGCACGCTGACAGAGTATGACAAACTGCATAACATTGTTTCAATCCGTAAGTTTACTCCCGACGAGGTCATGCTGCTGGATGAACAATACACGTACGACCGCTATTCAAACCCCGTGAAAAGGGTTCAGATATTCTATGACGAGGTGGCCGACACCCAAACCAAAATAGTCGAGCAGCGCAAATACAAGTATGACCGTTACGGCAACTGGTATTCGCAGCAGTATATCCTCAACGGAAGCAAGCGCTATACCACCACGCGTACCATTGAATACTACGGACACAAGAAAAAATAGGGGAAACTAGACATACAACCGCATATCGCGGTCGATGCCTATAGTGCGTGCGTCAATCATTGAGCGCACCTGCGAACGGATAAGCCTTTCGTCGATGTCGTCGAAATGGCTTAGCAGTTGTTGTATGGTCATAGGCCCTTGTGCAAGCAGTTGCGCCACTTTCGTTTCCACCTCGGCTTTCTGTTGTTTTGTGTGTGCGATGCAGATGTCGCACCATCCGCAGCGACGGTCGCTTTGTTCGCCGAAATAGCGAAGCAACTGTATGCTGCGGCAGGGTTCGGAGGAACGGATAAACTCCACCATGGCCTCCTTCCGCTGCATGGCGTGTTGTTTTTGGACGGCATAATCCACACCTCCCGACTGTAGGCTTTTGGCGTCGCATCGGGGTGCTGTGAATATCACTGTCTGACTTTGTCGGCCTTTCTTGTAGTCAATTAGGTTCAGCTTGTCCATACGCTCAAGCATGAATCTCACCTGCACTGGGTCGATGTCGTTCAGCTTGGCTATCAGTGCCTCGTCCACGTCTGTATGTCTCGCAAAAACGCCGCCACATATCCGCATGATTGTTTCTATAAGTGGGGCGTATTGAGGGTTGGTTTTGGCAAAGTTGAACAGTCCGTCTCGCGAAACAGTCACCATCATGGTGGATTGTTCCTCACCTTTTGACGGAAGATATATCAATCCATCGCGCTCCAGTATTCCCAAAGCAGCCCAAAGGGTTGTTGTGGAGAAGGAATGTTTTGCGGCAATGGCCTCGACGTCGAGCGCAAACTCCTCGTTCTCGCCTCCGCCTAGCGGAACGGCCAAATGATAGCATAGGGCATTGTAAACCGCCCTGACGGTGTCGGCATCGGGATAGGCCTGGTTGATGTTTTTATCGAGTTTCTCGATGTCGCCCTCGGTATAAAGCATTACGGCGTAAGCCCTTTGTCCGTCTCGCCCTCCGCGTCCGGCTTCTTGGAAGTAGGACTCGATGCTTGACGGAATATAAGTGTGTACCACAAACCGCACATCCCGTTTGTCGATTCCCATGCCGAAGGCGTTTGTCGCCACCATCACTTGCGTCCTGCCCTCCATCCATCGGCTTTGCGCCATATCGCGCTCCCTTTTTGTGAGCCCGGCGTGATAATAGCCGCTGGTTATGCCGTTGCTATTGAGAAAGTCGGAAATTTCGCTTGTGGCATGTCGCGAGGATACATACACTATGCCACATCCACCCACCTTGCGTATTATTCTCAGCAAACGGTTGCGTTTGTCGGCTTCGTGAAACACCATGTATGCCAGGTTCTCGCGATAGAAACTTGCCACAAAACGTTTCGCATTGCGCATTTCCAGCCGTGTGCAGATATCGTCAACCACAATGGGCGTGGCTGTGGCTGTCAGCGCTATAATTGGAGCTGACGGGAAATGCTGACGGATTTCCCCGATAGTAAGATACGACGGCCTGAAGTCATATCCCCACTGAGAGATACAGTGCGCCTCATCGACTGCAATCATCGAAATGTTTATTCCGTTCAGCGCATTTATGAACGTTCTTTGCCGCAGCCGTTCAGGGGCGACGTACAGCAGTTTGACACCGCCGTACATGCAGTTGGTCAGTACGTTTGACTGTTGGTCTGAGGTCATGCCCGAAACGATGCAGGCGGCTTTTATGTGTTTCTCCCGCAGGTTCTCAACCTGGTCTTTCATCAGTGCTATCAGTGGCGACACCACAAGGCACACCCCCTCTTTCATCAGTGCGGGAATCTGGTAGCACAGTGACTTGCCGCCCCCTGTAGGCATCAGCACCATTGCATCGTGCCCATCCAGGACTGCCTCGATAATCTCATTCTGCGGATGCCTGAACGAGTCGTAGCCCCAATGTTTTTTGAGCAGTTCAAGTGCTGTCTTTGCCATGGCTTAAGTCAAATAAAAAACGGGGCCTTGTTTAGGCCCCGTTTCCTGTTATGTCAGGCGTACACGGGGGTACGCCGTTGCTGTTTATTCCTGACCTTTCTCTTCTTTCTTTTCAAGCTCCTCTTTCAGGTTGCCGAAGACATCGCCGAGAGTGGTCTTCTCCACCTGCTCGTTGATTTTCTTCGTAGCTTTCTTCACAGCGCGGTCTTTCTTGGCCTCTTCGTTCTCGGCAGCCACCTTGTCGGCTTCCACGTTGTCCTGATGGATGCGGGTGTGCGAAACGATGATTTTCTTGTTTTCTTTCGAGAACTCGATAACCTTGAAATCAAGGGTTTCACCCTGTTTAGCTTTGCTCTTGTCTTCTTTTTCAAGGTGACGCATCGGGGCGAAAGCCTCAACGTCGTAAGGCAGGCTCACGATGGCGCCCTTGTCGCTCATCGAAATGATGGTGCCCTGGTGGACTGAACCGATGGTGAAGAAGCTCTCATATACATCCCAAGGATTGTCCTCGAGCTGTTTGTGACCGAGGCTCAGGCGACGGTTTTCGGCATCGACCTCAAGAACGATAACGTCGATCTTCTCGTCAATCTTGGTGAACTCTGCGGGGTGTTTGATTTTCTTGCTCCAGCTCAGGTCGCTGATGTGGATCAAGCCGTCAACGCCCTCTTCAAGCTCGACGAATATGCCGAAGTTGGTGAAGTTGCGAACGGTAGCGGTGTGCTTGCTGCCAACAGGATATTTCTCTGCGATTGAGAGCCACGGATCCGGCATAAGCTGCTTGATGCCGAGCGACATCTTGCGAGCCTCGCGGTCGAGGGTGAGGATAACGGCCTCTATCTCGTCGCCAACTTTCAAGAAGTCCTGAGCGCTGCGCAGGTGCTGGCTCCAGCTCATCTCGCTTACGTGTATCAGACCTTCCACACCGGGAACCACCTCTACGAATGCACCGTAGTCGGCTATGACAACAACTTTTCCTTTCACCTTGTCGCCTTCCTTCAGGTTCGGGTCGAGCGAATCCCAAGGGTGAGGAGTGAGCTGTTTCAAACCAAGGGCTATGCGGCGTTTTGCCTCGTCGAAGTCAAGGATGACGACCTTGATTTTCTCATCCAGGTGGACAATCTCTTCGGGATGGTTGATGCGGCCCCAGCTGAGGTCGGTGATGTGGACGAGACCGTCAACACCGCCGAGGTCAACGAACACACCGTAGTTGGTGATGTTCTTGACTGTGCCTTCGAGCACCTGACCCTTTTCGAGGGTGGCGATAATCTTGGCCTTCTGAGCCTCGAGCTCGTCCTCGATAAGAGCTTTGTGTGACACAACGACATTCTTATACTCGTGGTTGATTTTCACAACCTTGAATTCCATGCTCTTGTCAACATACACATCGTAGTCGCGAATCGGTTTCACATCGATTTGCGAACCGGGCAGGAAAGCCTCGATGTTGTCGAAAACAGTGACGATAAGACCGCCTTTGGTGCGGCTCTTCACGTGTCCAGTGATAATCTCCTGGCTGTCGAAAGCCTGGTTTACGCGATCCCATGACTTCAGGATGCGGGCTTTCTTGTGGCTCAGCTGCAGCTGACCGTTCGAGTCCTCTTGGTTCTCCACGAAGACCTCGATTTTGTCACCAATCTTAAGGTCTGGGTTGTAGCGGATTTCAGCAGCCGGGATGATGCCGTCCGACTTGGCTCCGATGTTCACCACCACCTCACGGTCGTTCTTCGATACGATTGTACCCTCGATTACTTCTTGCTCTGTGAAAGCGTTGAAAGTCTGTTCGTAGGCAGCTGATTGTTTGTCGAGGTCAGCCTGGTTTGTTTTCTCGGTTTTGTTGTCGATTGCACCCCAGTCAAAATCCTCTAAAGGTTGCACATTTTTGTAATCCATGTGTAAGATTTTATAATATGACAGCCCATCCTGTCGGGTTAAACATTAGTTAATGCTCTGGCTTATAGTGAGATGATGGGTTCTGACTTGAAAGACAAAGCCTCGCAAAGATATGAAAAAAACTTTATATATTGAAATACAGTCACTTTTTTTCTGCAAAACAGTCATTAGTCATCCGCCAGCCTCGAGCGACTTTGCAGTGACTTTGCAGTGACTTTGCAGTGGCTTTGATACAAACAAAAGAGCTCCTCCTTGGTAGGAGAAGCTCTTTCGCACATTCATTTGTCTCAAGCAGCCTTACCTCAGCAGCATCACTAGTCCCACTTTCGTCTGAAGTTCTTCAGGTTTGCTTGCGAAACGGTAGTCTATACGCCATGTGTATGCATCCTGCTTGCAGTCCGTATCGGTTCCTTGATGTTTGCCGTCCCACTTCTCACTCATATCGTCGCTGTGGAACACTCTCAGACCCTCGCGGTTGTATATCCATATTTCGTATTCGATAATGTTCACACCCTCGGCACCGAACAGGTTGTTGATGTCGAGACTCGGAGTGAATACGTTGGGCACCCATATCTCACTCCTTATCAGCGGTATCACAACTTCGGCAGTGTCGGCACACTGTCCGTTGTACGCTATCAGCGTCAGGGTTACGCTGTCTTCGTCGTCGAAGGGGTTGGCCTCGATGACTCCGTTGATGTGCTGCGTCTGCTGAGTGTAGTACTCGCCGTCAACATACCACTCACGTCCGTTGGCACCCGTGCTCTGGTCGTCGGCAAACCATTCTGGATGGTCATACGACAGGTGGGAAGGACGTGTGGTGATGATTGCCGTAGGCGTGATGAATTCATCAAGCGTGATGGAGGCGCTCTGCGGGCATACCAGGTTGTCGCCATAACCCACGGTGACAGTGTACGTCGTCGTGGCGGGCGGCGCAACCTCTATCGACTTCTGCGTAGCCTGAGGCTCCACCTGGCCGCGGTCGGGCCGTTCGCTCCACTCGTAAAACTCGCTCTCCGTTATGGCGGTCAGCGTGTAGGTTCCCGTCAGGCAGTTTTCGGTTTTGTCTATCTCCACGGTCTGAGGTTGCAGCACCGTCAGGCTAAGAGTGTAAACACTGTCGCAGCCCGCACGTGTGCGCAGCGTCACCGTGTAGTTTCCTGTGCTCGAATACTGATTGCCGTGGTAGGAAACCGACTCGCCTACGCATATCGAGTCGTTGTCCGGCTCGAAGTGGTAGCTCGGGTTGATGGTCAGATGCAGTACAATTGTGCTATCGCAGCCCCAGCGGCTTGTAGTGGTGAACGTTGCGTCGGTGCTGCTGGTATAAGTTGTTCCGAACCATGTGTAGCTGTCGCAAGCGCTCTCGCTCGATTCCGTGTTGACGCTGTAGTGCATCGTCAGGTGCAGCGTCGTCGTTGAGTCGCAGCCCACGGCATTGCCGTTCGCGATGGTGTATGTCGGAGCGTTGGTCGAACTCGTGTAGGTCTGTCCGTTGCCGTTGGTCCACGTGAATTCGTCGCATGCCGAAACTTCTTCCACACCGTACGAACGGGTGTTGATAGTCAGGTTCAGGTAGTCCGCGCTGATACAGCCGTCGCTGGCAGTGCTCAGGTGGCGGTATCTGCCGCTGGTGGAATACGTGCCGTTGTTAACCGACCACACGTAGTAGTCGCACGAGGTGGCGTCGGTGGTGTTTATCACCGTGTCGGCCACCGTTATGGTACCCGTCAGTGTCTTCACCGGGCATCCGTAGTTGCTCGTCGCTGTGATGGTGAAGGTGCCGCTTTCTGTCGGACGTCCGCTTATCGTCGCCGTGGCGGGACGATATGTCAATCCGTTCGGCAGTCCGCTGATTGTGATTGTTGAGTTGGTGTAGCCTATCACAATGTTCGTAATGCTTCCACCCACACAGACTTCCTGCTCCAGATTCTCTGCTGTCAGCGTGCTCTGCGGGTTCACCGACACTATTGCGGTCGCGCTTGCCACGCATCCGTTGCCGTCGGTGTAGATTACGGTATAGGTCGTCGGAGTTGTCGGGAAGGCGTGGACGGTCTCTCCTGTCGATGCGTCAAGTCCGTTGATGGGGTTCCAGCGGTAGCTGTCATTGCCTGTCGCCGAGCTTGTGCCCGAGGCTGTCATCGTAACCGTGTCGCCATAGCATATCGACGGGTTGGTCGGGGTCACGGCCACTTGGGCGTCACGAGCCGGTATTGTGACCGTTACGGTGTCGTAGCCATGGTTCTCGCAGTCGTCGTCCACCTGCACTATCACCTCCACTGCCTGCGCTGTCTCAAGCTGTGGATAGCGTGTGCCTGCGGCAGGCGTCTGACCCATATAGTGTGTCTCGCCGCAGTTGTCGGTGGCGTTCACCAGTGAGCTCAGGTCTGGTATGATGTATTCGCATCCGCCGCCGGCTGTGGCTGCCTGGTCGGCGATAGGTTCTATCGTCGGAGCTATGGAGTCGCGCACCATGTAGGTGAACACCCAGTCGTGCTGATGGTTTCCTGTGCAGTCGTTGTAGCGGTAGGTGTAGGTCATCTCGCCGTTGCAGTTGGGCATGGTGCCTACAATGGTGTCTATAGGAACCAACGCGGGCTCTCCGTCGCATGTGGGCATTACTGTCGGCAAGGTTATCACGCTGCCTGCTTCTCCTGCGCCAAGTGCCTCCGATGCACAGGCTACGGTCGCACTGCCAGGTTCGGCTGCTATGGTGAAGTCTTCGCGCTCAAGTATGTAGATGAAATGCCATTCATGCATGTGTCCGGCGCAGTCGGTATAGCTGTATGTGTACACCGCTCTGCCTTCGCACGCCGGTATCTCGTCGGGTTGCGAGGTCGGGACATACTGGTCGGAGATGTCCTCGCCGCAGGCGTTGTGCACCTCTGGCATGCGGCCTGCCACCGTGTTAGGCAGCACTATCTCCGACGGACAGTGTACAACCACCGAGTCGTCGGCTGGCATCGTGAAGTCGCCAGGCTCGAACCGTACTATGTACGCCCAGTTGTAGGTGGTCGCACCAACAGTGTAGGTGTAGTTGTATATACTGTCGCCGCAACGTGCGGTGTCCGTGGTGTTCACTCCCGTGAAGGTGAACGGCACCGTGTCGCCGCACACTATCACCGTCGGCACAGGTATAGAGTCTATGTCGCTCGGGCAGGCCACTACGTCGTAAACCGAATCTACTGGCGTGAACTGGTCAGGCGTGAGCTTGTATGTCTTGTGCCATGCGTAGCTGCCCTTGCAGTCGGTATATTCGTAGTTGTAGGTGATATACAGATAGCCTTCCACCGTCTCCGTCACTCGGTTGGTGTCGCCCGTGTTCACAGGCTGCGCTGTGTATTCGCTGCCGCACAGCGTCACTGTTGCTGGCGTCGGCGCGACTGCGTCGTTCTCGCACACTACGGTCGTGGTGTCTATCGCTGGCACCACAAAGGCCGGGCGGGTGATGGTGATGGTCTGCGTCGTGCTGCTGCTGTTGCCGCAGTCGTCGGTTACGGTGTAGGTCCTTATCACCTGATGATCGCAGTCTCCGGTCATCGCTCCGTCGCTTATGCTTACCGTTAGGTGCGCCTCGTCTGAGCAGTTGTCGGTGACGGAGTTGGCACCTTGTGTTAGCATGTAGGCTATGGTAGTGTCGCTAGCTGCCACAGCGGGCACCGCGCTCTCGTCGCAGCCCTCCACATTCACTTCGTTCATCGGCCCTGCAATCACAGGTGCTACAGTGTCGAGTATTGTGATGGTCTGCACTGAGTCGGCTGCGTCTGAGATATTGCCACACAGGTCGGTGACTCGCCATGCTCTGCGTATTATGGTGGCTCCATAGCAGCTTCCGGCTATCGTGTCGTCGGTGTGCGTGACAGTCAGGTCCGCAACGGCGGTGCAGTTGTCGTCGAGGTTGCTTACATCACCGGTCTCAGCGACTGCCGCATCGTATTCGCAGATATCGTTCTTGTAGATGGTGTCGTCGGCAGGACGCGTGAAGGTCGGTGCTTCCACGTCGCGTACTACCAGGGTTACGCTGTCGGCCACAGCCTTACATCCGTTGCCGTCCACCACGCTGACTCCTACGTTATAGGTGGTGTCGCATGAGGTGGTGGGTATGGTCGCAGTCGCTGTGTTGCTGGTCTCGCTCGTTACTGGTGTGGTTGTGGCTACTGTCACCTCTCCGCCCCAGTCGTATGTGTAGTCTGCAGTTGTGGTCGGGTTGAGATTTGCCACGAGATTCACACTGCCGCTATGCGGGCAGATGTCGCCTGCCACAGCGGCAATGCTTATCGCAGGTGCGGCGTGTACATGGATGGTCTTGCTGTCCGTGCCTGTGCAGCCGTTTTCAAGGCTGGTGAGTGTCACGCTTACGGTCTTATCGCCATCGTTTGCCCAGCGCACCACAACTATGTTCGTGTCGCTTACGCCGTCCGAAGCCAGCGGGCTGCTTGCGGCTCTCACTCCACCGTCCAGGTTCCACTCATAGGTGTATCCTGTCAGGGCTTGGATGCTTATCTCTATGCTGTCGTTAGTCTCTGATGCGGTCACGCAGACATCCTCAGGCAGGCTGAACACTGGCATTTCGCCACCATTCACATCGACATGCAGGTACGTCATACTGTCGCAGCCGTTGGCCGATGGGTATGGGCCTATTATCGTGTCGGTGGTTGCCGTGAACAGCGTGTCTTCGTTGGCTGTCACCCAGTGGTAGCTGCCGCAACCTGTTACTGTCAGGTTCTTCGTGGTCAATGTGCTCAGCGTCACCTGGAAGGTTAACGTCGAGTCGTCGCACGAGTTCTCGTCGTGATGTGCCGTCACCGTCACCGTTATGACGTCGTTCACGTTGCCGGCTGTGGCGAATCCGATGTTGCCGGTGGTCGTGTTGTAGGTCGGGGTGATGCCGTGGTCGGCAGTCACATCCACCGAGGCGGCGTTGGTGGCGACCACCCTCACCGAGTCGATGTTGCCGCCGATACACATAGACTGGTTCAGGTCGCCCACGAGCTCAAGACCCACGTTGGGCTTCACTATCAGCTTCTGCACATGCAGCGTTGTGTCGCCGCACAGCGAGTCGGTTACGGTCAGTCTGTAGTAGTTGGTGCCAGCCGTGGTAGTTTCGGGTATATAGAT
>JAFZTV010000099.1 GCA_017618625.1 Bacteroidales bacterium | reverse complement strand
TGTATGTCCTACGTATATTGCTGAAGGGCTTGCCGACGGTATTCGGGTGAAATTCACCTCGATGGTTGACTTTGGTCCCGGCACTTCCACCAAGCGCGCCCAGTACTCGATAGTCGCGCCTGCTTTGACCGTCAGTAATACTTGGATTAGCCCTGACCTTCAAGACGACAGCACTTCCGTCATCACCTGCACCCTTGTCAACAATGGGCACGACACCACTGACAACCTCACCATCACCCTGCCCAACTTGTTTGGATTCATGACCGATGATGCCACGCCTCAGAATATTGGACGTCTTGCCCCCGATTCAGCGGTAGACCTCTCCATCCCCGTCACCATGGTGTCGGCACTGCCCAGCACCTCAATTCCTTTCCATCTCTATGCCAACGACAGCTGCGGCGCTCACCTGCTTCAGGTGCTTTCATTCCGTGCCGGTGGCAGCGAGACAGAGGACTTCGAAACAGGCGACTTCACCAAGTTCAATTGGACTCAGAGCAGCAGACCGTGGGAGATAACTTCTCTTGACCCCTTTGCTGGAACCTTCTCGGCTCGTAGCAAAACCAGTCTCTCCAACCGCGCCGAGTCTCGTATGTCCATCAACTGGACATCCACCATCGACGACTCAGTCTCGTTCTATTATAAAGTATCCAGTGAAGAAGGCTACGACATGTTCCATTTCTTCATCGACGGAAACGAGATGATGTCGGCCTCGGGCGAAGAAGGCCGGAAATATGCAGCCTACCCAGTCGGAGCAGGTACCCATAACTTGGCTTTCAGCTACTCTAAAGACTACTACTCCATCTCGGGCAGTG
Source organism: Bacteroidales bacterium (assembly GCA_017618625.1). Next base: position 2,052 of record JAFZTV010000099.1, on the reverse strand, counting down.
ACTGTGCTTGGATAGACAATGTCAAACTGCCGTTCTCTGGAGACGTCAGCCATTTCGTGGTCGACTCTGTATGTCAGAACAGTGAGTATGTGTACGACACAACTCCCGTACCCACTGACCAACTGGGGCACTTCGTCTATAGCGGTTCCGAAGATGGACAGCTTGATTTCCTCTCCCTCTCTGTTGTAGAGTCACCACAGGTAACCATTGAGGTTGTTGGTGAGCCGGCCATAGGTGACTGCTTCATGCTCAAGGCCTCCGGAGCCACTTCCTACGTGTGGAACACTGGTGACAGCACTGCTTATATCTCCGTATGTCCGCAGACCACCCATTTGGAGTATACCGTCGAAGGCTGTCGCGCCGGATGCTGCACCACGGAAACCATCACGCTCGAAGTCCTCGGCATTGACCCGCAGCCTGAGCACAATGCCGTAAGGCTCTTCCCCAACCCTGCACGCGACCTTGTCACTGTTCAGGCTGAGCAGATGCGCAGCATTGAAATCATCACCCTCATGGGGCAGACCCTTATGCACACACCCGTGCATGGCTCCGAGACAACACTCAATCTGCAAAAGCTGCCAAAAGGCATCTATTTCGTCAAAGTAGAGACTGCAAACAGCGTCAGCACACAGAAACTCGTGCTGCGATAGTTGTTATTATCCGCTTATCAATCAGCCAGGTGAACAGCCTGGCTGATTTATTTATACCAAAAATGTTGTTGTTTTCATAAAAAAATGTACCTTTGCAGCTCAATCCAACTCACTCGGATTATAAATAAAACAACAAACTAACTTAGTCGGATGAAAAATAAATACTATGACTTGGTCGACCAGACCTTCGATTTCCCCCAGGATGAATTTCGCACGGAGGACGGTGAACTCTATTTCCACGACATTCCGCTCATGGAAGTCATCAAGCAGTATGGAACTCCCCTCAAGATAACATATCTGCCCAAAATAACCTCCCAGATACAACGTGCCAAGCGCATGTTCAATGTCGCCATTGCCAAAACCGACTACAAAGGCACATACAATTACTGCTATTGTACCAAGTCGAGCCATTTCAGTTTTGTTCTCGAGGAGGCGCTGAAAAACGACATCAACCTTGAGACCTCCTCGGCCTTTGACATCAACCTGATACAGGAGCTCTACTCCCAAGGGCTTGTCGACAAAGACATCTTCGTCGTCTGCAACGGATACAAACGGCAGCAGTATATCGAGAACATTGTAGGGCTGTTTAATGACGGTTTCACCAATGTGGTGCCTATCCTCGACAACAAACACGAGTATTTCACCCTCGACACTGCTCTCGAAAACCCCTCGCAACCCATGAAACTTGGCATCCGTATCGCCTCTGAAGAAGAACCCAAATTCGACTTCTACACCTCGCGCCTTGGCATGCGTTACAGCGATATTGTCAGTTTCTATGAAGAGCATGTGAAGCCTAACAAGAAGTTTACTTTCAAAATGCTCCACTTCTTCATCAACACCGGCATCCGCGACACAGCCTATTACTGGAACGAACTCTCCAAATGTGTCAACGTCTACTGCGACCTCACACGCGTGTGCCCTGAACTTGACTCGCTCAACATCGGCGGCGGATTCCCGTGCAAGACCTCCCTTGCTGCCACCTACGACTACGAGTACATGGCTGAGGAAGTGCTGGCCCAAATCAAGAACATCTGCAGCAACCGCGAGGTTGAAGAACCCAACATCTTCACCGAATTCGGCAGTTTCACCGTGGGCGAAAGCGGTGCCACCCTCTATAGTATCCTTGACCAGAAACAGCAGAACGACCGTGAGATGTGGTACATGATAGACAGCTCGTTCATCACCACCCTGCCCGACACATGGGGTATCAACCAGCGTTTCATCATGCTGCCCATCAATCACTGGGACTGTGAATACCAGCGCGTCTTCCTCGGCGGCCTTACATGCGACAGCGAGGACTACTACAACGCCGACTCCCATGCCAACGCCATCTTCCTTCCCAAACTCCAGAAGGACGACCCGCTCTACATCGGTTTCTTCCACACCGGTGCCTACCAAGAGA
>JAFZTV010000098.1 GCA_017618625.1 Bacteroidales bacterium | reverse complement strand
AGGGCATGCCCGCATCGGCTAAGTTCGCCGCCTGCGGATTCATGATTTTCGGATGCGGCTGCGAGATGGCGGGCATCACTGTTTCCCGTGGTATCGTGAAGTGGTTCAAGGGCCGCGAGATGGCACTGGCCATGGGTTCCGAGATGGCGCTCGCCCGTCTGGGTGTCGCCACCTGCATGATATTCTCACCCTTCTTCGCCAAGCTGGGCGGCGAGGTGCACGTTGACAACTCGGTGAAGTTTGGCGTGGTGCTGCTCTGCATCGCCCTCATAATGTTTGTCGTCTATTTCTTCATGGATAAGAAACTCGACTCGCAAACCGGCGAAGCCGAAGAGAAAGACGACCCGTTCAAGATTTCCGATATCGGCAAGATTCTCAGCAGTCTCGGTTTCTGGCTGGTGGCTCTGCTCTGCGTGCTCTACTACTCCGCTATCTTCCCCTTCCAGAAATATGCGGTCAACATGCTGCAGTGCAACCTGACGCTCACCCCCGCCGACGCTAGCACCTTCTGGGGCAGCAACTCGGTGACCATCGTACAGTATGTTGTGATGCTTATGGTGGCCGTCTGCTCGTTCGCCAGCAACTTCTCCAGTAAGAAAGGCGTGAAATTCGGTCTTATGGGCCTCGCCGTCATCGCCCTCGTGGTTTACTGCTATATGGGTTACATGCGCGGCACCGCCGAGACCATCTTCGCCGTGTTCCCGCTGCTGGCTGTGGCCATCACCCCGATACTTGGCAACTATGTCGACCACAAAGGAAAGGCTGCCTCGATGCTTATGATTGGCTCCATCCTGCTGGTTGTCTGCCACCTCACCTTCGCATTCATCCTGCCGTTGTGCAAGGGTAGCGCCGTCGGAGGTACTGTGGTTGCCTACGTGACTATCCTCGTGCTGGGAGCCAGCTTCTCGCTGGTGCCCGCCGCCCTGTGGCCCTCTGTGCCCAAGCTGGTTGACGAGAAGATTATCGGTTCGGCCTACGCCCTGATTTTCTGGATTCAGAACATCGGCCTCTGGCTCTTCCCGCTGCTTATCGGCAAGGTGCTCACCTCGACCAACCCCGAAGGCACCGCCGCCCATGAGCTCAACTACACCTGGGCGCTCGTCATGCTCGCCTGCCTCGGTGTCGCCGCCCTCCTTATCGGCATCTACCTGAAAGCCGTCGATAAGAAGAAAGGCCTCGGCCTCGAAGAACCCAACATCAAAGACTGATAGGTTCAACCCAACCAATACCAAAAGCCTCTCCCAAAGCGGGAGAGGCTTTTTTTGATGCAATTATAAACACACGATGACGGGAAAGGTCAAATGTGTTCGGTCTTCTTTCCTCACTTTTCGTGCGAGTCAACAACTTTCCACACCAATTCCTTCCACTGCGGACGCAGTAGAAAGTTTGCATAGACACCGTTGGGACAGCATGTTTTTTCGACCTCGTTGCGAAATTCATCGAGAATACTCATGTCCACATACATGCCTGTTCCTAATCCCATGTGGAAAAAGTTTTCTTTCGCATGTGACAATAGGTCATCGAAGTTGGGGAATACCGTCATAAGTTCTTCCTCAATAATACTTCCCAAATAAAACCACTCGCCTTTTTCATCAATTAAATTACCAAAGCCACCACCTTCGTCTGCTATCGCCATTATCTTGCGAGGTGTAAAATCCTTATAGTTCCGACTGGAAATTTCGACTCTGTGCTTGTTCACCAAAACCTCGTAAACGAAATGTGAATCCCATTTCAGTTCTCCGTTTGTGCGCTTGAGATATTCGTCTTTTATCGATTTGTGAATAAAACAGCGAGCAATTCTATCCTTATATGAAGTATTTATCTGCAGCCAGTCGTCGTTGTTGAATGCCTCACCCCACGTCGTCTCTTTCGAAACGCCTAAGATATCCGACGGAGCCGGAGGATTGCCGGAATCCAATTTATACACCACGTTTGAGCGGTCGTACAAACTACGAAAACTCTCATCTACCGCAACAATATCGAACGGAGAATACTGCCTATAGTTTTCTTTGTTTATATACATGGTTTATATTTGACTTAAAAATAGAGACACTTCTACATACCCATAATCACCTTTCGAACCAGCGGTTCGTAGTTCGTGTTGCGGGCGATTTCCTTCCCTTTTTCCGTAGCAAGTCTGTCCGGATCGGGCGTAATACCCACTCGCCACAAGTCAAGCCTGTCGGCATCGAAGCAGGCGTCTATGGTGGGGTTACCCGTCATGTGCTCAAGTGTGTGAAGTCGGCATGCGTCCTTCAGCATGGCAAACTCCTCGTCAGACAACGACCGCAGATACGTTCCTCTCAGCGTTTCGATCCATTCTGCGGCACGCTCCCCATGATAATAATCAGTACCGTCGTCATCCCTGCACGAGTCATGCAGGTAGGCAAACAATCCGACCACACGGGGATTCACCTCAGGCGTGAGCAAGCGTTTCCCATTCTCATAAACCCTGTCCCAATGGCTTATGCCATGAGTCACACCGAGAGTCCAACGCGAGTGGACATAATCCCGTACATCTTTTATCATTATCTCGTCAGGGTTCATAATGCTTGAATTTATCATTCGCATGATTCTGATGGCCAATGTATAGCATAGTCAGCCTCGCCGCCTGCCACACGAACCACATGGCTGCAAGTACGTCAATCACCGCCCAAACAGGGCGACTATGTAGGTGAACGGGTATTATCGGGTTAAAAAGTATAGCCACCAACCCGTTAACAACACATTGCCAATTTACGCCCTCGTATTTGGGCAGGAATATCAGCAATCCCGCCACCACGAAGACCACGATACGCAGAAAAGTATAATAGCCGATGGGAAGATGAAAACATCCGACCACCAAAACCACAGCCGCCACAATTGGAAGGAGGAAGAATTTATTTTTCATGGGTGCAAAGGTAGTGATTTTTTCATAATAGAAGTCGGGGTAAAACCAGGATTGAAAAAAACTAGAACAAAATCCGGGATTACAAATCCCAAAAGATGATTGTGTCGGATTATTCGCTGGATAGATTTTATTTAGCGGTGTTCATGGTCATTCCCTGCGGTCAGTCGGGAAAATCCGCCAAACGGGATTTAAGTCCAGCCCTAATATTTGATTTTGAAATAATCAAGCAAGGCTTTATAGAGATCCTGTGCCGTCAGGCATGTGTCGCGCAGATAGCCGTTGAGATCTCCCCAGTTTTGGATACCTCGGTAGTAGAATAGCCTCAATTCATCTGTGATGATAAACGGCACTGTACCGCTCTGCAGACATTGCCAGAACATCAGTAGGCGCCCCACGCGACCGTTGCCATCTTGGAATGGATGAATGCGCTCTAGATTCACGTGAAAGTTCAGTATATCGTCAAACGAAACTTTTTTCAACCCGTTGTATTCGGCCACCAACGCCTTCATCCTTTTGTGTACATCTTCGGGTTTCGCGGTTTCCTCGCCGCCTACCTCGTTGGCCAGCCGCTTGTATTCACCCACGGAGAACCACTCCTTCTGGCTGTCGGAGGTGTTGGTTTTCAACAGCAGGTGAAGTTGCTTGATGTGTGCCTCCGTAATCTTGTCGGTCGCATGATCTATTATGTAGTCGATACATCGGAAGTGGTTAACCGTCTCGATAATATCGTCGATGCGAGTGTTCTCTGTAGTGATGCCGAGGGTGTTGGTTTCAAAGATATAGCGCGTCTGTTCCTTGGTCAGACGGCTCCCCTCTATGTGGTTTGAGTTGTATGTGAGGTCTATCTGTGTGCGGTGATATATGCCACCTTTCAGCTTGCAGCTTTTTTCCTCTCGCAGACGCGAGAGCAATGGAGATGTTTTAGCCTTGTTTTTTTTCGGCAAAGTGGCATCGGCAGGGATGTTCCAAGTCTTTCCAGTCAGGAAAGCGCCATCTATCTT
>JAFZTV010000097.1 GCA_017618625.1 Bacteroidales bacterium | reverse complement strand
CTCGGCGTGCTCCTTCGTCTTCACCTGCTTGCCGGAGTAGATTTGTGCTACGGTGCCGTTCTCGTCGATGACGAAAGTGGTGCGGATGGTGCCCACGGTCTTCTTGCCATACATGGTCTTCTCGCCCCACGCCTCGTAAGCCTTCAGTATAGAAAGGTCGGTGTCCGCGATAAGGTGGAACGGCAGCGAATATTTCTCGATAAAACGGCGGTGCGAGGCCGCAGTGTCGCGGCTGACACCCAGCACGTTGTAGCCCATGGCGAGGAAACGCTCATAGTTGTCGCGCAGGTCGCAGGCCTCGGCGGTGCAGCCGGGGGTGCTGTCCTTCGGATAGAAGTAGAGCACCAGCTTCTTGCCGGCGAAATCGGTGAGTTTCACAAGATTGTCGTTTTCATCAACGCCCTCAAAATAAGGGGCTTTTGTACCTTTTTGTAACATAACAGAATGATTTTGCCCAGCGAAAATACACAAAAATCAGAAATTAGAAATAAAAACGGTTATATTTTGGGATTAACTTCGTATCTTTGCAGGCGGAAATGCGTGGTACTGGTCATAGGTATATAGGCGCGAAGGTGCTGATGGCGGCGGCGTGGTGCATCATCATGCTGCACTCGGTGGTGCCGCATCATCATCACGACTGCTGCGACGGAGGTCTGGTGTTCGAGAACGAACTGGACTGCCAGTGCGAACACCATAACCACGACTGCGACCACCACGACGGAAGCTGCAAACTGCAAGACCTGCTGTCGCAACTGGTGATAAGCACAAAGGATGACAAGTTTGTTTTAAGTGGTCAGTGGTCGGTGGTCAGTGGTCAGTGGTCGGCGCTTAGTGGCCAGTGGCCAGTGGTCGGCGGCCAGTGGAGTTTTGTTGACTACGGGCGACGGCTGGAATATTATGACCGCGCGACGCAGCTGCCTGCAAGCTATGCGGCGGCGGAAAGCCTGCGAGGCCCTCCTGTCTATTGCTGAACGGATAAGCGTTTATCCGGATTTATGTCTGGAAAGGTTCCATCGTGTTTGGATTCTTTCCCGAATGTCAGTATTTATTTAAACAGGAGTTTCAAGTATGAATTATAAAATTGTAATTTCCATAACGTTGGGATTGTGTCTCGGCGGGCTGACGGCATGTCACCATGAACACCACCATGAACATGAGCATGAGCATGAGCACAATCACAGTCACGACCACTGCTGCGAGCACGACCATGACCATCATCACGACGAAGATACACACGGGCACGAAATCCCGGCGAACTGCGTGAAGTTCAGCAAGGAGCAGAGCAGCATCATAGACTTCGCCACCGAAGAGGTGAAGAAAGAGGTGTGCGGGCAGGTCATACGCGCTACGGCACAGGTGGTGTCGAGCCAGGGCGACGAGCAGGTGGCGGCAAGCCGTGCGTCGGGTGTGGTGCGCTTCGCCGGAGGCGACATCGTCGAGGGCGCGAGCGTGAAGAAAGGACAGCGCCTGTGCACCATAGAGAGCAGCGGGATGGCCGACGGCAACATGGCGGTGAGATACCAAGAGGCGGAGTCGAACTACCAGCTGGCGAAGTCGGAATACGAGCGGAAAGCAGACCTGGCGCAGAAAGGAGTGGTGTCAAAGGCGGAACTGGAGCGGAGCAAGGCGGCTTACGCGACGGCAAAAGCGGCTTACGACAACCTGAAAGGCAATTTCTCTCCGTCGGGCGCGGTGGTGACCGCTCCGATGAGCGGATATGTGAAAAGCGTGAACGTGCAGAACGGCGGATATGTGGAGGCCGGGCAGGCGGTGGTGACGATATCGCAGAACAAGGACCTGTATCTGCGTGCCGAGCTGTCGCCGCGATACTACAACAGCCTGAGACACATAAAGACAGCGAACATCGAGCTGCCCAACGGCGGCGGAGTTTATACGCTGGAGGAGCTGAAAGGGGCGTTTGTGAGCTACGGCAAGGCGTCGGGCGAGGGCAACCCGCTGATTCCCGTGACCTTCAGAATACAGAACTGCGGCGAACTGATAGCTGGTAGCTTTGTGAAGATATACATCATAACCGAGGAGGGCGAAGAGGCCATAGCGGTGGAGAACAGCGGCATAGTCGAGGAGATGGGCAACACCTTCGTGTTTGTGGAGGTGCAGCCGGAGCTGTTTGAGAAACGCCTGGTGACCCTGGGCGGCAGCGACGGGAAGCGGACGGTGGTGACCTCAGGGCTGAAGGCTGGCGAGCGCGTGGTGACGAAAGGCGCGACGATGGTGAAGCTGGCGCAGGGAGCCGGGGCTCTGGACCCACACGCAGGACATGTACATTGAGGATTGCGTTATTGCGTGAGTACTTGATGAGTTGGAGTTTCTCTATGATTTGTCTATGTGTTCTCTATCCACTCTCTATGTTTTCTCTATGCATCCTCTATGTTTTGTCTATGGCACCGCTAGGGTCGGGCTATAGATGGGCTATGGATGGGCTATGTTTTCTATAGGAAATTTGTATGCAGGGAATAAAATAATCAAGCAAAAATGTTAAACAGAATCATAAAATTCAGCTTGGACAACAAGCTTTTCATACTGCTGGCGGCGGTATTGCTCACCGTTGCGGGAATCTGGGCCGGCAGGAATACTGACATCGATGTGTTTCCCGACTTGACGGCGCCGACGGTGGTGGTGATGACCGATGCTCACGGTATGGCGCCCGAAGAGGTGGAACGTCGGGTGACTTTCCCGATTGAGACGGCGGTAAACGGCGCGACGAACGTGCGGCGTGTGCGCTCGACATCGATGCAGGGGAGCTCGTTTGTGTTTGTGGAGTTTGACTGGGGGATGGACCAGTTCAAGGCGCGGCAGATAGTGAGCGAGAAACTGACCACGCTCGGCGGGCAGCTGCCGCCCGAGGTGACGCCCGTGATGGCGCCGCAGAGCAGCGTGATGGGGGAAATACTGTTTGTGAGTTTGCAGCTGGCTGACGAGCCGGAGGCGGCTGAGGGTCAGTCTTGTCCGGTTCCCGATGGGGATTCGCTTGCTCGGAATTGTGAAAGCGGCACGTCGATGCAGGAGTTGCGGACGCTGGCCGAGTGGGTGGTGAAGCCGGCGATATTGGGCACGGGTGGCGTGTCGCAGGTGACCATCATAGGCGGTGACTACAAGCAGTACCAGATTGTGGCCGACCCTGCGCGGATGGCGGCTTACGGCGTGACGATGGACGAGATAGAGAGCGTCGGGATGTCGGTGGGCAGCAACTCGACGGGCGGAGTGGTAAGAGACTACGGCAACGAATACGCGCTGAGAGGTATGGCGCGTACCTGCGACGTGGAGGAACTGGGGAAAGGCCTGGTGAAGGAAGGAGTGCGCCTGTATGACGTGGCAGAGGTGAGGGTGGGCAATGCGATAAAGCAAGGATACGCCTCAGCCAACGCCTCGCCGGCAATCATACTTTCGGTGTCGAAACAGCCGAATATCAACACGTTGAAAGTTACGGAGGCGATAGAGAAGAACCTCGCGAACATAGAGAAGAGCTTTCCGGCAGACGTGCAGATGAACACGCATATCTTCCGCCAGGCCGACTTCATATCGTCGTCGGTGGGCAACGTGGGGCGGTCACTGGTGGAGGGAGCGGTGTGTGTGATAGTGGTGCTGTTCCTGTTTCTCGGCAGTTTCAGGACCACGTTGATTTCGATAGTGGCGATACCGCTTTCGCTGCTGGGGACGATACTGTGCATACACCTTATGGGATTGGAAATAAACACGATGACGCTGGGAGGAATGTGCATAGCCATAGGGTCGCTGGTAGATGACGCTATAATAGACGTGGAGAACGTGTATAAACGGCTGAGAGAGAACCACCGGCTGCCAGAAGGAGAACGGAAGACGGCGTATGAGGTGGTGTTCAAAGGGTCGTCGGAGATACGCAGCTCGATAATACACGCCACGCTGATAATCATGATAACCTTCGTGCCGCTGTTCTTCCTGAGCGGACTGGAAGGGCGGATGCTGAAACCGCTCGGAGTAGCGTACCTGACGGCACTGTTCATGTCGCTGGTGGTGGCGATGACGATAACGCCGCTGCTGTGCAAGATGCTGCTTTCGTCGGACAGATACCTCATGAAGAACGACAAGGAGAGCTGGATAAGCCGCAAGATGAGCAGTCTGTACAGCCGGATGCTCGACTGGGTGCTGCGGCACAAGGTCGTGGTGGTCTCAACGACAGGAGTGCTGCTGGTGGGTGCCGTGACGCTGCTGTTCACCATGGGACGCGGGTTCCTGCCAGAGTTCAACGAAGGGTCGCTCACGATAGCCGCTGTAGCCAAGCCCGGCATCTCGCTCGAAGAGAGCAACAAGATAGGCAACCTGATAGAGACGCAGCTGCTCGACATACCAGAGATAACCTCGACGTCGCGGCGCACCGGCCGCGGCGAACTGGACGAGCACTCGCAGGCCACCAACGGAGCCGAGATAGACGTGAATTTCAAACTCGGGAAACGTTCGAAACAAGAATTCATGAGCGAGGTGCGCACACGGCTGTCGGCCATTCCAGGCATAGCGGTGAGCATCGGACAGCCGCTCGGCCACCGCATAGAACACATGGTGAGCGGCACACAGGCGACCATAGCCATCAAGATATTCGGCAACGACCTGAGCCAACTCTATATGCTTGGAAACAAGATAAAGACGGCCACGGCGGAGGTGAAAGGGCTGGTGGATGTGAACGTGGAGCAGCAGACCGAAGTGCCGCAACTGCAACTGCGCCCCGACCGCGACAAGCTGGCGCACTACGGCATAAGCATAGAGGAATTCAACCACTTCGTGGAGCTTGCCTTCGGAGGAGAGAAACTGTGTGAGATATACGAAGGGCAGCGGGCTTTCGACCTGGTGGTCAGGTTGAAAAACGAGAACGACTGCCCGACAATCGATGACGTAAAGGATGCCATGATAGTCGGACAGACAGGTGCGGTGCCGCTGTCGGAGGTGTGCGACGTGGTTTCGTGCGGAGGCCCTAACACCATCTCACGCGAGAATGTGCAGCGCAAACTGGTGGTGTCGGCAAACGTGAGCGGACGCGACGCCATGAGTGTAGTGGAGGACATCAAATCCGCTGTAGCCAAAGAGGTTACGCTACCGGAGGGATACCGCATTGAATATGGCGGGCAGTTTGAAACAGCGAAAGCGGCATCGCGCACGCTGGTGCTGGTGTTCGTGCTGTGTCTGCTGGTTATATACCTGCTGCTTTACACTGAGTTCCACAACCTCACACTTTCGCTCATAGTGCTGCTCAACCTGCCGCTGGCACTTATAGGCGGCGTGATAGCCGTGAAGCTGTCGTCAAACCTTATGAGCATACCGGCCCTAATCGGCTTCATAACACTATTCGGCATAGCCACCCGCAACGGGATACTGCTGATAGCGAAGTATCAGCAGGCGTCAGGCAACGGGCAGCAGGCGGAAGGCAGCATAGAGGAGATTGTAAAACAGGGTTCGCTCGACCGGTTGAATCCTATTATCATGACCGCCCTCACCACCGCTTTATCACTGATACCCATGATATTGGCAGCATCAAAAGCCGGTAACGAGATACAGGCGCCAATGGCAATTGTGGTACTTGGCGGACTTTTTTCTTCAACCTTACTCAATATTTTTGTAGTTCCCGTCGTTTATATATATTATTCTCGTAAAAAGCTGCGGAAAAAATATGGTCAGGCGTAGTTTTATTCTGTTTATTTCGATGGTGCTGTCGCTCGCGACGGCACAGGCTCGCAATGTGGACAGCGCCGAGGCTCAGATGGTTGCAGCACAGTTTGCGTATCTTCATAATATCAAGGGAACGCCTATACTGGTGAAAACCATAGAGAACGAAGAACTGCACATACCGGCAGTGTATGTATTCAACATAACAGAGGGAGGATTTGTGATTGTGGCGGGAAACGACTGTGTGCAGCCAATATTGGGATATTCCAACACAAGAGCTTTAGATTTGAGTCATATACCCGACGGCTTCGGGAGCTATCTCAGAACAAGAGCCGACGAAGCATCGTATGCACAAAGCCGAAGTCTCTCGCCCAGCCCAAAGACAGCAGGGCAATGGGAAGAGTTACGACAGGTAACAACAAATTCAAAACAAAAGACAACAAATACCAAAGACGCCAGTAGCTACCTGATAAGCAGCACATGGGACCAGAGCTGGCCGTATAATATGCACTGCCCGGAAATTGACGGTAATACAGCAATAGTCGGCTGTGTGGCAACTGCATTGTCACAAATCATACGATTCTGGGGGCATCCAGAACAAGGGATAGGAAGCACCTCGTACTTTTGCCATTCATGCAGCGAACGCATTTCGGTAGATTTCAGCAACACTACATACGACTATGAACACATGCCAGACAGGCTGGAGTATGACAGTCCTGACGAAGAGAAAGAGGCTGTTGCAACATTATGTTATCACGCAGGAGTGAGTGTCTGGATGCAATATGGAGTCAGCAGCAGCGGCGTTGGCATGAACAATATTGGTTTTTACTGCACCCGTGCGCTTAAAAACAACTTCGGATTCGACACCAACACAACAAGAGCATGCTATCGCAGCACGATGAGCACCGAATTATGGGTAGATACTATACGGAAAGAGATTGTGGCAGGAAGACCTGTTTTTTACTGCGGTTATGACAACGACAGTCCTGGCAACGACGCAGGGCACGCCTTCATATTGGATGGATATGACTCGGTGACAACATTTTTCCATGTCAACTGGGGCTGGAGCGGCAGCGGAGACGGATGGTTCGACCTGTACAACTCAGAACTAAATGTTTATGGGTATCACTTCTCGGCGCTACAAGCGGCACTACTAGGGGTACAGCCACAACAACCTGCACCGCCAACACCACCCGACCCGCCGGAGCCACCCGACCCACCAGAGCCACCTGACCCACCAGAGCCCGTGAGCATAGATGAAATCAATGCCGAGGGAGGAATTCAACTCTCGGTTTATCCCAATCCCGCAAACGAATATCTGACCATAGCGTATCGCATCGACGAACCTGCAATACTGCATATACGGTCGGTGACGGGGCAACATATAGCCAGCATACAACTGATGCCTGACGGAAAACAGACAACATTTGATGCAAGACACCTGCCATCGGGCATATACTACTGCACCCTCAACGGTCGGACCTCTAAATTCGCGGTAACACGCTAGCTATCATCTCATAACCGACTATTAGTTTGAAACAGACTACTCTCTGCTATATGGAGCATGACGGCAGATACCTGATGCTCCACCGGACAAAGAAAGAGCACGATGCATCGCAGGGCAAATGGATAGGAGTTGGTGGAAAATGTGAAGCTAACGAAAGCCCGGACGATTGCATGATGAGAGAAGTGCTCGAAGAAACTGGATTGTCCATTACAAGTTGGCGATATCGCGGAATAGTAACCTTTATATCGGATATCTGGCCGTGTGAATATATGCACCTGTTCTCTGCCGACAGATGGACTGGCGAGATGAAGGACTGCGACGAGGGAGAACTACAGTGGATTGACAAAGACAAGGTTTTCGACCTGTCGCTCTGGGAGGGTGACCGAATATTTCTGAGACTCCTGATGGACGATAAACAACCCTTCTTCTCGCTGAAACTAGAATATGAAGGAGACAACCTCAAAGCGGCACGTCTGAACGGTAAAGAAATCAGCTATTAGCATTTTTTTCAAGCATAATAATACAAGACAATGGACAATAACGCACTTCTCAAAATCGGTTACGGACTATACGTCCTCATAGCACAACAGGGCGGTAAAGACAATGGTTGCATCATCAATGTGGCACAACAGGTCACAAGCGACCCTCTTCAGCTCATGATATGTGTCAACAAGCAGAACTTGACTCACGACATGATAATCAAAACCGCCAAGTTCAACCTTTGCCCGCTAAGCGAAGAGACCACCATGAAACCTTTCGAGCATTTCGGATTTCAAAGCGGTCGCAACGTTAACAAATTCGAGAATTGCGAAGTGGAGTTACGCACGGAGAACGGCCTACGCTATCTGCCCAAATACATCAATGCTTGCTTCCAGTGTGTTGTAACCAAAGCCATAGACCTTGGCACACATACAATGTTCATCGCGAGGGTGATGGACGCCAAAGTACTTAGCGATTCACCTAGCATAACATACGCCTACTACCAACAGAATATAAAACCGAAACCTGCCGCCGCACAGCCAGCTTCGTCAGGGAAGAAGCGCTGGGTATGCGAGGTATGCGGATATGTTTACGAGGGGGAAGAACTACCAGACGACTACATCTGCCCCATCTGCAAACACGGGAAAAGCGACTTCAAGCTAATTGAGGCCTAGTTCTTGTTCAGAGCCCAAACCGTTCCGCTCAACCGTTGACAGTCGAGATAGGAACGATATGTTCTCATGTACGATTGACGTGATGTAGTCAGTGAAACCGACGCCATTCTCGTCATGGAAACCTATTGATATTGGGATGTAGTAAATCGGGAGAGAACAATCATCGTCATTCAGCGCCTTGCGAAGCCGGAGGGCATCCTTTTCGGTAGTTATTATAATCTTCGACTGACTGTTGATGGCATCAAAGCGCTTCTTGATGTCCTCTATGTCTTTGGCCGTGAAATCGTGGTGGTCAGAGAACGGCATGTGTTCTACACGGATGCCACGCTGGCGCAATTCGGCAAGCAGAGGGTCGGGATTGGCAATGCCTGTAACGCAAAGCATGTGGCGCACATCAGCTATTGAGACTGAGTCGCTCAGACTGTCGAACAATGGCACAGGAACGGCATAGTCAATATAGGAGAAGAACAACTTCTGATAACTCTTGACCTTCAGCCTTTCTGAAATGATGCGACGTTCAAGTGAGTTGAGCTTCTTGGGTGTTTTTGTAACGATTATAACATTTGCTCGCCGTGACGCGGAACGAGATTCGCGCAGGTTGCCATATGGAAGTATCAAATCATCGGAATATAGCCTATTGTACTCTGTAAGCAGTATGTTGATTGTGGGCTTCACGTAACGGTGCTGATAAACATCGTCAAGAATAATCAACTGCGGCGGAGTGTCGGAAGAAAGGAGTTGCGAAATCGCCTCGTTCCGCTTTTTAAACACCGCAGCAGCAACGTCAGGATGCTTTGAAATCAACATTGAGACTTCATCACCAAAAGTATCCAACAATTCGCCACCTTCTTCCGACCCAGGCTGAAGGACTATGCACCCAGAGCTCTTACGCTTGTACCCACGGCTTACAACAGCCGTAGAGTAGCTGTCGGAAAAAAGCCCCAAAAGGTAGTCCGCAAGCGGTGTTTTACCAGTGCCTCCAACGGCAATGTTCCCAACACCTATTGTTGTGACAGGCGGGATAGTCTGATGCAGGACTCCCAGTTCAAAAAGAAGGTTACGAATTGCAACCACTATGGCATACCATATAGTTATCGGCAACGCCAACCAGGAGAGTGTCTTGCGAGTTGACATACTGTTTCTTTTATGAAAAACGACGGAGTTCTGTCAGCCTCTATTTAAGATAATACTCAACAGTCGTCACCACACGGACTTTCTTCATCTGCGGGGTGGTCTCGTCGAGGTCGTTAACCTCGAAATAGCCTTGGGATGCGGTGCGCATCTTACCAATCTTGCTGTGGCTGTTCTTAGCAAACTCTTCAGCACTTTCACGAGCTTTGACAAGACTTTCCGCAATCATGTCGGGCTTAATCTCATTGAGGCCGAGGAACTGATAGTCGGCATAGCCGTTAACCAAAATATCCTCTTTCAGCATGTCAGCCTCAAGGGTGTTTTGCAGTTTGGTGACCACATCCATCTTAGAGGTGTAAACGTTAATGCTCTGGCCCGCATTGTAACGGTAGGTGATACGCGAGATGTCGTTGCTCCACGAGTAACGGTCATCCATGCTGGGGTTGCCGATAAAAATTTCGGAATCTTCGATACCAGCCTCTTTCAATTTGGCAATGATGGCCTTGCTATGATGGTCAATAAGACTGCGCGCTTCGGAGAGGGTGTTAGCCTTCTCGCTATAACTGATACGGTAGGCGACTCTGTCTGCAGGAACTTCGCGCTCACATAATCCACGTACCGATACAGTGTCGTCAAAGGATTTTAGCGTTTTAACAGTAAAAATCATCATCAGTCCAAGCACAAAGGCTGCGACTACCAGACTGATTCCGATAATAATACTTTTTTTTGACGTTACTTGATTTTCGCTCATAGTGAATGGTATTTAATGGGTTTTTATTCTTTTTTTCAATGTAACGTATCATGCGTCATTATATTGTATTCAATCTGATTCAAAAGCAATAAAAACCGTATGAATTCGTTTTTTGAAATAAAACAAGGCAAAGTGTGACAAAAGAATACAGACCTTTGCCACTTTGTATTAAAAACAATATTACCATGAAACAAGGCAGATTAACATTATGGGTTATGGCAGCAATGGCATCCCTGGTTATGACATCATGCGTAGCCTACCGTCCTCAGGTTGCCCAACTCCCTCTTATTCACGAAAAAGGCGAACTGCAAGTGAACGGAAGCATTGGATTGAGCGCTCCGCTGGGCGACGGCTATCTTGGAGCCACTGCAACTTATGGCGCCACCGATTGGCTGGCGGTTCAAGGACATGTCAACTGGACCGGCGACAAGGGAGCCTTCGGCCAAGCCTCAGTCGGTGCCTACAAAGCGTGGAAAAAAGCTGTCCTCGAAGGATATGTAGGCTATGGTTTCGGAGGCAACCGATGGGAGTCGAATAGTAGCGATGAAAACACCCACATCGTCATCTCACGCTTCCATTTGCCTTTCGGCCAACTTAATTTCGGCTGGGCTGGTCTTGCAAAAGGCCACATCGACATTGGCGTCGGATTGAAGGGCGGGTGTATATTCCCTGACATATATGACGAGAAAATTTACGCAAACAGCGGTCAACACCAAATAAGAACAAATAAAGACCCCATCGGCCTGCTTGAGCCACAGATCTTCTTCCGTGCAGGAGGCAAACACCTCAAATGGACGCTGGATGTAGGATACAGCCAGCTCTGGAGCACCAGCGCCGACAAAGCGGTGTTTTCAGGGACAAGCGCCGTATATATGCCGTTCACAATCACCACGGGAATCTCCTACGACTTCAATGTTTTCAGCAAAAAGAAAAGCAGGAATGCCGAATAATATTAAACTGACATTCTGCCTCCTGATACTTGTCCTCTCGAACGGGCTTCTTAGAGGACAAGAGACTTACACATACGTGACGCGAGGGGAGCAACAAATGAAGCTCGATATCTACCGCCCTACGAATCCGCGCCCCGACCATGCCACGGTTGTCTATCTCTTCGGCGGTGGCTTTGTTGTGGGTGCACGCAACGACAGCACATCGGTGCAGTGCTGCAAACTACTGGCAGAAAGGGGGTTCACGGCAGTTTCCATAGATTACCGTCTCTGGCTCAAACGCATGTCTCCAGACAAAATCAAGTGGACTAAGGTGTTCGACTATTTCGACAGCTCCATACGGGTTGCCACCGAAGACTGCTGTGCCGCACTGCGATATATTGTAGATAACAGCGGGCAGCTGGGCATTGACCCGACTAAGATTATCCTTACCGGCAGCAGCGCAGGAGCGGTTACGATACTGCAAACCGACTACTGCCGAGCCAATTCGCGAGCCGAAGCGGAAGTGCTACCAGAGGGATGGAAACCTGCTGCAGTCATACCATACGCAGGGGCAGTATTTGAAACGCAGGGACGGCTGAAATACAAAACGCCGCCTGTACCCACCTGTTTCTTCCACGGAACGGAGGACAAGATTGTGTTTTACCGCACATTCCATCTGTGCAAACATCGACTGGCAGGCTCGTCGTGGCTCGTGAAGCACCGATTCAAGAAAAATAGATACCCATACTGGATAATGCGTTTCAAAGGACGTGGACACGAGGTGGCAGGCTACCTTACCGATACGATAGAAGAGTTCGAGGCTTTCGTCAATGCAGCACTTGCGGGCCGTGTCACATACTACGACGCAAAATGCGAAGACGAGGCACTGAAGCCCAACAAATGGACCAAGATGAACATTATCCAACTCTACACAGGGAAATGAACAAGATAGAGATTATGGCACCCGTCGGCTCGTATGAGTCACTGATGGCAGCAATTCAGGCAGGGGCCGACTCGGTATATTTCGGAGTGGGCAAGTTGAACATGCGGTCGCGCTCAGCCAACAATTTCACATTAGACGACATGCAGCGGATAGCCGACACGGCGCGCGAACACGGTGTCAGGACATATCTCACGGTCAATACCATAATATACGACAACGAACTGGAGGAGATGCGTGCGGTTGTCGATAAAGCGAAAGCAGTCGGCATATCAGCTATCATTGCCTCGGACTTCGCCGTCATGGAATACGCCAGCAGCGTTGGGGTAGAGATACACGCCTCGACACAGTGCAACATATCAAACCTCGAGGCTGTCAGATATTATTCGCGATTTGCCGATGTGGTAGTTACCGCAAGAGAGCTCTCACTGCGACAAGTGGCAGACATCACAAAAGCCATCGAAGAGCAGAACATACGGGGGCCAAAGGGGGATTTGGTGCAGATTGAGGTGTTTGCCCATGGGGCACTATGCATGTCGGTGTCGGGGAAATGCTACCTCAGCCTAGACAACTACAACTACTCAGCCAACCGCGGAGCCTGCCTGCAACTCTGCCGCCGCGAGTATCTGGTCAAAGACCTGGAATCGGACATAGAGCTGGTGGTGGACAACAAATACATCATGTCGCCCAAAGACCTTTGCACCATCGGTTTTTTGGACAAGATTGTGAAAGCCGGAGTACGAGTGCTTAAGATAGAAGGAAGGGGACGAAGCGCCGACTATGTGCAGACGGTCGTAACCTGCTACCGAGAGGCGTTAAAGGCCATAGAAGAGAACCGATACACCCCAGAACTGATTGACAGTCTCACCGAACGGCTGCGCACCGTATTCAACCGTGGTTTCTGGGATGGGTACTATCTAGGTCGCAAAATGGGCGAGTGGTCGGAGCGCTACGGCTCACAGGCCACCGAGAATAAGGTGTTCCTCGGCCTTGTGACCAACTATTTCAACCGCATAGGGGTAGCAGAAGCCAGGATGCAGACAGCCGAAAAGCTGTCTGTCGGCGACGATGTGATGGTGACCGGCCAAACCACGGGAGTTTACCGAGATGCTGTAGGAGAGCTGCGACTGGACAAAGGCGATGTGCCGACAGTAGAGCAGGGCGATGTGTTCAGTTTCAAGACAGGAACGCCCGTCCACCGAGGCGACAAACTTTACAGGGTTGACAAGGTTATAGACGAGTTTTAAGGCAAACCATTTTTGAAAGTCTAAATGAAGTATAAACAAATCAGGCGGCATCCGATGGATGCCGCCTGATTGCTTTGATACGTAATGTCTCTATGTTTATTTGTCGAGCTCTTGCTGACGGAGCTGCTGAACATAGATGGCATGGAGCTTGCGCTCACGTGCTACCACAGAAGGTTTTGTGAACTGCTGACGACGGCGGAGTTCTTTAACGGCTCCGGTCTTGTCGAATTTTCTTTTGAGTTTCTTCAACGCTCTTTCGATGTTGTCACCTTCTTTAATAGGAACTACGATCATTGTAAATACCTCTTTCTTGTTAAAGGATTAATAAAAATGTTTTATTAAGACTGTTGATGTCTTCGGGGTTAGAATTTGAAATGACCCTGTGCAGCAGCATCGGAAAGGGCAGCGAGAACGCCTTTCTTGTTGATGATACGCATACCTTTTGCAGAGACCTTAAGGGTGATCCACATATCCTCTTCAGGGATGTAGAATTTCTTAGTCTGAAGGTTGGGTGAGAAGGTGCGCTTGGTGTGGATGCGCGAATGAGAAACATTGTTACCTACAACAACTTTCTTGCCTGTAATTTCACAAATCTTTGACATGATGTATAATTTTTTTTGTTTATATACGTTTTAATGTATCTAATGACTTTTTCCTCTCGGAAAACGGATTGCAAAAGTCGTATTTTTTTTCAACACAGCAAAACATTTGAAAGTACGGAATATAATATTTAATAATTTTTAACATTTCGTTAATCGTATATGGAAATAAATCAACAATATACACATAAGCAATATTTTAATTTTAACATAGATTTTTCAAGTAGTTACAATAGGTTTAGGGGAGTTTTTAGAGGTTGAGGGATGACTTTTTCAACATTTTTGAATGAAAAAAGTCGTACGGACAGAGACTAAAATTAAAACATTATGATAGGAGTAAACAAAGTTATTTTAATTGGAAACCTGGGAAAGAACCCAGACGTGGTTACGTTTCCCTGTGAAGCAAAAGCCGACGGAACAACGACGGTAAAGAAAGCAACATTCCCACTTGCAACAACGGAACTGCACCGTAACCGAGATGGAGAGAAAACCGAGGTCACGGAATGGCACAACGTGGTGTGCTGGCGAGCACTGGCCGACATCGCAGAGAAGATTCTGCACAAGGGAACCCAACTGTATGTGGAAGGCCACCTTCAGACACGTTCGTGGGAGGACAAAGAGCACAACAAACGCTACATCACGGAGGTGGTGGCGGACAACTTTGTTGTCATCGGCAACCGCCAACGCAACGACGAGAACCAACAACAGGCAGTAAACAACGACCCGCTGGCGTCGATACTGAACGAGAACACGGAGCCGCTGGGTGACTTCCCGTTCTAAAGGGCTAAGTTAAGCCGGTTAACAAAGAGAGGAGGCACGCAGACGACTGCGTGCCTCCTCTTATTTTGTCTGTAGCTCAAGAGCGTTGAAGGGTTGAATATGATAGATAAAAGATACGAACCGTTGAGAGGTTGAACAGGATGGACAAAGGAAGAGAGCCGTTGATGGGCTGAACATGATGGACAAAAGAAGGGAGACATTGAGGGGGGGCAGATAGATAAAAGAAGAGAGCCGTTGAGGTCAACGGCTCTCTTCAGCTGCTTATTTTTTTATCCTATCGGACTATTCAATTTCGCGATAGAAGGAGACGCGGCGGTCGATAGCGCAAGCGCCGTCACCGAAGACGATGGTCTTACCCTTACCTTCGCAGGTGAGGCGGTCTTCAGCAATGCCATACTTGTTGACAAGCATTTTCTTGACGTTATCGGCACGTTTCTCGGAAAGTTTCTGGTTGAGTTCGTCGGAACCAGTAGCGTCGCAGAAACCAACAATCTTCAGCTTGAGATCCTTGTCGGCCTCAAGAACCTTAGCGATGGTCTTAACTTTGACCTGCTCGCCAGCGGGAACCTCGGACTGGTTGGTAGCGTAGTTGATGGAGAACGGGAGAGCGTAGAACTTAAGCTGGTCGTTCTTCATCTGGTCGATGCGTTTCTGGAGTTCGCTGTTGGCTGCGTCGTTGTTGTTCTTCTTGCACATAGCGAGTTCGTTCTCGAGGTCGTTCACACGGTCCTCAAGACGGCGCTCGTTCTGCTTGCAGGAAGCGAGCTCGGAAGCGAGGTCGTTGATCTGGTCGTTGAGAGCATCGCAGTTGTTGGCAGCGTTCTTCTGAGCGAAGAGCTCCTGGTCAGCCTTGGTGAGGCCGAAGTTGTACATATAGCCAAGTCCAACATAGGCGTTGCAGGCACCCAAGCGGGAATTGCCAGTGAACCAGGTTTTGGGGTTGACAACGTCATAAACACCTACGAGACCGTCGATGAAGATGGTGGAGTGTTTGCTGACATACCAGTCGAACTCCATACCGCCACGTGAATAGAGGCTCCATTTACCGTTTTCACCAGGAGTTCCAATCAGGAAACTGATGCCGTTACCTGCCATGATGAACAGGTCGACTTTGCGATCGGGATTGTAGCTGAAAGCGTTCATGATGGACCACATCATGTCTGCACCAGCGGCTGCATAACGGTCACCGGGACCGTTGTTGTCCTTAGTAATTCTGGGAACGCCGAGATAGAGTCTAACATTCCACAGAGGGTGGAATTTCTTCTGGAAGAAGCCATGGGCACCAAGACCGAGCGAACGATAGATAGAACCGTTCTGCTGGTTCATCTGGATATTCAGACCGAGATCGGCACCGATTGACCAATTGCTCCAGAACCCCACACGCGGGTAGTCTTGCACCCTTGGTTTCTCCTGATCCTGAGCAAAAGCGCTCAAAGAGAAACTCAAAATGGACAGCAGCAATCCAAATTGTAAAACTTTTTTTGTCATTAGTGTTTGATTTTTAACGCGTAGCGTTTGTTGATAGAAATGAGGTTCTTAATCGATTAATCTCTGTGTGGGAGAACCCATTACCCATACTTCGACTTGATAATTTCAAATTGCAAAAGTACTCTTTTTTTTCAAACCTAGAACAAAAAAATCTTTTTTTTTCAACATTTGAAAGTTAAATAAGTATTATTCAACAATATAACACATCAATTTATCATATAAAATCATGGGCGGTGAGTGTTAAAAGGGAAATTATTCCGGGAAAAATGTGTATATTCAGCATGATTTTTTAAACGATTGATGTGGTATTTTTATGATGTATTAAGATTGGAGAAAACGGGGTTTTAAATTCGTCATGGAAGTGGAACATAAGATAAAAAATGAGCTGGACAACCGTATTTTTTCTGAAAGTCAAAGACTTAACAATGTGCAGATTAAGCATTTTCAGCATTACAAAAAATGCCCAAAATATGGCTTATAACGTACTGTAAAACAGTAAATAACATTTACAGGTTTTGCTCACCTTTTGCTGAACTTTTGCTCACCTTTTGGGTTGGGCCTATGTAAAGACGACTTCGGGCCAACCGTGGGACGGGTGAAGGCCAACCGCGGGCCAACCGTTGGGGTGGTGAGGGTGTGGAGGGAGGCAACCGAGGGAGTGGGGAGGGGCAAACGGGGGAGTACGGTGGGGATGGGGTGAGGGTGGTGTGGGAGTGGAGGTTGGGTTGTGCGGAGGTGGGGTTGGGTTTGTGCGGGGTGGTAGGGATGGGGTGTGGGGGGAGGTTTTTTTTGGTTTGATATATCAACGGAGGGGTTGGGTGCGTTATATATAATAGGTATAAAGGAACGCATGCGTTATATAACGGGCATAAGCAAACACGTGCGTTATATAACGGGCATAAGCAAACACATACGGATATAAACAAACACATACGGATATGAGCAACATAAAACTTAGTTTGGAGACGTTGTCGAAGTTTGTCGGCAAGGAAGACATCGATGGCATACGCGGCGAGATAGCTGCGGCGAAAGAGCTGATGATGAGCGGCAAGGGAGCAGGAAACGACTTTCTGGGATGGGTGGATTTGCCGACGAGAACGGACGAGGCATTTGTGGAACGGGTGGAGAAAGAGGCTGCACGGCTGGCCGGGATGTCAGAGACGGTGGTGGTGATAGGCATCGGTGGCTCGTATCTGGGCACACGTGCAGTGGTGGAAGCTCTGGCGGCAAACGACCGCAAGGAGAATGGAGCGAAGATAGTGTATGCGGGACACACAATGGACCCGGACTACTATGCACAGCTGATGAAGAGGCTGGACAAGGAGGAGTATTCGGTGGTGGTTATCTCGAAATCGGGAACGACGACGGAGCCGGCCATAGCGTTCAGACTTATCAGGCAGCATCTTGAGAAGAAATACGGGAAAGAGGAGGCAAAACGTAGGATTGCGGTGGTGACGGACGAGAAGAAAGGAGCGCTGCACTCGATAGCAGGAGCCGAAGGGCTGCCGCAGTTTGTGATACCGGACAATGTGGGCGGACGGTTCTCGGTGCTGACGCCAGTGGGACTGCTTCCGATTGCGGCGGCGGGATATGACATCAGAAAGATGCTCAAGGGTGCGCGGAGAATGCAGAAAGAGTGTGCCGGAAGCAGGAGCCTGGAAGAGTGCACGGCGCTGATGTATGCGGCGATACGCAACGTGCTGTACCGCAAGGGATACAAGGTGGAGATACTGACTTCGTTCAAATACGGCCTGCGGTATTTCAGCGAATGGTGGAAACAACTGTACGGCGAGAGCGAAGGCAAGGAGGGGAAGGGAATACTGCCTTACAGCCTGAGTTTCACGACAGACCTTCACTCGCTGGGACAGTATGTGCAGGAGGGCGAGAGGATGATATTCGAGACCATGATGGAGGTTAAAGCGTCAACAAGAGAATATACGGTGCCGACGGACGCCGAGAACATAGACGGATTGAACTACATAGCCGAACGGACGCTGACGTACGTGAACAACAACGCGCTGAAATGGACCCGCGAGGCACACTATGACGGCAATGTGCCTGTGATAGGGATGGAGATAGAACGGATTGACGAGGAGGTGCTGGGCGAGATGATATACATGTTTGAGTATGCGTGCGCGGTGAGCGGATACACGCTCGGGGTGAACCCGTTCAACCAGCCGGGAGTGGAGGCGTACAAGACCAATATGTTCAGACTACTGGGCAAGCCCGGTTTCTGAATATAGCCGCGGCACAGGATGAGATAAAAGTTTTTAGTATCTTTGCACGATTATTTGGACAAACAGCATAACGATGGACACACAGAAATACAACGCACGCGGGGTATCGGCCTCGAAAGAAGATGTGCACAACGCAATAAAGAATATCGACAAGGGAATCTTCCCCAAGGCATTCTGCAAGATTCTGCCCGACTTCGTGGGCGGTGATGCCGAATACTGCAATATCATGCATGCCGACGGAGCAGGTACAAAGTCGTCGCTGGCATACATGTACTGGAAAGAGACAGGCGACCTTTCGGTGTGGAAAGGCATTGCCATTGATGCGGTGGTGATGAACCTGGACGACCTGCTGTGTGTCGGAGCTGTGGACAACATACTGCTCTCGTCAACCATCGGACGCAACAAGAACCTTATCCCCGGCGAGGTGATAGCAGCTGTGATTAACGGCACCGAGGAGTTTCTGGCGGAGATGCGCAAACTGGGCATAGGTATCTACCTCACAGGCGGCGAGACCGCCGACGTGGGAGACCTGGTGCGGACCATCATCGTCGACTCCACCGTGACCGCACGCATGAAACGCAGCGAGGTGATAGACAACGCGCATATCAAGGCTGGCAACGTGATAGTGGGACTTGCCTCATACGGTCAGGCCACATACGAGAACGCCTACAACGGCGGCATGGGGAGCAACGGGCTGACCTCTGCAAGGCACGATGTGTTCGCCAAACTCTATGCCGAGAGATACCCGATGTCGTATGACCAGGCATTGCCCGCAGAGGTGGTCTATACCGGACACAAGAAGCTGACCGAGGCGACCGAGGTGGCAGGCGTGGATGCCGGACACATGGTGCTTTCGCCGACAAGGACGTATGCGCCCGTGATACGCAAGATACTGGACGGCTACAGGTCTAAGATCGACGGCATGATACACTGCAGTGGCGGCGCGCAGACGAAGGTGCTGCATTTTGTAGATGACCTGCATGTGGTGAAAGACAACCTCTTCCCCACCCCACCGCTGTTCAAGATGATACACGAGCAGAGCGAGACTGACTGGCAGGAGATGTACAAGGTGTTCAACATGGGACATCGCATGGAGATCTACACCGACGAAAACACCGCAGCGGACATCATCGAGATATCCAAGTCGTTCAACATCGACGCCCAGGTGATAGGCCACTGCGAAGCGGCACCCAAGGCACATGTGACCGTGAAGAGCGAACACGGAGTGTTCGAATACGATTGATAGACGAGATATTAGAAACAAGGACTCCCGCATCGAAAGGTGCGGGAGTTTTTCATTTTATCTTCAGCACCCAAGCATGGTCGAGGGCGTTGAACTCGTCGGGGTTGAGGGAGGAAAGGTCGATGGAGAGGGTGCCGTCTTTTTTCTGTTTCCATTTCAGGTCACCCTTTGTGCCGAGTAGGGTCACCTTGGTTCCTTTCTTCAATCGAGGCATATCGGGTAATACGAGAGTTTGACCAGGGCGGTCGAATTCGATAATATAGAGATGGTCGTCTTTGGTGGTGAAACAACGGATGGTGCGTTGCCAAGCGGCAGTGCCGCGCCATTGGGCGGGAACAGGTTCAAACGACTTGCCACCGTCACGGCTCCAAGAGAAGTTCACCGCAGCCTCAAGGTCTCGCTCATGGTAGTCAACAAAGAAAAGATGGTCTTCGTTTTTTCTCAGATGTAGAGTATGCTCAGCATCGCCATTCTCGGCCCAGCCGTGGTTGTAACACAGAAGAGTATCGTTCATTTTACGCCTTTCCAAGTCGGACATTCCGACACCAGCGACAATGGCATCAGTAGAATTAGAACGGCTATAACTGACTGTCGCCTCGTCGTTTGCCTCGATACGGAAGATATAATCGCCTTCCTCGGGTGCAGATACAGAGCCTTGCCAATGGAGGTCGAAATTGTCCACCGGCATCTCTGCGAGCGGAGCGTTACGTACCCAGTCAAAGTCGATACCATCCACCGATGGCAATTCGGCCGTGCGATGCTCTGTGATACATACTGTCCGCCAAGGCCGGCAGCCATATATGGCTTCGCCGTTGACCTTTAGCCAGTGGCCGAGAGTGAGGAGACGCTGCCGCTGCAGTTCGGGTATGGTGCCGTCGGCCATAGGGCCCACGTTCAGGGTAAGTCCGCCGCCGTGCGCCACCAGCTCGCAGAAGTGGCGTATCAGCTCGCCGTCGCCGAGGTAGTTCTCCGGCGACTCGTTGCGGTTATATCCGAAACTACGACCTATGCCACGACATTCCGCCCAAGGAGTCAGGGTGTCTAATATGGCTGAGCTGTATTCAGGAGTCTTGAATCCGTGTTGAGTGCCGCCGCCCCAACGGTTGTTGACTATGGCCGAATCGCCCACGGTGCGGTAGTACCAGTCTATCAACTCGGACGAACGGAACTGCTCGGCAGAGTTCTGCCAGTCGCCGTCGACGAAGATGAGCGACGGGCTGTAGCGGGAGACCAGCTCCTTGAACTGCGGCACCATGTAGTTATCGACATAGTCGCCGATGAGCGAGTCGGGGTCTTGCATCCAGATATGGCGCGGGTTGGTCCATTCGGGCAGCGAATAATAGAAACCCATACGCATACCCTGCTTGCGTACGGCGGAGGTGAGTTCCTCCACGATGTTACGTCGAGGGCCCGATGTCACGCTGTTCCACTGTGGCTGCTGGGGGCTGTCCCAAAGACAGTAGCCGTCATGGTGTTTGGTGACCAGCACCACATAGCGTGCGCCCGCATCCTTGAAGAGAGCGGCCCACTCGTCGGGGTTCCACCTCTCCGCCTTCCAATATTTCGTCAGTTCGCGATACTGCTCCAATACCGGCAACGACGTGTCGGCATATTGACTCATGACGCCTCTGCGGGCGGTGTCGCCCACCATAAGTCCGCGGTAGAACCACTCGGCATACCCTTCAGGCGATGCGTAAGCCGGCACCGAATAGAGTCCCCAGTGGACAAAGATGCCCAGCTTGGCGTCGGAGAACCACTGCGGATAGCCCCTCTGGTTGAGCGACTCCCACGACTGAGCCCCCGCACAGAGCGGCAAGAGGCAGAGGAGGGAAATGAGCAGCAGACGTTTCATTGCGAGAAGAAATCGGAGTGCAAAGATAGCCATTTTATTGTATAAGTTGCGTAACTTTGCACGGTTTACGAAAAACAGCATAAGCGTAATGTCTTAAGAGTGTATCAGTTATGACTGAAGAGTATATCAATATCATCCGTTCCAGCGAGAACAACCTCAAGGAAGTGTCGCTGCGCATACCGAAGCATAAAATCACGGTCTTCACGGGCATCTCTGGGTCGGGCAAGAGCTCACTCTGCCTCGACACCATAGCAGCCGAAAGCCGCAGGGAGCTGAACGAAACCTTCCCCAGTTTTGTGCAGCAATACCTGCCCAAATACGGACGTCCGAAGGTGGAACGTATCGAGCACATGCCCGTCACCATCGTCATAGACCAGAAGAAACCCACCAGCAACAGCCGCTCGACGGTTGCGACCTATACCGACATCTATGCGCTGTTGCGGTTGCTCTTCTCGCGCGTGGGCGAGCCATTCATCGGCTATAGCGACACCTTCTCGTTCAACCACCCCAGCGGCAGCTGTCCGCGCTGCGCGGGCCTGGGCGAAATACGCGAGCTGGACATCCACAAGCTGGTCGATTTCGACAAGTCGCTCAACGACGAAGACACCATCCACTATATCGCTTTCGGCAAAGGCGGATGGCGCTGGATACGTTACGCACACAGCGGCCTCTTCGACCTCGACAAGAAAATCAAGGACTACACGCCCGAAGAGCTCGACCTCTTTCTCAACTCGCCCCAAATCAAACTCAAAAACCCTCCTGCCAACTGGCCCAAAAGCGCCAAATACGAAGGGCTTATCCCCCGCATGTACCGCAGCATCATCAACTCGGAAGAGGGTCTTCTTCATGCCTCCGTGCTCAACCCCATGCTCACCATGGGTACCTGTCCCGACTGTGGCGGCACCCGCCTCAACGAAAGGGTGAGGAGCTGCAAGATTGACGGCAAAAGCCTGGTCGATGTGATGGACATGTCCATCGACGACACCCTCGCATACGTGCAGAGCATCGAACATCCGCTGGCAGTAGATATCAAACGCGAGCTGTCCAAGCGGCTTCAGGCGTTGGTCGATATCGGACTCGGATACCTCTCGCTCGGACGCAGTACCAGCACCCTCTCGGGCGGCGAAGCACAGCGAATAAAGATAGCACGATATATCAACTCTCCGCTGACCGACATGGCCTACGTCCTCGACGAGCCCAGCGTGGGGCTGCATCCACAGGACATAGCGCGGCTGAAACGCTCGCTGCTGCACCTGCGCGACCACGGCAACACAGTGCTGATAGTGGAGCACCACCGCGAGATAATATCGATGGCCGACCACATAGTAGATATGGGACCCGGTGCTGGAAACCACGGAGGAACGATAACCTACGAAGGCGATTATGACGGCCTGCTGAAGTCGGACACCACGACCGGCCGCATGCTGCGGCATCAAACACAGTTCAAGCCGCAGGTGCGTAAGTCGCAGGGATGGTACGAGATACACAACGCGAAGCTGCACAACCTCAAAGACCTCACGCTGCAGATTCCTAAGGGAGTGATGACGGTTATTGCAGGTGTGGCTGGTTCGGGCAAGAGCTCACTGATGGATTATTTTATTAGCAGTCAGCGGGCTACAGCCGGCGGGCAGGAAGATAACATCATCTTCATCGGCCAACACAACATCGGCATCAACCTACGCTCCACTCCCGCCACCTACCTCAACATCTCCGACACCATACGAAAACTCTTCGCCAAAGCCAGCGGCAAGTCCATGCAGCTCTTCTCGTTCAACAGCGCTGGAGCCTGCCCGGCGTGTAACGGCAAGGGAATAATCGTGTCGGATATGGCCTTTATGGAATCCATCGAGACCGAGTGCGAAGTATGCCACGGAACGCGCTATAACGACGAGGCATTGAGCCACAAATATCGCGGGATGACTATCGCCGAGGTGATGGATATGAGCATAGACGAGGCAAGGGAGTTTTTCGAAGGGCAGCCGTTCCAGCCGCAGCTAGATGCATTGTCGAAAGTCGGACTTGGCTACCTGCATCTGAACCAGTCGATGACCACGCTCTCAGGCGGCGAGCTGCAACGCATCAAACTTGCCGACAACCTCTACCATAAGGGAGAACTTTATATCATCGACGAACCCACCGACGGCCTGCATCTCGACGACATACAGCGACTGCTCGCCCTCTTCAACGAGATGACCGAGCGAGGCAACACGCTGATACTTATCGAGCACAGCCTCGACGTGATGAAGAACGCCGACTACCTGATAGAATTAGGGCCTGGAGGCGGTGAGTCGGGAGGGCGACTGCTCTACGCCGGAGAACCGAAAGGAATACTCGCCAGCGACGGCTCGGTGACCAGGAAGTTCTTGTAACGACTACCGCTGTCGCAGTGGTGGAAAGATAGCTGATAGATGGGTAAGGTTACACCTGCCTATAAAGGCCCACGGTTTCCACTTAACATTTTGTTAATAACATTTTGTTAAGTCAATCCTACTACACGGTGGCTGACCTGTTTTTGATGCGTTGGTTAGAACGCGAATACTAACGCGTTTTGATTGCATCAATGCGTTATCGTGCGAATGTGTTATTGGCCAACAGTCATACACAACCCCGACAAAACAATCCCACACCGACACCCCATACCGCCCGTCTAAGCCCCATGTGCTCTCTACCTGCTCTCTAGGTGCTCTCTACCCTAGACAAAAGTGCATAACAACTGCTAAAAAACTAAGACTATGCTAAGACAAATGTAGGACTCACATAGGAGAAAAGTAGGTCCCAGGTAAGAGAAATCTAAGAGCCAACTAAGAGAAAAGTAGGTCCCGACTAAGAGCCCAAAACCACACCCCTGGGACAAACCCAAGACAAATCAGGGACGAAAACGAAAAATAAGCTTTTCTTACCATCGGCAAGTAAAAACCGCCGATCCAGCTTGTTCCCCAATTTTTAGTATCTTTGCAGTCATTAAGCTAAAAAGAAGAAACCTATAATCATGGCAAAGGTACAAGAGATAAACGTCAAAGACACTACCATCCGTACAATGAAGGTCGGGGGTGCTGATTATATCTGTATCACGGATATCGCTAGGCAGAAAAACCCATTGGAACCCAAGGATGTGGTGAAGAATTGGATGCGACTGAAGAATACAATCGAGTATCTCGGCATGTGGGAGATGCTCAATAATCCCAACTTTAAAGGGGTCGAATTCGACCCCCTTTTGATGCAAGCAGGCAGCAATGCTTTTACACTGAATCCCTCTCGCTGGATTGAACTTACCAATGCCATAGGGTTAATCACCAAGAATGGCCGATCCGGTGGCACATACGCACAACGGGATATTGCTTTCAAGTTTGCAAGCTGGGTGTCGGTGGAGTTTGAACTATACCTGATCAAGGAGTTCCAGCGATTGAAAGAAGAGGAGCAAAAGTCTATTGGTTGGTCAGCCAAGAGGGAATTGTCTAAAATCAACTACCATATACATACCGATGCCGTACGTTCAAATCTTGTGCCAGACGAGGTGGATGCCTACCACAGCTCGCTCATATATGCCGAGGAGGCCGACGTGCTAAATGTGGCTCTGTTTGGTATCACCGCCAAGGAGTGGCGCGATGCCAACCCAGGCAAGAAAGGCAACATGCGCGACTACGCCACCATCAATCAGCTTATCTGCCTTTCCAATATGGAAAACCTCAACGCCGTATTCATCAACGAAGGCATACCACAACATGAACGACTGTACAAACTCAATAAGATTGCCATCCAGCAAATGACAGTCCTTGAAGAGGTGGAAAACAGAACGTTGCTGAAATAAAAGGCGTAACAGATAACTGTTACCTGTCCACAAACTCATTTTCAAATAAGCTTTTCTTACCATCGGCGATTAAAAACCGCCGATTTTGCTTGTTTCCAAATTTTTAGTATTTTTGCAACCGATATCGGCGAGAGTATATGCCGAAAAATGCGATGAAAGCATTTGTATTGGTCCGCTCTTTAAAGTTCGCCAAATTTTAATCCAAGGACTGTAGTACTGATGCCTGCTTGCTTCTCGTATATGCGCGGTAAATCTACCATAATGCATATCGGTAAGCATAGGACACGGTCGAAATAGTTTCTATTTGGATAGGGCGTTTGGCGATGCCTAAAGAGCGTAGAACTAAACAACGCGAGTTCTATGCTTTCTTTGTTATGCCACAAACTGAGAACTCATAGTGGCAAAAAAATGTAAAATATGGAAAACAAACTCAAAAACGCAACAG
This sequence comes from Bacteroidales bacterium, assembly GCA_017618625.1. The sequence goes on along the minus strand of JAFZTV010000097.1, from coordinate 17,568 downwards.
AATCCATTAGCGAAATCTGCGGGAAATTTCTTGACTTTTTGAAGGAAGTTTTAAGCGGAAAGAGGAAATCTGATGACAATTGTTTAGAAAATTATGCAAAAGCCAGCAGAAATGTAACAGATGTCATGAACAATGAGTACGACGATGATGACAAGAAGAATAAACTTGATGAAGCTGATGAGTTTTTAAATGAAGCTGAAAAATATAAAGGTTCGGGATTCGGTCCTGTATTAGAAGATGTAATTCCTTCTTTGCGTGGTGAAATAGAAAAACTACGAAAAAGTACCAGCAATAACTGTGTCATTTAAAATTGTGAAAATATGAAGCGTATTTATAGTTTTTTTGTTGTGGTAATTGCAGTTGGATTTCATCTGATTGCAATGGCTGACACGTGGGATGGTAGCGCTGCTGAATGGACTCATGGTAGCGGTACGGCGGCCGACCCGTATCTGATAGAAAGTGCAGCTAATCTCGCATGGCTTCAAGAAATGGTTAACGGCGGCGTGAGTACCTATAGTGGGACATATTTCAGGATGACGACGGATATCAACCTTAATGGGCGTTCGTGGGCTGGTATCGGTACAAGTGAGGATGTTAGTTTTCAAGGGAATTTTATAGGTAGTAACTACTCTATTAATGGAATAAACGCCGCAACAGCACTTTTTAATTATGTAAAAAACGCAATTATTTCTTATCTTTCAACTCATGGCTCTGCTGGTCAATCCGGTATAGTTGGTTATAGTTATGGAACCACAAAAATCCAAAATTGTCATAGTAATGTTACTATATCGTCTGCTGTCTCAGGAACCATTATAGGTGGCATTATGGGTAACAATTATGGATCAGTGACTATTAGTCATTGCTATAATTCAGGTAATGTTAGTTCGACTGCCGCTTCTGCCGGTGGAATTCTGGGGTATAATAATTCACAAGCAACAATCTCAGATTGCTATAATACAGGAAACGTTAGTGATAATAATTTAAATGCGAATGAAACCAAGTGTATTGGCGGTATTTTAGGAAATTCATTTAGAACCACTATTACAAGATGTTATAATACTGGTGATATAAATAATGGTGGAGCTGGCTCTACTGGTGGCATTTTGGGGGGTGTGCCAGGGTATGTATATGCAAACACTAGTATATCTGAATGTTATAACAAAGGAAATATTACTGGAGGAAGTTGGCGTGGAGGCATAGTAGGCTATCTGACGGGGAGTTCTAATACTATTTCTTGTTGCTATAACACTGGCTCTGTTAGATCTCAATATAGTAGTGGTTATTCAGGTGGTATTCTTGGAATATTCGGAAGTAGTAGTGGAACAAACACCGTGAAGAATTGTTATAACACAGGCTATCTTTCTGGTGCAACAAAATATGGCATTGCTGAAACATGCTCCAATTGTTATTATTTAGAAAGCTGTGGGAGTTCAAGCGGTTGTGGGACAAGCAAAAGTGCAGCAATAATGAAATCGAATTCTATGCCAATATTGCTTGATTCTACAGTTTTTACAGTTGATAGGGCACCTTATTTCAACGACGGATATCCAATATTCAGTAGTTCTAGATACATGGTTACAAGAAATGCAACAAATGTTGGCTTTAGAACTGCAACTTTGAATGGTGCATACTACTTAAGTGGAGCTGAGCCAGGTGTTCAAGGTTTCTTTTACAAAGAGAGTTCTGCAGTTTCTTATGATACCGTATATGCCAATATAGAATCCCCTTTCGAGAGTAATCTCACAGACCTCAGACCTGGCACAACTTATAAATACATAGCTTTTGCTATTCAGGATGGTAGAACTTATATCGGAGATGAGTTATCTTTTAGCACTATTTCTTGCACAAGCACATTGACTGCTACTATTAATGCATCTGCAACATCAATATGTGTAGGTGATACCGCCACGTTTACTGCTGCCGGTAGTTCGACCTATTCAGAGAACTTCACCTATCATTGGAACACCGATGCCACCACCGCTGTGATACGACCTACCGAGTCTGGCACTTACACCGTTACCGTGACCGACGACAACGGCTGCACCGCTACCAAAAGTGTCACCTTGACCGTCAACCCTAATCCACAAGGCACCATCAGTGGACGGACATCTATCTGCTCGGGCAACAGCACCACACTTACGGCATCGGGCGCCAATAGTTATACTTGGTCAACGGGCGCCACCACGCCGACGCTGACCACCAGCACGGCAGGTACATACACCTGCACTTTCCGCAACAGCTATGGCTGCACCAGCACACAGGATGTGACCATCAGCGTGTTTGCCGCTCCAGTCATCAGCGGCACTACGGCCATCTGTTCGGGAAACAGCACCACACTTACGGCTTCCGGTGCCGACAACTATTCTTGGAGTAATGGTGCGACTACGCCTTCTATAACCGTAACCGAAGCAGGCACCTACACGGTGACTGGCAGCACATCGGACGGATGCAGTGGCTCGGCTGGTGTGACGGTAAGCGTTGGAGCGCTGCCGACCATCACCATAGGCGGCAATACTTCGTTCTGCCAAGGCGCAAGCACCACTCTCACGGCAATGGGAGGCGACACATACGAATGGAACAACGGAACGACAGGCAGCACCCTAACAGTGACCACGCCCGGCACCTACACCGTGACCGGCACCAACGCTTCGGGATGCTCGAACACGGCTTCGATACAGGTAACAACCAAACCGTCGTATGTCAACTTGCCCGTGTCGGCAGCCATCTGCCAGGGAGCAAGCTACAACGCTATGGGACAGATTTTCAGCACCGCTGGAAACTACCACATCGAGGGCTACACCACCGAAGGGTGTGACTCTATAATAGACCTGACGCTTACCGTCAATCAGCTTCCCACGCCGACCATCACAGGCAATACCAACATCTGCGAAGGTGTCAGCACCACGCTCGCTGCTCTTGGCGGCACATCGTTCCTGTGGAACAACGGCAGCACCTCACAATCTATCAACGTGAGCAACGCAGGTGTTTATAGCGTGACGGTGACCGATGTCAACGGCTGCAGCAACAGCACGTCGGCGACTGTTAGCGTGAACACACGCCCGACGGTATCGATATCAGGCAGCACGGCCATCTGCGCAGGCAACAGCACTACGCTGACCGCCCAGGGCGCTGACTCATACCTGTGGAACAACGGCAGCAACGGACAGTCAATCACCGTTACCAATGCAGGCACCTACACCGTGACAGGAACCAGCGCCAACGGCTGCGACAACACCACGGCGGTGACTGTGACGGTCAATCCTGTTTATACCAATGTGCCTGTTACGCAGGCCATTTGTGAAGGCTCGTCATACAACTTCTTCGGCACGCTGCTGACGACGGCAGGCAGCTATTCACACAACGGCACGAGCCTGGCCGGGTGCGACTCGGTGGTGAGCCTCACGCTGACGGTCAACCCGCTGCCGACGGCGACCATAAGCGGCAACACGACATTCTGTGAAGGTCAAAATACTTCATTGACAGCTTCGGGCGGAGCATCGTATTTATGGAACAACGGAGCCTCCACACAGAATATCACGGTGAACAACGGCGGTGCATACAGCGTGACCGTGACCGACGCCAACGGATGCAGCAACACGACATCCACAACCGTGACCGTGAATACCTTGCCGAACATCACCATAAGCGGCAACACCTCGTTCTGTCAGGGCAGCAACACAACGCTTCAGGCCAATGGTGCAGATTCTTACATGTGGAGTACCGGTTCGTCGAATGCGGCGATACAGGCCTATAATGCCGGCACATATACGGTGACGGGCACCAACGCCAACGGATGCAGCAACAGCGCTACGGTGACGGTGAGCGTTAATCCTGTATATAACATCCCTGTTGCCGAGTCATTATGCCAAGGAAACAGCTATAACTTCTTCGGGCAGTCGCTGACCACCGGCGGCACCTACAGCCACACACTGCAGACACCTGCCGGCTGCGACTCGGTTATAAATCTCACACTGACTGTCAACCCGCTGCCGACGGCTACCATAAGCGGCAACACAACCTTCTGCGAAGGTCAAAATACTTCATTGACGGCTTCAGGCGGAGCTTCATATTTATGGAACAACGGAGCCTCCACACAGAATATCACGGTGAACAACGGCGGTGCATACAGCGTGACCGTGACCGACGCCAACGGATGCAGCAACACAACATCCACAACCGTAACCATGAATACCTTGCCGAACATCACCATAAGCGGCAACACCGCTTTCTGCGAAGGTGCAAGCACAACGTTGACGGCACAGGGCGGCAACAGCTATGTGTGGAGCAACGGCTCACAGTCGGCATCGGTTAATGTGTCCACTTCGGGCAACTACACGGTCACTGGCACCGGAGCGAATGGATGCACGAACACGGCCAGCGTGGCAGTCATGGCCGAGCCGACACCGACAATCACGGTCAGCGGCAACACCTCGTTCTGTCAAGGCGGCAGCACCACGCTTACGGCATCGGGCGCCGACAGCTACACTTGGAGCAACGGCACGACCACGCCGTCTGTCACGATTGACGCCTTCGGCGTTTATAACGTCACGGGCACAACGGCTACAGGTTGCACAGGTTCGGCCAGCGTGACGATTACGGTGTCGCCGAATCCTACAATCACCATCACGGGCGACACAGAGCTCTGTCCTGGCGAAACCACAACACTGACCGCCGCCGGCGGCACGAGCTATATGTGGTTTGACGGCACGACCAGCGCTACATATCAGACAGGCACAGCCGGCAGCTACACGGTGATTGGATACAACGACGCGGGATGCTACTCGATGGTGTCGGTTGACGTGGAACAGTACGACAACGCACAGTCGGAAGAGACGGCAACGGGATATGGCGAATATGTCTGGAACGGCAACGTCTATACCGAGAGCGGCGACTACACCTTTGAGACGGTCACCGAGCACGGCTGCGACAGCACCGTCACCCTGCACCTGACCATCGAGGAGAACGGACAGGGCATTGACGACGTCGCTGCGGACAATGTCAAAATTTATTCTCGCAACAGCGAGATTGTGATAGAGGGTGTTGAAGGTGAGGATGCACTAGTGTATGACGTTACGGGGCGTGTGATGCACCGTGGACGTGTGGAAGGACCGATACGTGTCGGCGCGATGGGAGTGTATATGGTGAAGGTGGGAGAGCGCCAGCCGCGCAAGGTGGTGGTGAGATAATACAATTTTCGTACCAACTAACGGTGTAGGGGCGCACACTTCATGTGCGCCCCTACATTCTTGTTTTCCAGAGGAACTCTAAGCGGTGGTAAAAAACTACATATCCTCTATTGAGAGTCCGCGAAGCGAGAGTGTGTAGTCGCCGAAGGAATCGTGCGGCAGCACATCGACTTTCTGCTGCAGCTCTTTGAGACTGATTTTTCGGGGATTGCGTTTAATCTCGGCCGCCATTCCCGTGTGGTCGAATTCGTTGAGGGCTATCATGTCTATCTCGTTATCTCCCTTGCGGCCCCACCAGTTGCCCACCAAGGTAAATTGACCCGACTCCATCGCCTGCGTCTGGAAATACTGCTCCAGTGTCCTACCAGTGAACTGTTCGTAGTGCTGGCTCATATTCTGACGCAGCAGAGAAAGCTGGCCACGCTCGACGAGCGACTGGTAAGGCCACACAAAGCGAAACCAGAATCGCAGGAACTGGTCGGAAATCTCGTAGGATGTCACTTTGCTGTTGGGTTTTGCAAGCAACGGCTTCAGTCGGCTCACCATCATGTAGTTCTTCTCCAGATTCTGTAGATAGACACCCATGTCCTTCTGCATGGCGCCGTCGATGTCCGAGCGCGTGGTCAACCCACCGGCAATCAGCTGCAAGATTGAGAAATAGGTGGCACTCTCGTCGCTGAACTCCTGGTTCATGATGTCGCGCCCCTCGGAGAGGAAATAGGAGTCCAGACGGCAGACATAGTTGAGCATCTTCTCCTTTGTGTAGCAGCCCGCATCCATCAGCAATTCAACGTATTTGGCCACCCCGCCGGTAATCATGTAAAGGCAAAGCAGGTCTTCATTTTTGTAATCGGGACAATGGTCGCGGAATATCTGCTTCAGGACTTCAATGGAGAATGGTTTCAGCGTCAGTTTCGAGGTGGGACGGCCGTAGAGAGGTTCATTTTCGTTCTCGAAGATGCGCTTCATAAGCGACTGGATACTACCCGAGGTGATGAGGTAGAGGTGCGACTCGCGGTGATAGCGGTCCCAGAGGTCCTGTATCTCGCTGAAGATGGCAGGGTTCACCTTGTATAGCGTCTGGAACTCATCGAGGATAATGATGAAATGGCGGTTCAGCGACTCCTTCAAGATGACCTCGAACAGGTCGCGGAAGTGGCTGACGGTACCGTAGATGCGGATGCCCAGCTGTTCCTCCAGCGTCTGTTGGAATTTCTGGCAGAGCACCGCCTCGCTGTCCTTCGAAACAAAGAGATAGGCATAGTCGTAATCCTTCAGCGCCGTCGTGATTAGCGTGGTTTTACCCACACGTTTGCGACCCATCAGCACAGTAAACACCGCACTTTCTCTAGATTGCAATTCGTTCTCTTTCAGAATCATTATCTCGTTTACCCTGTCGTAGAATTTCATAATATTAATCGCGATTTATATTAATCTACATTTATATTTTCAATGCAAAAGTACAAATGTTTTTTGAATTGTACAACAGTTTTTCGAATTCACGATGACTTTACCACGACTTAACGATGACTTTACCACGACTTAACGATGACTTAACGATAGTATATGCCACGGAATATGCCACAGCAACTGCCGCAAAAAGTGGTAGTGAGATAGACGATTTGAAAAATAAAAAGTAATAGGGCAAATTCCGCTTTCAAATAAAGATGACGGCACCGATGTTTAGGAAACAAAATCAATATAGTTTTCAGGACTCACAACTTGGAACTCTGTGCCAGGGTAGTTGTCACTGAACGGCTTGGGCACACGGGCATTGGATTTCTTCCATTTGAATTCAAAAGCCCGCAACCGTCCGTCCTCCTCCTCAATAAAATCTATTTCCTGCTGCTGTTGCGTGCGCCAGAAGTAGAGCTGAGCGTAATTTCTACGGTATGAGTTGCGTTTCACTCGCTCACTCACCATCATGTTCTCCCACAGGACACCCACATCGTTGCGGAGCTCCAGCGGAGCAAAATTGGAGATAAGGGCGTTGCGTACACCGTTGTCGTAGAAGTATATTTTGCAGCCACGTTTTATCTCTGTGCGCAGGTTGCGACTATATGCAGGAAGACGGAATACCACGAAACATTTTTCCAAAAGGTCTATATATCGTTCCACTGTTGCCTTGTCCACGCCCACCGTACGGGAAAGTTCGTTGTATGACACTTCGCAGCCCACCTGCAATGCCAAAGCTCTCACCAATTTCTGCAACACATCGGGCTTCTTTAATCCTTTATACTCCAAAATGTCACGATAGAGATAACTGTTGGTAAGGGTATTCAAAATGCTTTTTGCGTCCCCCGGGCGTGTGACCACTTTGGGGTACATTCCGTAAATCATTCGTTGCTCCAATAGGCGATGTTCCTCTCGCTGCGAACTGTGTGCTATCAGTTCCTCGAGCGACAATGGGAACAATCGGTACTCGTTCAATCGTCCTGTGGCGGGTTCGTTGATTTCGTCGGCAAGAGAGAGCGACGACGACCCGGTGACCAATACTTGAGCCGGCAGTTTGAGGTCTGCCATCATCTTAAGCGTAAGACCGATGTTTTTTACCTTTTGTGCCTCGTCAATAAAGACGAAAGGGTGGTCACCTATCAGATGTCGCAACTCTGTCGATGTCTTTTCCTCTAAAATCTTACGATCGTCGAAATCATCACAGTTCAGGCGCAATACATTTTCAACGCCATCCATAAGGGCATCATACAACGTTGTTTTTCCGACCTGACGTGCTCCCATAAGGGTGATAATTTCACCTTTATGGAAATCATTTCTGATTAGTTTTTCTATTTTTCGGTGTATCATAATGATTATTTTGATATTGCAAAAATACATATTTATTTTAAATCACCAAATTATATATGAATTTGGAGAGTTCAATCGCCAAATTTAATACAAGTTTAGGGAATAAAATCGCCAAACACAAGATTTATATCACTGTCCATCGTTATGGAAACATCTGGAATGTGTAGTGATAAATGGGTTTGTACAGGACTTGGCGGTTATGCCATCGTTTCGGCAATCTTGTCGGCGTTCATGCTGCGGGCGGAGGCGTCGAAGATGTCTTTATAGAGGCCGCCTTGACGATAGACCTCGTCGGGTGTGCCGTGCTGCACCACATGGCCTGTGTCGAGGACGTAGAGATAGTCGGAGTCGATTATCTGGCCTATGTTGTGGCTTATGACTATCACGGTGCGGCCTTGCTTGATGGCGTCGATGGAGGCTTTTATCTGCTCGGTGGCAATGGCGTCGAGGCTGGCGGTGGGCTCGTCGAGGAAGATGATGGGCGGATTTTTGAGGAACATACGTGCTATGGCGATGCGCTGCTGCTGTCCGCCGCTGAGCTGTAGCGCCTGAGAGCCGAAGCCGTCGGGCAGCTGCATTATCTGGTCATAGATATAGGCCTGACGGGCGGCCTGACGCACCTGTTCGGCGGAGGCAGACGGGCAGCCGTAGCGGATGTTCTCCTCGATGGTGCCGCTGAAGATATGGTTCTTCTGCAACACGAGTCCGACATTCTCTCTGAGATACTCGGTATCCCACTCATTGAGTGGCTTCCCGTCGAGGGCGATAGTTCCGCTGTCGGGCGAATAGAACTTGTCGAGAAGGTTGACTATGGTGCTCTTGCCCGCACCGCTGAGTCCCACAAGGGCGGTGGTCTTGCCAGGCTCTATGTGCATGGTGAGGTCGCGTATGGCGTGGGTGCCGTTGGAGTAGGTAAACTCGACGTTGCGGAGCTGGAAGTCGCCACTGACTTTAGAGGGCTTGTAGTCGCCGCTGACCTCCACATCGGATTCGTTTTCGAGTATGCCGAAGAAGCTCTCGGCATAGATGAGTGCGTCGTTGAGGTCGTCATAGATGCGGTGAAGCTGGCGTATGGGAGCGCTCACGTTGCTGAATAGCAGCACGTGGTACATGATTTTTCCGATGGACATGCCGGGGTAGTCTATCAGCACGAGGTAGGCGGTAAGTATGATGATGAGCACGGTGCCTATCTGCTCGACAAAGGTCTTGAGCCCTTCGAAGAGGAACGAGATGCGGCGGGTTTGCATCTGCTGGACGGTGGAGTCGTCCTGCAGTTTGGTTTGTTTGTCGGCTTCGACCTGCTCGCGGTTAAACGACTTTATGACGTTGATGCTCTCGATGATGTTCATTATGCCGTGGTTGAGCGCCTGATGGGTGCCGAACACGCGTCGGCGCCATCCTTTCATGCGGACACCCTGACGTGCGGTGATGAGGAAATAGACAGGTATTACGGCGAGCGCGACAAGTCCGACATAGACGTTGGCAATGAACATGAGCACGAGAGCCATCACAGCGCTGGTGAAGAGCGGCAGGATGTCGATGAAGAAGTTTTTCACGGTGTTGCTGAGGCTCATCACGCCGCGGTCGATGCGGGTTTGCAGCTTGCCCGGCTCGTTGCCGTCGGCGGAGAAAAAAGCCATGCGGAACTGGAGGATGCGGCTGACCACACGGAGAGAGAGGTCGCGGCTGACATGGATACGGATTTTCTCGCCAAAGATGCGCTGCCCGAAGGTGAGAAGCGCGGCAAGCAGCTCTTTGCCGAGCAGGATAACGCTCACTATGAGGAGCAGCCTGGCGGCCGAAGACCATTCAAAGTGGTCCTGATGGAGCAGGGAGTTGATGGCATCGACTGTGCGGTCGAGCACCACAGCGTTGACCTGAGCCATGAGCGAACCCGCGAAGGTGAGCAGGAGCGTGGCAAGGAGAAGCCAGCGGTAGGGCAACACGAAGGGAAGGAGCTTGCGCAGCAACCCTCCTATGCCCATCTTCTGGCTGTCTGATTGCGGGTTTGTGTTATTGTCTGTGTCTTCTTTCACTTCTCGAGTTTCAATTTTCAGCACCCACAAACTGCGCCAGCCAGTCGTTAGATTCGCTACGGTTGGGACCTGTATATTGCTCTGGGTCGATATACACCTCAAGCAGTTTGGCCGGACCTTGAGAGAAGAGTTCCACCGTCTCCGCCACAGCAGGAACCAACACACACTCGCCTGCGTGCATCGGCTCTATCATGTCCATCGTCCTCACCGCGGCTATGCCTTCAACACACATATACACCACAAACGAGTCGAGCTCGGAAAAGTTCTTCCGCATGGGTTTGTCGAGAGATATGAGGTTGGTGACGAAATAGGGTGTGTTCACTATCTCCACCGTCTCGTTCTTGCGGTATTCGTAGGCGGTGCGCGGCTCTTTCACCACGCTGTAGTCGATGGCATCCAAGGCCTCGGCCACATGCAGCTCACGCAACTTGCCGTCTTTGTCGGGACGGTTATAGTCGTAGAGGCGGTAGGTGCAGTCGGACGACTGCTGAATTTCCGCGATAAGAAGCCCTTTACCCAAGGCGTGCACACGACCCGCAGGCAGGTAGTAAACATCGCCGTTCTGCGGATGTTCCACATGCAGTTTCTTTTCAAGATGTCCCGATGCCGCATATTCGGCAATCATCTCTTTAGGCACCACCTCGTCAAAGCCGTCGATTATCTCGGCACCCTTCTCGGCCTCCATCACATACCACATCTCGCTCTTGCCGCCCGCCATGTCTCGCTCCTGTGCCAGCTCGTCGTCGGGGTGGACCTGTATGGAAAGACGGTCGTTGGCGTCGATGACCTTGATGAGCAGCGGGAAGTCGTTGCCGTAGTGCTCATAGTTCTTTTCGCCGATAAGGTCGCCCATGTATATCTCCAACAGTTCGGCGAGGTTGTTCTCTGCCAGCGGACCGTTCGCCACCACCGACTCGTTGTCTTTAAGACCTGAGAGAATCCACATCTCGCCGCAGTTTTCGAGCGGAGAGTAGTCGAATCCGAGAGAAGCTATCTTGTTGCCGCCCCAGACTTTGTTCTTGAAGAGCGGAAGGAATTTCAGAGGGTAGAGCATGGTTCTGTTGTTGATATGTTGATACGTTTAAGGGTAAATGGGTTTCTAAGCAATGGAAGTGCAAAGGTACTCAAAAAAAGGCAACTGGCGAGTGTCAAAACGTAGCAGTTAATGAGAGAGACTGAAAACGGTTGATAAAAAGTGCTGTCGGGGTAGTGGAATTATTGCTATCTTTGTAGAAACACATCAGTCGAAAGAAGAAGTTTAAACTAATAAGAGTCACGGAGTTGTAGAGATGGAGGACACCTACAGGACCATAACAGGTAGCTCGGAGGGGCTGTACAAGGAAAAAGGTAGCAAGTTTCTGGCTTTCGCATACCATGTGGAGAACGAGGAGGAGGTGAAGGCGAAGCTGGGCGAGCTGCGCAAGAAATACTATGACGCGCGGCACCACTGCTACGCCTACGCCCTAGGTCCCAAGAAGTCGGCTTTCAGGATGAACGACGACGGCGAACCATCGGGGACCGGCGGCAAGCCGATATACGGACAGCTGCTTTCGTTGGATGTGACCGACACGCTGGTGGTGGTGGTGAGGTATTTCGGCGGGGTGCTGCTAGGCACCTCGGGATTGACCAACGCATACAAGACTGCGGCGCGCGAGGCGCTGGAAGCCGCCACGATAGAGGAACGCACAGTAGATGACCGCTACAGGGTGGGGTTCAAATACGAGCAGATGAACGACGTGATGCGCATAGTGAAAGACTACGGGCTGACGCTGACCAAGCAGCGGTTTGAGATGGAGTGTGAGGTGGAATTCAGCGTGCGCCAGTCGAACAGCGAGAGGGTAAGACAGGCTTTCGAGAACCTGAGAACAGTAAGCATTGAAAAAACAGTATAGCACAAGCAACGTATGAGCGACAAATTGTTAGACCAACTGAACGAGGCACAGCGCGAGGCGGCTGCCTGCATAGAGGGACCAGTGATGATAATAGCCGGTGCGGGCTCGGGCAAGACGCGGACGCTGACCTACCGCATCGCCCACCTGATAGAGATGGGAGTCGATCCGTTCAACATACTGGCGCTGACTTTCACGAACAAGGCGGCAGGCGAGATGAAGGAGAGAATCATAAGCCTGGTGGGAAGCAGCGCGAAGGATATCTGGATGGGGACGTTCCACTCGGTGTTTGCGAAAGTGCTGAGAGCCGAAGCGGACAAACTGGGTTATACCCGTAGCTTCACGATATACGACAACGAGGACTCGAAGTCGTTGATAAAGAACATAGTGAAGCAGCTGGACCTTGACCCGAAAAACTACAGTCCGGGATATGTGCTGAGCCGTATCTCTATGGCGAAGAGCAACCTGATAGGACCTGAGGACTATGCGAACAACCCGGAAATCATACAGACGGACGTCACGGCCAAGAGACCGGATATAGCCGAGATATACGACAAATACAACAAACGTCTGAGAAACTCGATGGCGATGGACTTTGACGACTTGCTGTTCAACATGAACGTGCTGCTGAGAGACTTTCCAGATGTGCTGCTGAAATACCAGAACCGGTTTCACCACATACTGGTGGACGAGTATCAGGACACGAACCACAGCCAGTACCTTATAGTGAAGAAGCTGGCCGCGAGGTTTGAGAACATCTGCGTGGTGGGCGACGACGCACAGAGCATATATGCCTTCCGCGGAGCCAACATACAGAATATCTTCAACTTCAAGCGCGACTATCCGAACATGCACCTGTTCAAGCTGGAGCAGAACTACCGCTCGACGCAGAACATAGTGAACGCGGCCAACTCGATTATTTCGAACAACAAAGACCAGATTGAGAAGGAGATATGGACCGACAACCTGCAGGGCAACCTGCTGAAACTGATACGGGCCAACGACGAGAGAGACGAGGGAAACAAAGTGGCCGACTCGATACAGAACGAGCGCTTGGCAAACGACTTGGAATATAAGGATTTCGCAATACTGTACAGGACGAACGCACAGTCGCGCTCGATAGAGGAAGCGCTGCGGAAGATGAACATACCGTACAGAATCTACCAAGGACTCTCGTTCTACGGACGCAAGGAAATCAAGGACGTGCTGGCATACCTGAAGGTGGTGGTGAACAACCACGACAACGAGTCGCTGACGCGCATCATAAACTATCCACCGCGCGGCATAGGACAGACTACGATGGACAAAATAGTGGCAGCAGCCAACGACAACGACGTGAGCCTCTGGACGGTGTTGGAGAACCTGAAGGACTTCGACCTGGGTATAATGGTATCGACCGAGCGCAAGATTGACGACTTCGTGGCGATGATAAAGCGGTTCACGTCATCGATGTACAGCATCGATGCCTACGACCTGGCACGGCATGTGCTGGCCGCCTCTGGACTGAAGAAGCATCTGCTTGACGACGACGATCCAGACAACCAAAACCGCATTGAGAACATAGAGGAGCTACTGAACGCCGTCAAAGAGTTCTGCGACAGCGAAGACGAGATTACGCCAGACACAAACGAAGAGACAGCCTCGGAGTTCAAGACACTGGATATGTTCCTGCAACAGGTGCTGCTGCTCACATCGGAGGACAAAGAGAAAGAGGACCCCAACAAAGTGTCGATGATGACGATACACGCGGCCAAAGGATTGGAATTTCCATACGTGTATGTGGTGGGGATGGAAGAGAACCTGTTCCCGTCAATAATGTCGCTCACGTCGAGGCCAGAGCTAGAGGAGGAACGGAGGCTGTTCTATGTGGCGGTGACGCGAGCCGAGAAGCAGCTGACGCTGTCGTATGCCCAGACGAGATACCAGTACGGACAACAATCGTATCAAGAACTGAGTCGTTTCGTGGAAGAGATTGACGAGCGGTATATAGAGATGCCGTCACAGCGGAAGCGGCTGCCAGAGCCAGGTCAGCTGCCGCGAGCCTTCTTCAACGCAGGAAAGCCCAAGCCGAAAACCAGCAGCAAGCAACCAGCAGCCAACGGCAAGAAGCAGTCACCGGTGCAAGGACCCACCGCAGGCAACACACCAGCCGAGATAAACCGCATACAGGTAGGCATGAATGTGGAGCACGGCAAGTTCGGGCGCGGCAAGGTGATGGCGGTCGAAGGCGAGGGCGACAGCCGCAAGGCCATCGTCTTCTTTGACGGAGTAGGACAGAAACAGCTGCTGCTGAAATTCGCTAAACTGACAATCATAGAATAAGGCGCCGTGCGAGTAGTGATTCAAAGGGTCAAGAACGCGTCGGTCACCATAGCCGGCGAGCAGGTTGGTGCCATCGGGCAAGGGCTGATGCTGCTTGTGGGCATCGAAGAGGCCGACAGCGACGAGGATATCGAATGGCTCTGCCGTAAGATAGTCAATATGCGTCTCTTCGACGATGCGGACGGCGTGATGAACCTCCCTGTCACCTCGCTCAGCGAAGGCGGCATCCTCGTCGTCAGCCAGTTCACGCTTATGGCGAGCACCAAGAAAGGCAACCGTCCCAGCTACATCCGCGCCGCACGGCCAGAGATATCCATCCCGCTGTATGAGCGTTTCGTGGCACGGCTGTCGCAGGAATACGGCCAGCCCGTGCAGACCGGACGCTTCGGCGCCGACATGCAGGTCTCGCTCGTCAACGACGGCCCCGTGACCATCATCATCGACTCTAAAGAACGGCAGTGACGAAACGGTCCCTGCCTCGGAAATCTTTATGTAACTCGCCAGCGAACCCGTAGTCGCGGAGCATCTGCAGGGTTTCGTGCCCAAACCTCTCGTTTATCTCCATAGCCAACAGGCCGTTCTCCGACAGATGTTGCTTTGCAAAAGCCGCTATATGCCTGTAGAACACCAGCGGGTCGGCATCCGACACAAAGAGAGCCTGTGACGGCTCATAGTCAAGCACGTTGGCTTGCATCGAGTCCTTCTCCGACTCGGCGATATAGGGCGGGTTGCTGACAATCAAATCCCACTGCCCGCCGACCACCGTCTGCCGGCTGAACGACAGCACATCGCCCTGTATGAGCTCCACCTCGGTGTCGTTGTCCGCCGCGTTCATCCTCGCCACCTCCAACGCCTCCGCCGATATATCCACCGCCGTCACCCTGCACCCAGGCATCTTTTTCTTCAACGCGATAGCAATGCAGCCGCTGCCAGTGCAGAGGTCGAGCACACTTGAAACTTGTGACTTGAAACTTGAAACTATATACCCCACCATCTCCTCGGTCTCGGGGCGCGGTATCAGCACATTGCCGTTCACTTTTATTCGGCAGTCGCAGAAATCGGTATAGCCCACGATATGCTGTATCGGCCTGTGACGTTTCAGGTCCTCCAACGCCCAGTGAAAGCGCAGCAGGTCGCTCTGGTTGATAGTCTCGGAGCGGTGAAGCAGATAAGCCACCTTATCCCACCCGAGGAAGGCCTCACAGAGCATCAGGACGAAGGTTCGCACCTCGTCGGCACCATAGGTTGGGGCTAGCGCCTCGACGAATACCCGCTCCACGTCGGAGAAGCGATTGGACGGGAACGCAAGTGCCGTTGTATTCATGATGCCGAAATACCGATACTATTAAAAAAAGAATCAAACAACAGCACGTGATGCTGTTGTTTGACCCTTCAATGAACAACTCAAAGATATTTTCTTAAGCGCCAAGTTCGAGGCGTTTGAAGTCAGTGCATTTGAGGTCCTTGTCGGCGTGAGCGATGTAGTCCTTCACGGTCATCTTGCTCTCCATGATGCTCTCCTGGAAGAGGAGGGTGTTCTCCTGGAAGAACTTGTTGAGACGGCCGTTGGCGATGTTGGCAATCATCTTCTCGTCGAGCGAAGCAGCTTTCTTCTCGGCCTCTTCGACCTTTATCTTGCGAGCGAGGTCGGCCTGCTCAGCGGTAATCCAACCTTTAGCCATGTTGGAGTTAATATGGTCGTCGCTGTCCACGTGAGCGGGGTTGATGCCGGCTTTCTTGAGGGCTGCTTCGACGGCCTTGCCGATGAGTTCCTCTTTGGTCTTCTCGATGGCGACCTTGAGCTCGTTGTCCTTGGTGGCCTGCGGGATGCTGTCGGGGTCAACGGCGAGGGGACGCATGGCGACCACCTGCATGGCGATGCCGTGTCCGATTTCGTCGAATCCGTCCTTGTTCATTCCAACCACGGCGGCCATACGGTTGCCCGGGTGGACGTAGGCGTAGACCTTGGCGGCCTCGACAACCTCGAAGTGAGCGAGCTCAATCTTCTCGCCTATCTTGGCAATCTGGTCGGTGATGTGGTCGGAGACGGGACGGCCGTCGATCTGCATGGCGAGCACCTCGTCCTTGGTCTTGAGGCCTTTGGACATGGCGTTGTCGAGGATGGAGGTGGTGAACTCGACGAAGCCGGCGTTGGTAGCCACGAAGTCGGTCTCGCAGCTCACCATGATGACGGCGCCGTAGGTGCCGTTGCTCTTGGCCAGGACGCAACCCTCGTTGGCGTCGCGGTCAGCACGTTTGGCAGCCATCTTCTGGCCTTTCTGGCGGAGATAGTCGATAGCTTTCTCGAAGTCGCCGTCGCACTCGACGAGGGCTTTTTTGCAGTCCATCATACCCACGCCTGTAAGCTGGCGCAGCTCGTTTACTTGTTTTGCTGTTATGTTTGCCATAATGTATTCTTTTTTTGATTTGAAAAAACCGATTGACATGTTGCTGCCAATCGGTCGTTGTTAAATAACTGTCGTATTATTCCTCAACCTTTTTCTCGGCAGGCTTGTCTTCGGCCTTGGGGGCGTCAGCCTTGCGGGTGCGGCGCGGGCGGGTGGCCTTGGCCGGAGCCTCGTTGGCGTTAGCCTCGTCGGTTGCGGGCTCCTCTTCCTTGGCGGCGTCCTTGTCAAGCATGCGCTCGTTCATACCCTCCTGGATGGCCTCGACCATGTGTTTGAGGATGGCGTGAATCGACTTCGAAGCGTCGTCGTTGGCGGGGATAGGATAGTCGATAAGCTCGGGGTTGCAGTTGGTATCGACGATGGCGAAGGTCGGGATGTTGAGACGACGAGCCTCGGCAACTGCGATGTGCTCTTTCTGGATGTCAACCACGAAGATAGCGCTCGGCAGACGGTTCAGGTCGGCAATGCTTCCGAGGTTCTTGTCCAGTTTGGCACGTTCGCGCTGCACCTGCAGACGCTCGCGTTTCGAGATGCTGTTGAAGTCTTTGTCCTTCATCAGCTGATCCAGCGAGTTCATCTTCTTCACAGCCTTGCGGATGGTGGCGAAGTTAGTCAGCATTCCACCAGGCCAACGCTCGGTCACGAACGGCATGTCAATGGTTTTCACCATCTCCGACACCACGTCCTTGGCCTGCTTCTTGGTGGCCACGAAAAGGATTTTCTTACCCGAACGGGCAATCTGTTTCAGTGCGGCAGCAGCCTCGTCAGCCTTGACGATGGTCTTCTGCAGGTCGATCACATGGATTCCGTTGTGCTCCTTGAAGATGTAGGGAGCCATTTTGGGATTCCATTTACGCTTAAGGTGGCCAAAGTGGCATCCTGCCTCAAGCAGTTCTTCGAATTTAAGTTCTGTCATTTTGTTTTT